>CAYUJP010000102.1:0-4998 GCA_964445055.1 uncultured Alistipes sp.
CGGAAAAATATAGGTGTTACGCACCATGAACTCCTTCAAGATATCGTTCTGAATGGTACCGGCCATCTGGTAGAGGGTGCAACCCTGCTCCAAACCGGCCAAGATATAGAAGGCCAAAATCGGCAATACGGCACCGTTCATGGTCATCGACACCGACATCTTGTCAAGCGGAATACCGTTGAACAGCACCTTCATATCCTCTACCGAGCAGATAGACACACCGGCCTTACCTACATCACCAACTACACGCGGATGGTCTGCATCGTATCCACGGTGTGTAGCCAAGTCGAATGCAACGGAGAGGCCCTTCTGTCCCGAAGCCAAGTTACGACGATAGAAAGCGTTGGACTCCTCAGCTGTCGAGAAACCTGCATACTGACGGATTGTCCACGGACGCATTACATACATGGTTGAATAGGGACCACGCAGATAGGGGGCAACACCTGCAGCATAGTTCAGGTGCTCCATTCCCTCAAGATCAGCAGCCGAATAACATCCTTTTACGGGAATTTGCTCGGCGGTCAGCCACGGCTCTTTTTCGCCGCAAGTCTGAGCGCAACCCTTTGAGGCTGCACCTTCGTATGTCAATTCTGAAAATTTTGCTCTCATGACTTCACTAAAGTTAAATTCCCATTTGTGTCAGATAATTATGCAAGGTATCGAGCACATTGCTCTTCACATGGATGAAGTTGTGAATACCCTGAGCCTCCAACTCGGCCATGCATGCCGGAGCACCGGCAACTACCAAAATCGCCTTGTCGCCCAACAGCTCTTTTGCCTTCGGCGCCAACTCTGCATAGCAATCGTCTGACGAGCAGAGTACCACAATCTCAGCCTTCGAATCCAAGGCGGCTTGTGCGCCCTCCTCCAAACTCTTGAAGAAGGTATTGTCTTGTACTCGGATGCCGGCACAAGCGAAGAAGTTGCACGAGAACTGTGCACGCGCACGTGCCATAGCCAAGTGACCCGTCGTCAGCATGAACGCCTTCGGGTTCTTATCGCTACGATCGACATGCATACGCATGGCCTCGAATGCCATGGCACCACGATAGGGATTGAGCACACCTGCGTTGTTCGCACGTGTGACAGCCACAGCATCAACCTCCTCGGAGATGGTCTCTGTGAAGTTAGGATATTGGTTTGCACCCAACAGGGTAATCTTACGCTGCGATACGCTCTTGTCCTTGGTTGCAGCCGATGCCTCGACACGCTCCACGACATAGCCCGACTTGAACGCCTCGATGTAACCACCGCGCTCCTCCAAATCGAGGAAGAGTTTCCATGCCTCGGCAGCAATCGACTGTGTCAGATTCTCGATGTAATACGAACCGCCGGCTGGGTCTACCACCTGATCAAAGTGCGACTCGTGTTTAAGCAACAACTCGACATTGCGCGCGATACGCTTTGAGAACTCATTCGGCTCAGCAAACGAGGTATTGAACGGTGTTACCTCCAACGAGTGTACACCGGCAATCGCTGCCGACATAGCCTCCGTAGTACCGCGCAACATGTTGATGTAGGGGTCGTAAACCGTTTGATTCCATGTCGATGTCACTGCATGAGTGTACATCTTGTACGAGCAACTCTTCTCAGGGTTATAGCCCTTAACGATATTCGCCCAAAGCATACGAGCGGCACGGAACTTGGCCATCTCCATGAAGTAGTTGGAACTTACGCCCAACGAGAAACGAATCTTAAGAGCCGCCTCATCGACGGTAAGACCCTCATCCATCAGGCGAACCAAATAGTCGTGACCTGCCGACAAAGTAAATGCCAACTCTTCGACAATCGTCGAACCGGCATTTGAGAAACTCTCACCCGACACGGTTACAACGCGCACACCCTTCATGTCGGCCGACTTGCGAGCCAACGTAGCCAAGCGGTTGAAGCACTTTGCACCATTTTCGGAGCAGAACTTACCCTTGAGCGACAACTTCAGGATGATGGGGTCAATCACAAAACATACATTGGCCGACTCTTTCAGTCCCTCCTTCTCGATTTTTGCCAATACGAGTTCAGCAACATCGCCGACACCTGCACCTGCGATAACCACCTCAACAGCGGGCAGATAAATTTCATTCAACAAAGTATCGACCTCCGCAGCATCGAGTGCTTTCGTAAGATAGAAGCCGATGGAATCAACGCCCGAATTGAGCAATTGCAAAGCCTCCTCATTTGCAGCTTTGGGGCACTTCACCGTAATTGTTTGGTGTACGCGCCACATATTGTCGTTGCGAGTACCACGAACATAAGGGAACTCTCCCGGTTGGGAGGCAAGGAATCGGAGACCTTCGAGGTTGGCTGCACGATAGTATGGACGAACATTGAATCCTTCACCTGTACGCCATACCAATTTGCGCTCATAGTCGGCACCTTTCAGGTCGGCTGTAATCACCTCTTCCCACTTCTCAGTCGAGACGGCAGGAAACTCAGCGAACAGCTTTTCACGCTTGGTATTTGCCATAATTACTATAGATTAGGTTTTTATTATCTTTCAACTCATTTGCGAATCGTTTTCTCTTTGGCAACGACAATTGCGCCGCAAAATACGTTTCGCCGTAAAAAAGCGCGTAAATATAGATAAAAATTATGAAAGCACCAATCAAACTGTTATTTTTTTAACAGAGTGTAAGCTACACCGACGAAAACGGTTCGTTTCGAAACATAACTATCCGTCGCAATGGTTCTTCATCACGAAATTCGTTGCATTTTTTTCAAAAAGGGATGACTCCTCTCACACGGAGGTTATGTGTCCGGTTTGGACATCACGCAGTCATAACCGTCACCAAATCTTCGCGTTGCAGATAGCGTCTTACAAGTGTGCGCAACTGTTGTGGCGTAATCTCGCGAATTTGTCGCAAACTGTCGCTCACAGAGCTGTTTCCACGCCCACACATCAAATTTTCGATTGTCACATCGGCAATACCGAATGGACCGTCTAAAATACGCATCACCTCACCAATCATCATATTGCGCACAACCGCCAACTCCTGTTCATCGACCAACGTCGTGTGCAACAATTCGATTTCGTGGTAGATTTCCGACAGTGCCTGCTCACGTTTGTCGTATGCGACCTGTGTAGCAATGGCCAAATAGCCCCCCTGCTCCATGTTCACCATAGCACTGACCACACCGTAGGTATAACCATGCCGCTCCCGTAAGTTCTGCATCAATCGCGACCCAAAGTAACCTCCCAACAACATGGCAACCACCTGCATCCCCACATAATCGGGATGTTGTCGCGTAAAAAGCAAACGTCCTATTCGTATGGATGCTTGCACCGCCCCCGGGTGGGCCACTCGCACACTGTGAGTGGTTAGTGGTGTGGGGAAATGAAGCAATGTCTCCTCCGCTCTATTCGGCAACTGCTCGGCAATGTGCGACACAGCATCAATCACCGATGCATTCATCAGACCGCTGCACACCACAAAGCAACGCGATGCCGTGTAGCAACGCGTGTAGAACGCCACCAAATCGGCACGTGTCAGGTGGTCGTAATCCTCCTCCGGTGCCACTACTCCGTAGGGATGTTCCCGACCAAATAAGGCTGTAGCAAAGGCTTCACGAGCCTGCGTCTCCACCTTCATACGTTCAATACTGAGACGTTGTTTGCGTTTCTGTCGATAGGCAACGAGTTCATCCTCGGGGAAAGTGGGGTGCAACAACAACTGTTCGGCCACCTCCATGGTTTGAGTGAAATATTTTGCCAAAGCGCAGAAACTGATGTAGACGCTATCGCGGTCGATGTTCACATCGAAGTAGGAGCCGTAGAAATCCAATCGCTCCGCAATCTGTTGCGCACTGAGCGACTCCGTTCCCTCGCACAACAGGTTGGCTGTAGACGATGCCACAAACGATTTCTGCTGATGTGCCGAACCTGCACGGAAGACAAAAGAGACGCGAACCACCTCAAATTCCGGTGCTGCAAGAGTGTAGAGGCGAACCCCATTGTGCAACACACGACATGCAGGTTCTGCCAACTCTACGTGAGTAGGTATGGTCAAAGCTGGTTGTTTCATAATTTGGAGCGGTATATGAGTGTAGAACAACGTTCCGCACGAAATATTCGGCGTGCAAACGACATCAACTCATCTTGCGAGAGTGAGCAGTAACATGCCACCTCTTCGTTGATTAAGGCCAGATGACCCAGCATCTCGTAGTAGCCCAAGTTCATCGCCTTGTTCATCACATTCAACTCGCCGAAAAGGGTATTGGCTTCGAATTTATTCTTCACCTTTGCAATCTCGTAGTCTGACACAGGCTCCTGCTGCAGTAGCTCCATCTCTCTGAGAAACGCAGCCTCGGCCTCTTCGACCGTGCGCTGTGGCATCAGTTGTCCTGTGAAGACAAACATCCCGGGGTCTACATCGCCCGTAATGTAGGCATTTACACTTGAGAAGATTCGATCTCTCTTGACCAATCGGTCGTAAAGGCGAGCCGAATCGCCACCGGCAAGAATATCGGAGGCCATATCCCCGATGTAAAAGTCGTGAGAGAGGCGATCGCTCATCTTGTACGCCAAAGTGACCGTCGTAGCAGGCACATCGCGCTGAACCTCCAATCGTCGAGGTTTGCACTGCTCCGCTTCAACAGGCAACGAAGTTGTAGGCCTTTCGCGTCGCTCAATCGAGGCAAAGTAGCGCGCTACGAGGTCGAACACTCGTTCCGGCTCCATATCTGCCGACACCGAAAGAATGGCGTTTGAGGGGTGATACCACGCCCTGTAAAAGGTCTGCACTTCGTCTATCGATGCTTGCGCCACATGGTCGGGCGAAAGACCGATGGTAGACCAACGATAGGGATGCTGTTTGTAGACCAGCGAACGTAACAACATACCTTGATCGCCATAGGGCTGATTTAGGTAACGTTGTTTGTATTCCTCAATTACCACCTTCTTTTCTGTATCCAGAGCCTCAGGTGAGAGGTTAAGCCCCTCCATACGATCTGCCTCCAACCAAAAGGCAGTCTCGATGTTATCCTTGGGCAGGGTAATATAAA
>CAYUJP010000103.1:0-4974 GCA_964445055.1 uncultured Alistipes sp.
CGCGAATCTGCGAACCGATGTGGAGGTGTACTCCCACGATGTGAAGGTGGTCGAGCGCACGAATCTGCTCGGCGTGGTCGAGAATCTCCTCGTAAGAGATGCCGAATTTGCTGTCGGCCTGACCGGTGTCGATGCAGTGGTTGGTCTTGGGGTCAATGTCGGGGTTGATACGTAACGCTACATCGACCGTGCGCCCCGCCTCCCGTGCCAGGGCGTTGAGCACCTGCAACTCCTCGATGGATTCACAGTTGATGGCCATGATGTGCTGTTCGATGGCATATCTCAACTCCCAATCGCGTTTTCCAACGCCGGCATAGACGATGCTCTGCGGGTCGAACCCCGCCTCGATGGCTTTGCGGACCTCGTTGCCCGATGCACAATCGATGCCCAGTCCATAGGCACGGATGATGGCAAGCAGGCGCTCGTCGTAGTTGGCTTTGATGGCGTAGTGAACCTTATAGTTGTAGCGTTTCGACTCATTAACCACACTCTCGAGGGTTTGCCGAAGTAGCTCGGTGTCATAAAGATAGAAAGGGGTCTCCAAATCCCGAAGTTGGGAGGCGATACGTCTGCTTAACATGATGTGATGATTTTATCTGAAGATTGTTTTTCCGAGAGTTGAAATGCTTATCGCGTCAGCAACATCTGTACGATGAGGAAGAGCGATAGGGTAAGACTTGCCAAGCCATTGAGTGTACCAAAGGCGATGCCGATGTTGCGCTGACGAGTGGGGGTCACTAGCAGATGCTCTGCGCAGAGCAAGGCGATGAAAATCGCTTCGCCCAACCAGAGCGCCACGCCCTGCGGACAGTAACTACAAAAACCGATGAGCGCGGCTATACTTAGGATGTGCAACCCTAGGCTGATGGCCAATGCACCACGTGGTTTGAACCGTTGTGGAATGGAGTGCAATCCGTGCGTGGTGTCGAATTCGTAGTCTTGCAGGGCATAGATGATGTCGAATCCGCCACACCAAGTCATGACCAATAGTGCCAGCAGAGACGATTCCGGTGTGACGCGTCCTACCAGTGCGATGGCGACTCCCACAGGGGCAATTCCCAGTGCAAGTCCCAGCACCAGATGTACCAACCAAGTGAATCGCTTGCAGTAGCTATATCCCAAGAGCACACAGAGGGCTACCGGCGAGAGCCATCCGGCCAGCGGATTGATGGTGATGGCGCATCCGATGAAGAGCAACGCATTGACACCGACAAAACGCAACGCCTCACGAGGGGTGATGACTCCGGCCGGTATCTCGCGGTTGGCGGTGCGGCGGTTGGCGGCATCGATGTCGCGGTCGGCCCAGCGATTGAATCCCATGGCGGTATTGCGGGCGAAAACCATGCAAAGCACCACCTGCAGTAGTGTGAGCCACAGCGAGTGTCTCGTGGCGATGCCTTGTGCCTCGGCAGGAGCGAGGTAGTGCCACCATGTGTAGACAAACGATATCATGGCAAACGGCATGGCAAAGATGGTGTGTTGAAACTTCACCAACCGGATGTAATCGATGATTCTCGACATATGACGAATGTTCCTAACTATTCGGTCGATGCTGTGCAACGATGCGCCCAACGGCTGTTGTATCGCCTCGACAACTCTTCTCAATAATCTGAGGCAAAGGTAGTAAAAATGTTGGTACATTGGGTGCCGAAAGGTATCTCTTCGCCTAAATTTAGAGCTTATCTCCTTGAAATGAGGGGTACGATTTGGCAAATCTAATTTGCGGTCGTATCTTTGTAGCAATCATAATTAACGCATTCGTAGCATGAAGAACATACGTAATTTCTGTATCATTGCCCACATAGACCACGGAAAAAGTACCCTTGCCGACCGTTTGTTGGAGAAGACAAATACGTTGAACCAACGTGAGATGCAGGCCCAGGTACTCGATGACATGGATTTGGAGCGCGAGAAGGGTATTACCATCAAGAGTCACGCCATACAGATGGAGTATGTTGCACACGATGGCGAACGTTATGTGCTCAATCTGATTGACACACCGGGGCATGTCGATTTCTCGTACGAAGTGTCGCGTGCCATTGCCTCATGCGAAGGTGCTCTGTTGGTAGTCGATGCCACACAAGGCATCCAGGCTCAGACCATCTCGAATCTCTACCTGGCTGTAGGACACGACTTGGAGATTATCCCCGTGCTGAATAAAATCGATGTCGAATCGGCAATGATTGACGAAGTGACCGATCAAGTCATTGACCTGATTGGTTGCAAGCGCGAAGATATTCTGTTGGCGTCGGGCAAGACGGGTGCCGGTGTGGAAGAGATTTTAGAGGCCATCATTCAGCGCATTCCTGCGCCTAAGGGGAGTGATGAGGCTCCGTTGCAGGCCCTCATCTTCGACTCGGTATTCAACCCCTTTCGGGGCATTATCGCCTACTTCCGCGTGTTCAACGGCACGTTGCGCCGTGGACAGCATGTGAAGTTCTTCAACACAGGGGCGGAGTACGATGCCGACGAGGTGGGTGTACTCAAACTCAAGATGTCGCCCCGCGACGAGATTCGTGCAGGCGATGTAGGTTACATCTGCTCGGGTATCAAAAACTCGGTGGAGGTGAAGGTGGGTGACACCATCACTTCGGTGAGCGACCCTTGTCACGAAGCTATTGCCGGATTTGAGGATGTGAAGCCGATGGTCTTTGCCGGTGTCTATCCCGTGGTCGCCGACCAATACGAGGATTTGCGTGCATCGCTTGAGAAGTTGCAACTCAACGATGCCTCGCTTACCTTCGAGCCGGAGAGTTCGTTGGCCTTGGGCTTCGGATTCCGTTGCGGTTTCTTGGGACTGCTACACATGGAGATTATTCAGGAGCGTTTGTATCGCGAGTTCGACATGGATGTCATTACGACGGTACCCAACGTCTCCTATCGCATCACCACTACTTCGGGCGAGGTCGTCGAGGTACACAACCCTTCGGGACTGCCCGAAATCACGAAGGTGGCAAAGATTGAAGAGCCCTACATTTTGGCGCAGATTATCACCAAGGCCGACTTTCTGGGTAATGTCATCAAGCTCTGCATCGACAAGCGAGGTGTGCTGAAGAATCAGACCTTCATCACCACCGACCGTGTGGAGGTGAATTTCGATATGCCCCTGTCGGAGATAGTGTTTGACTTCTACGACAAGCTCAAATCGATATCGAAGGGCTACGCTTCGTTTGACTACCACCGCACGGGCTATCAGTTGTCGCGATTGGCAAAACTCGATATTCTGCTCAACGGTGAACCGGTCGATGCGCTGTCGTCGCTCATTTATGCCGACCATGCTTATGACTTTGGCCGTAAGATGTGCGAGAAACTCAAGGAGCTCATCCCGCGTCAGCAGTTCGACATTGCCATACAGGCCGCCATCGGTGCCAAGATTATTGCGCGCGAGACGGTGAAGGCGGTGCGCAAGGATGTGACCGCCAAGTGCTATGGCGGTGATATCTCGCGTAAACGCAAGTTGCTCGAGAAACAGAAGGCGGGTAAGAAGCGTATGCGCCAAATCGGACAGGTGCAGGTGCCTCAATCGGCATTCCTCGCTGTGCTGAAGATGGATTAACCTGTCGTAACGTTAGCCAAACAACAGCGGTGCGAAACATTGAGGTAACTACATTGGGCGCACCGCATCAAATACCTACAACCTGATGAAAAAGACGATTATCGACCTCTTTGAGGCTTCGGTTGCGAAGTATTCGAAGAAGACCTTCTTGTTGGAGAAGCGTCATCACAAGTTTGAACCTACCACCTACGAGCAGAGTCGCGAACAGGCTATGGAGGTGGGTGCCGGTCTGGTTGCGCTGGGCGTGCAACGAGGCGACCGAGTGGCTATCTTGTCGGAGGGGTGCAACGCTTGGATTCTCTCCGAGTTGGGACTTTTCTATGCCGGTGCAATCAGTGTGCCGTTGTCGGTGAAGCTTGAAGAGTCGAACGACCTGCTCTTCCGGTTGCGTCATGCCGAGGTGACTACGCTCTTTGTCTCGAAACAGCAACTGCCGAAGATTCGTCGCATAGAGGCGGAGTTGCCACAGTTGCAGCATATCATTGTGTTTGGACACATTCCCCTGGAACAAGGCGAGATAGCCTACGGAACACTGAAACGGTTGGGTCGTGCTTATCTGTCGGAGTATCGCGACAGTTTTGTGCGCATAGGTCAGTCGATTCAGAACGATGACTATGCAACCATCACCTACACCTCGGGGACAACTGCCGACCCGAAGGGTGTGATTCTCACACACCGCAACTACACGGCCAATGTCGAGCAGTCGCTTACACGTGTCGATATTCCCGACAACTATCGTACGCTCATCATCTTGCCCCTCGACCACTGCTTTGCTCATGTGGTGGGTTTCTATATCATGATTGCATGCGGAGCTACGGTTGCCACGGTGCAGATAGGTCGCACTCCGATGGAGACGCTGAAGAACATTCCGCTGAACATCCGCGAGGTGCGTCCGAACTTCTTGCTCTCGGTGCCGGCTTTGGCCAAGAGTTTCCGCAAGAGCATCGAAACCTCCATTCGGGCTAAAGGATGGGTGGTGCGGAGTTTGTTTCGGTTGGCACTTCGCACCGCTTATTGCTACAACGGTGATGGCTACACACCCGGCAAGGGTGCGCGCCTGTTGTTGCGTCCGATGCTGTCGCTCTTTGATGTGTTGCTTTTTCGACAGGTACGCAAGGGATTTGGCGGTGAGTTGAAGTTCTTCATCGGAGGAGGTGCCCTGCTTGACCGTGAGATGCAACGTTTTTTCTACGCTGTGGGGATGCCGATGTTTCAGGGGTATGGTCTGTCGGAGGCGACGCCTGTCATTTCGACCAACTCGCCCAAGCCCCACAAGTGCCGTTTCGGTTCGTCGGGTACATTGGTACAACCGCTTGACTGCCGTATTGAGGATGACAAAGGCGAAGCACTCCCGACGGGTAACTGTGGCGAGATTGTCATACGAGGCGAGAATGTCATGGCAGGTTATTGGAAGAATC
>CAYUJP010000104.1:0-4934 GCA_964445055.1 uncultured Alistipes sp.
TAGTTAGGAGAGATTAGATAGGAGGATTGGAAGTAGTTAATAGTTGGTAGAATTGAGAGGATTTGTAAAAACTTCATATTTCACTATCTTTGCCTGAAAGTAGACTCTATGAATCGACAAATCTTACGTCTGGCGTTGCCGAACATTGTTTCGAACATCACCGTTCCGGTGATGGGCATTGTCAGTACTATGATTGCCGGAAATCTCGGAGGTAGCGATGCCGCCCATACCATCGGGTCACTTGCCATCGGGGTATCTATCTTCAACTTCATCTACTGGAACTGCTCGTTTCTGCGCATGGGGACCAGTGGTTTGACTTCACAAGCCTACGGAGCACAGAACTACGAGGAGTGTACCGACACCTTGGCCCGCACTACCCTATTGGCTGCTGCCATCGGAGCCTTTATCCTCGTTTTCCGTCGTCCTATCGGACACATTGCCATCGCGCTGATGAATGGGGATGCGCTGGTGGCAGAGTACTTCTACGCTCGCATATGGGCTGTTCCTGCCGGTATCATGCTCTTTGGGGTGAATGGTTGGTTCAATGGCATGCAGAATGCGCGCATCCCCATGTGGATAGCCATCCTACAGAACATCGTACACATTGTCTGCTCGTGGTACTTTGCCTTTCGTTGCAATATGGGCATTGCAGGCATCGGCTATGGCTCGGTCGTAGCTCAATACTTGGGATTGGCTTTAGGGGTGTTGCTCATCTTTGTCGACTACAAGCACTACATCACCCGCATCAATTGGCGCAATGTGATGAATCTGCAACCGATACGTCGTTTCATGCGTATCAATCGCGATATCATCATCCGCACGCTCTGCATTGTCTGTGTCTACACCTTCTTCACCGGTGCATCGGCACGTATGGAGGACAGCAACCTGCTGGCGGTAAATACGATTTTGCTACAACTCTTTACCCTGTTTTCCTACATGAGCGATGGATTTGCCTTGGCGGTAGAGGCATTGACGGGGCGATTTATCGGGGCACGCGACCTGCGGTCGTTGCACCACTGCATCCGCAACTCGGTGGTGTGGTCGTTGGCGGTAGCGTTGGCATTTGTGGCAATCTACGTGGTGTGGTGGCGCGACCTGCTGAGCATCTTCACGACAAACAGTCCCGAATCGTCGGCACAGATTGTAGAGACAGCCGGGCATTACATCGGTTGGATTATCGCCATACCCCTGGCAAGTTCGCTCCCCTTCCTGATGGATGGCATCATGATTGGAGCGACCTACACACGCATCATGCGTGACTCGATGCTTCTCTCGACTATCATCTATTTTGCGGTTTACTTTATCTTCTCGCCCTTTGTGGGCAACAACGCCTTGTGGTGTGCCTTTCTGCTCTATATGCTCTTCCGCGGGTTGCTACAATACCTGATGACCCACGGGTTGAACGACATCTACAAAGGTATCTAACAGAGAGACAGACATCTATATGTCGGTCTCCAAAAATCGATTGAATGTTTTGCCGTCGCGCGTGACCTTGCCAAAGAACATCTTTTCGGGACGCACCCAATAGTTGTGTTCGCCATATTCTTGTTGGTAGACCACCATACGCTCCTGCGTCTCGCTGTCGAATGCGGTGTGTTCCAAACGGTAGAGATTGCCCTTGAAGTGGCGAAAATAGCGTTGTTCGGGACGCACAAAGGTGAGCAACATCTTCTCGATTAGCGGAAGATACCATGTGCGCACCTCGTCGGTAGTGGGAGTATGCGCTCCCGGGAAGTGATGCGTATGGGTGTAGTATTGCAAGAAAGTCGGCTCGAAGTGAGCCACAGTGTCGTGCTCGCCAAAGAGACCCCACACACGCTCCTTATAGTAGAGGCTTGTGTAGTCGAATTGCTGACGTTGCATGGCAGCAAAGGCCTCGACAAGGGCGGTATCAATGCAGAGTTGTTGCTTGCCATCGCGTCGCGGAGTTTTATAGGTATGGTCGCCCAACCGCTCTGCCAAGAAACGCGACATCTCAAAGTGGGGATTGCCCAACAGTGCCACAACACCCACTACCGGAGCAATCATCTGAGCATAGAATGCCCCACAACTATTGCCTACCAAGAGGTCGGGTTGCACACGGTCGCACAGATTCCGAATGGTGGAGAGTGCCTCATCGGGGAAACGGGGCAAATCGGGTGAGATAACCTCGGCTCGTCCCTTCAGAGCGTCTGCAAGGGTTAGGGCCAAGGGGCAACTGCCGGAGGCAAAAAAACCATGGAGGAAGAGAACACGTTTCATACTTTGTCTGCGGTTTATAGAGAAAACCGCTGGCAAAGATAAACGATAAAAGCAGAAGTATCAAACGGAGGTTATGCGATCTTCCGAGAGAGAAGGGGTGAGGAAAAAAAGGTGACTATATGGTGTCGAGAAGTAGCGACGAGGGGTATCTCCAGTGAATAGAGATACCCCTCGTGACGGATGGACACAATAGACAATTAGTCGATGTGCGTCGCTACAAAGTCGCCCACTGCAGTGGTAGAGCTGGGGGCTACGCCCTGTGGAGCAATATCCTCAGTGACCACATTCGCCTCGATGGAGCGGTCGACAGCCCGACGGATGGCAGCACCTGCCGCCGCATCGGCAAAGGCGTACTCAAACATCATGGCAGCCGAGAGAATGGTTGCCACGGGGTTGGCGATGTTCTTGCCCGCAGCCTGCGGATAGGAGCCGTGAATCGGCTCGAAGAGCGAGGTATGGGTACCGATGGATGCCGAAGGGAGCAGTCCCAACGAACCGGTGATGACGCTTGCCTCGTCGGTGAGGATGTCGCCGAACATATTCTCCGTAACCACCACATCGAAGTGGGTGGGTTGCTGAATGAGTTTCATGGCGGCATTGTCGACAAACATATACTCCACCTCAACGGTAGGATAGTCGGCAGATAGTGCTTGCGCTGTCTCACGCCAGAGACGTGATGTGGCCAAGACATTGGCCTTGTCGACCACGGTAAGTTTGTGGCGACGACGTGCGGCATAGTCGAAGCCCAAACGGCAGATGCGCTCAATCTCGGCACGGGTGTAGACACACGTGTCGTAGGCCGTATCGCCACTCTCAGAACGACCTTGCGGTCGGCCGAAGTAGAGACCTCCGGTGAGTTCGCGGATGCAGATGAAGTCGGCACCGGCAACTACACTCTCCTTGAGCGGAGAGCGATGCACCAAGGCGGGGAAGGTGGTCACGGGACGCAGGTTGGCATAAAGACCCAGTTGCTTGCGCATGGCGAGCAGTCCCTGTTCGGGACGCACCTTGGCATTGGGCATGTGGTCGAAACGTGGGTCGCCAATTGCTCCGAAGAGGACGGCATCGGACTCCAAGCAGACACGGTGTGTCGCCTCGGGATAGGGGTCGCCCACTGCATCGATGGCTGTGGCACCGACAATGGCTTGGCGATAGTTGACCTCATAGCCATAGATGGGGGCTACGGCATCGACTACCTTCTTGGCTTGCGCCACAATCTCGGGACCGATGCCATCGCCCGGGAGTAGCGCGATATTGATTTTTTTCATAGGTTGTTCTCTCTGTGTTGTTCGAAGGATTCAATCTCAGAGCGGATGCTCACCAGATAGTCGACATCGTCGTAGCCATTCATGAGGCACTGCTTCTTGTAGGGGGTGATGTCGAACGACTCGGCAAGCGATGTCCCCTCGATGGAGATGCGCTGTGCCGGAAGGTCGATGCAGAGTCGCGTAGCGGGGTCATCGGCCAGACGACGGAAAAGCTCGCTGAGTAGTGCAGGGGTCACCGTGACAGGCAATACCCCATTGTTAAGGGCATTGTTGCGGAAGATGTCGGCAAAGAAACTCGACACCACCGCACGGAAGCCCGCACCTGCAATGGCCCAAGCGGCATGTTCGCGACTGGAGCCACAGCCGAAGTTTTTGCCGGCAACGAGGATGCTGCCTCGATAACGGTCGCCATTCATCACGAAGTCGGGACGTGGCACACCCGCACTATCGTAGCGCCAATCGCGAAAAAGATTCTCGCCAAAGCCCTCCTTGGTGGTGGCTTTCAGGAAACGAGCGGGGATGATTTGGTCGGTGTCGATGTTCTCGATGGGCAGAGGCACTGCCGTATCGACAAGCGTTGTAAATTTCGTTCTCATGACTTTCTCTGAATGTTAGGCTACAACTCACTCGGATCGGTAATAACGCCTCGCACCGCAGCTGCCGCAGCTACCAAAGGACCTGCCAGCAGGGTACGTGCTCCCGGGCCTTGACGCCCCTCGAAGTTGCGGTTGGAGGTAGATACACAATAGTTGCCCGATGGAATCTTGTCTTCGTTCATGGCCAAACATGCCGAACAACCCGGCTGACGAAGGGTGAAACCGGCCTCCTCCAAGATGTCGCGAATCCCCTCGGCAATGGCTTGTTGTTCGACCTGCTTGCTACCCGGAACAATCCACGCTGTGACATTGGGAGCCTTGTGACGGCCCTTCACCAACGAGGCAAAGAGGCGTAAATCTTCGATACGTCCGTTGGTGCAACTCCCTACAAAGACATAGTCGATAGGTTTGCCCAACAGCGATTCGCCGGCGTGGAAGCCCATATAGTCGAGAGCCTTGCTGACGGTAGATTGCACCGTGGGTGCCAAGCCCTCGAGAGAGGGAATGGTGTCGGTGAGGGCGATGCCCATACCGGGGTTGGTGCCATAGGTAATCATCGGGCGGATGTCGGCAGCATCGAAACGAAGCTCCTTGTCGAATTGAGCGTCGGGGTCGGAACAGAGGGTACGCCACGAGGCAACGGCACGTTCCCACGCCTCGCCCTGCGGAGCGAACTCGCGCCCACGAAGGTAGGCAAAAGTCACCTCGTCGGGAGCAATCATGCCTCCACGTGCTCCCATCTCGATGCTCATGTTGCAGATGGTCATACGCGCCTCCATGGAGAGTGAGCGGATGGCCGAGCCGGCAAACTCCACAAAGTAGCCTGTGC
>CAYUJP010000105.1:0-1361 GCA_964445055.1 uncultured Alistipes sp.
GTCAATAGCGTGTGGAGTTGCTGGATTGTATCGCCCATGGCAACCAACATCCAATGGGTGTTCTACAAACGTCCGGGTAGCGACGATGTGTTGGTGAAGTTCCTTTTCAACGAGCGTGAGGTCAATGTAGGGCTCAAGAGCGACATTGCTCCCTATTACCATTGGTCTGAGGTGCGCGACTACTTCAAGCAACGCATTGCAACCTACGAGAGAAAGAAGTAACGTATCCTCCTCAGTCTCTTCTCCTGGAGCAAACGACAAACTTTTTGACGCCTTCGCTTTTTAGCGGAGGCGTTTTTGCAACCCTCCATCTCCAAAAGGGGCCGATTATATTTCGGAGTATGGAAAAAAGATAGTATATTTGTACGAATTATACCGATTACCGAAATGGCTTGTAATTGTAAACATAAACCGGAGATTGGCCGTGGTGCAGCCTTCTGTAACTGTGGTGAGGAGTGTTGCGCTTCGGTGTGCGAAGGGTGCTTCAAGCTCCACGAGACACCGTGGCTTAAAGATTATCCCGACCATCTTCCGACAGATATATTTGAGGTTCGTTTCAAAAATACGCGTCGTTCCTACTACCAAAACGTCAATAATCTTCAGTTGGAGTTAGGTGACATCGTAGCAGTGGAGGCCTCTCCGGGTCACGATATCGGCATCATCTCGCTTACGGGCGACATGGTCGCTAAGCAGATGCGTCGTACCGGTTTCAATCCCTACAACGGCGAATACAAAAAAATCTACCGCAAGGCCAAACCCTACGACATCGAGCGTTGGCAGGAGGCCATCGCTTTGGAACACGAGACGATGATTCGCTCGCGCCAGATTGCGGCGGAGATGGGTCTCAATATGAAAATCGGTGATGTGGAGTATCAGGGCGATAAAATCAAGGCGATATTCTACTACATTGCCGATGAACGTGTCGACTTTCGCGAGCTTATCAAGGTCTTTGCCGAGCAGTTCCACATTCGCATCGAAATGAAGCAGATTGGTGCTCGTCAGGAGGCCGGACGTATTGGGGGTATCGGGGCCTGCGGTCGCGAGCTCTGCTGTGCTTCGTGGATTTCAAGTTTCTCCAGCGTTACGACGAATGCGGCACGTATGCAGGAGTTGTCGCTCAATCCGCAGAAATTGGCAGGACAATGCTCCAAGTTGAAGTGCTGTTTGGTCTACGAATACGATACCTATGCCGATGCACGGCGTGATTTTCCACGTGTGAAGGAGCCTCTGCAAGCACTCGATGGTGACTACTATCTGGTCAAGAGCGACATCTTGGCACGTACGATGCAGTTTAGCAGTAGCAAGGATGCACTTGTCAATGTGGTTACGTTGTCAATCGACCGAGTGAAGGAGATACAGGC
>CAYUJP010000105.1:1461-4812 GCA_964445055.1 uncultured Alistipes sp.
ACGGAGGCGCAACTTCGTTTTGACAATGAAGATACGTTGGGCCTCTACGACCTCTACTTTGTGATACGACGAGATGCTACCTTTGCCGACGATGCTGTCGATTGGCAAGTGAGTTATCTCTCACCCGATACGTTGCGTTATAGCGAGCGTGTAACCTTTGCAATACCTTCCACATCGCACCGCATAGGTTTGTATATCGACACGGCGGTCTGCTACCGACAACGAATCCAGTTACAACGTTGCGGAAGCTATCAAGTGACCATCCGTCCCATTCATCCGTTGCGTGGAGTTCATGCCGTAGGAGTCGATTTGCGACGGTCGGTCGAATAAGATCAGATAAAAACAGACGAAACAATGAATACCAAAGAGATACGAATCACGGAGCAGGCCTCGGCCTACAACAATCTACAACAGATGTCGGTACACGACCTGTTGGTAGGTATCAATAGCGAGGATGCTCATGTACACGAGGCCGTGGCACAAACCATCCCTGTGATGGAACAGTTGGTAGAGGCCGTTGTCGAACGCATGAAGCGCGGAGGACGTATGTTCTACATTGGCGCAGGTACATCGGGCCGTTTGGCAGTGACCGATGCCTCGGAGTTACCTCCCACTTATGGCGTACCTTTTGATTGGGTGATTGGCCTTATCGCCGGTGGTGATGGAGCGTTGCGCCGTGCCGTGGAACATGCTGAGGACGACGAGGAGGGTGCTTGGCGAGATATGCAGCCGTGGCATCCTACAGCGGACGATGTGCTCATCGGTGTGGCGGCATCGGGTACAACACCCTATGTCGTTGGTGGTCTGCGCACAGCGCGTGCACACGGCTTGCTCACGGGAGCTGTTACTTGCAATCCTTCGTCGAAGGTGGGTGCGGTGGCCGATTATGCACTCGAAGCGGTGGTGGGTCCTGAGTTTGTTACCGGTTCCACACGTATGAAGGCAGGCACGGCACAGAAGTTGATGCTCAACATGATTTCCACCTCGGTGATGATTCGTTTGGGACGTGTGCAGGGCAATCGTATGGTCAACATGCAATTGACCAACAACAAACTTGTCGAGCGTGGTACACGCATGGTGGTCGAGGCCACGGGATTGGCTCCTGCCGAGGCGCAGGCGTTATTGCTGGAGTGTGGTTCGGTGAAGGCTGCTATCGACCGTGTGGCGATGCAAACAAAAAAGTGAGACCGGGCAAGCGAGCAATGTCTGTTTGTGGTGAGCAAACAGCAAATAAACAGAAAGTCGAGTAAAACATATCGGATAAAAAGATTGTGTTATCTTCACCCGGTCTCGACAATTTTATGTTGCAACATCTGTGCCGAACCCATCGGATGCAACAACCGCTAAAGACTGAAGCATGAGCGATTACAAACATATCAACGTACGCAACCGTCGCGCTACCTTCGACTACGAAATTTTAGAGGAGTATGTGGCGGGCGTGGTATTGGTGGGTACCGAGATAAAATCGGTACGTCAGGGCAAAGTCTCCATGGTCGATAGCTATTGCTACTTCGACCGTGGGGAGCTGTGGATACGCAATGTGAACATCGCCGAATATACGTGGGGTACGTGCAACAACCATCTACCCAAGCGCGATAGAAAACTGCTGCTCAACCGCAAGGAACTTAACAAGTTGCAACGCGCATTGCAGGACCGAGGATTGACGGTGGTGGGATTGCGACTCTTTCTCAACGACCGTGGATTGGTGAAGATTGCCGTAGGGTTGGCACGAGGTCGCAAATCTTACGACAAGCGTGAGTATATCAAAGAAAACGATGCTCGTCGCGAGATGGACAAGGCTCTCAAACGATTCAAGTAATCTATGGGTTGCTACGACATCTTTTTTTTCGACATCGATGGCACCTTGCGTAGCTTTCGTACAGGTGAGATACCGTTGTCTGCGCGCGAGGCAATCGTCCGGTTGCGCCAACAGGGCAAGCGCGTGTTGCTTGCTACCGGACGAGGCATCAAGGAGTTGCAGGGGGTAAAAGCCTTGCAGGGGATGACCTTCGATGGCTACATCTTGGTCAATGGCGGTTACTGCCTCACAGCCGAAGGTGAGGTGCTTGCCGAACATATCTTGTCGGAGGAGTTGCTCGACCGCATGCTTCGCATTGGGGAGCAAGAGTCGATACCTGTAGCCATGCTTACACGTGAAGGGCTCTTCATCGACAGGGTGAACGACTCTGTGCGCGAGTTCCTTACAGCGCTGGATATGAATCCCGACCCCGCCACTTCCGACCTGCGTGAAGTGGTGCAACGGGTTCCTTGTCAGCAACTCTGTGTCTTCCTCTCCCCTGAGCGGGAGCGGCACATCTTGCCCCTCTTTCCTGAGTTGGAGGCGAGTCGTTGGAGTCCGCTGATGGCGGATTTCAATCTGCGAGGCATCGACAAGGCTACGGGTGTAGCGAGTTTTTTGCGTCACTATGCCATTGCTCGCGAACACGCAATGGCATTTGGCGATGGAGGCAACGATGTACCGATGATTCGTTATGCAGGCGTAGGAGTAGCTATGGGCAATGCTGTGTCTGAAGCACGTCAGGTGGCTGACTATGTGACCGGTAGCGTCGACGACGATGGCATTGTGCAGGCGTTGCGTCATTACCATGTATTGAAATAAAATAGAGACAATATGGCTTTGATATTGTGCATAGAGACCGGTACGGATATCTGTTCGGTCGGTATTGCTGAGAATGGCGAACTCATCTCGTTGCGCGAGAGCGACGAGGGACGCGACCATGCCCGCAAGGTGGCACTCTTTGTTGATGAAATCCTGCGTGAGAATCAGTTGCTACCCGAGGAACTTGCAGCGGTGGCAGTGGGAAAAGGTCCCGGCTCCTACACCGGATTACGCATCGGAGTATCTTTTGCCAAGGGCTTGTGCTACGGTTTGCAACGCCCTTTGATTGCGGTAGGGTCGCTCGACTCGCTGACCGAGGTGGCACGCGAGGACTACGAGGCGGGAATCATCGATGTCGACAATTGGGAGCACGCTGTGCTCTGCCCGATGGTCGATGCACGACGCATGGAGGTCTACACCCAGCTTTTCGACACGACGGGACATGCCCTCACAGAGGTCTCTGCCGAGGTGGTCACAAGTGATAGTTTTGCGCAGTGGCGTACCCAATCCCCCTTTGTTATCTTTGGCAACGGCGCGGCTAAGTGTACCGAGATGTTGCCCGATGCGCATCTGGTTGAGGTTGTCCCCTCGGCACGAGGGTTGGCACGTTTGGCGCAAGGGGCTTTCGAACGAGGCGAATTTGTCGATACAGCCTACTTCGAACCCTTCTATTTGAAGAATTTCGTAGCCACCACCTCCCGCAAGAGACTCTTCTAAGGCAGAGTATCTAA
>CAYUJP010000106.1:0-4766 GCA_964445055.1 uncultured Alistipes sp.
TTTTTAGAGGCACGCTTTCTTGTTTTTAAGCTCAAATCCTGCAACGAGCGACCCAACGTATCCTCTTTGGCTAACCACAGCATATCGTCGTCGAGTTGCAACGCATAGAGCACACGCAGATAGATGCCGATGGCCACAGTCGGCGCTCCTTTCTCGATTCGAGAGACCGTCAACGGAGAACAGGTGGCTCGTTCGGCCACCTGTGCCACACTGAGGTTTCTGCGCAAGCGGGCCAACTTAATCTGCTCGCCCACAACCGACATCTTCTGTTCCAGTTTTCGGGGTAATTTGGTCCCCATGGTGTTTTTTGGCATTGTCAACTCATCATATAATGTGCAAATATAGGATTTTTTATTTACGTAATGATATATTACATAAAAAAAACGATTCGGCCCGGACAGGTGCGGGGAGATTGCCGACGCCGAATCGAGGCGTAAAACGCAAGTAGTCTCATCGGTGAAAAGGGGGTTTGTGCATCACATGGATAGAGGTCCATCGGCTCGTCGTCGGTAGGTGCATCGCCCCGCCTGCCGAGGGAATTCGTCGACAAAAAGCGGAGAGTTGTCTATTTTATTTGCACAAAATGGTGCAACAGACTACTTTTGTCTATCAAAACAGATAACAGATGAAACATATCGTGCTTATCGGGTGTGCCGCTCTGTGGAGTGTAGTGGCCACTGCACAGGAGACTCCCAAAGTCTGGACCTTGCAGGAGTGTTTGAACTACGCCCTGGAGAACAACATCCAACTACAACAAAGTCGCAACGACTATCAGTCGGGTGTGGAGGATACGAAGGCTGCCAAAGCGGCGCTGTTGCCCTCGGTGTCGGCCTCTGCCTCGCAGTCGTATACCAACTACCCCTCGAACAACGCCGAGCGTAGCAACAGCTACACAGGCACCTACGGTGTGAATGCCGGCATGACACTCTATGAGGGGGGCAAGCTCCGCACCGCCGTCAAGCAACAGAAGGTGCAGAACCAAATCGATGCACTCTCGGTCAGCGAGTCGGAGAACGACATCCGCGTGGCCATCGTGCAGGCCTACATGCAGGCCCTCTATGCGATGGAGGCCGTAGACATTGCCCAAGCTACCGTCGCGACCTCGAAGGCACAGTGCGACCGCGCCTTGCAGATGTGGCAGGCAGGCTCCATCAGCCGTGTCGACTATGCCCAGTTGCAGAGCCAACTTGCCAGCAACGAATATCAAGTGGTGACGGCACAGACCTCGCTCGACAGCTACAAGTTGCAACTCAAGCAGTTGCTGGAGTTGGATATCTTGCAGGAGATACTGCTCTCGATTCCCCAAGCCGAGGAGTCGACCATTCTGCAGACCCTACCCACCAAGAGCGACATCTACGCTACGGCCCTCGATGCCATGCCGGAGATTCGCCGCGGCGAGTTGGCTGTGGAGTCGGCCGAGCTCGACATCAAGCAGGCACGCGCCGGCTACTACCCCACCGTATCGCTCTCGGCAAGCGTGGGCAGTGGTCACATGTCGGGCGGTGGATTCGAATCGGGCAGCCAAATCTGGAACCGTTTCAACGAGAATGTGGGGTTGTCGGTCAGCGTGCCCATCTTCTCGAACCGCAAAAACCGCACAGCAGTGAACAAGGCACGTCTGGCAGCAGCCAACAGCCGTCTGCAACAAATCGACCTGGAGAAGGGGGTATTGCGCGAGGTGGAGACAGCCTATCTGAACACCCTCTCGGCACAGTCGCAATATGTGGCAGCCAACGAGAAACAGCGCTATGCACAGCAGAGTTTCGAACTCACCGACGAGCAGTTCCGCGTCGGCAAGAAGAACACCGTGGAGCTCATCACCGCACAGAATGAGTTGGCATCCGCCCAGCAAGAGGTGCTTCAGGCAAAGTACACAGCCCTGCTCAACCTCAATCTGCTCGACATCTATCAAGGAAAATACGAATAAAACATAACAACACAACCCATGAAAAGAAAAAACATCTGGATTGCCCTTGCGGTCCTGATTCTCGCCGGAGGTGCATGGTTCATCGTGCGTCCCTCCCACGATTCGAAGATAACGCTCGACACGGCATCGACCGAGCGTATTGCCATCACCAACAGTGTCACCGCCACCGGAACCGTTGAGCCGGTGACCTTGGTCGAGGTCGGTACCCAGGTGTCGGGTATCGTCGACAAGCTCTATGTCGACTACAACGATGTGGTGAAGGCGGGACAGCTGATTGCCGAGATGGACAAAGTGACGTTGCAAGCCGAATTGCAGTCGTCGCAAGCCGTGTTGGCAAGCAACAAGACCGAATATGAATATCGACTCAAGGAGTACACCCGTACCAAGACGCTCTACGAAAAGCAGCTGGTGAGCGATTCAGAGTACGACGAGGCACTCTACCTCTACGAGAAGGCTCGCAACGCCTACGAGCAGTCGAAGGCCGACATTGTCAAGGTGAAGCGTAACTTGGGCTATGCCACCATCAACTCGCCTATAGACGGTGTCGTCATCAGTCGTGCGGTGGAGGAGGGTCAGACCGTGGCCGCAGGCTTCGAGACCCCTACGCTATTTACCATTGCCAACGACTTGACACAGATGCGTGTCATTGCCGATGTCGATGAGGCCGATATCGGGCAGGTAGCCGACGGACAGCGTGTGACCTTCACGGTAGATGCCTATCCCGACGATGTGTTTGAAGGGATGGTGGAGCAGGTACGTCTGGAGGCAACCACCTCGTCGAGTGTGGTGACCTACGAGGTGGTCATCACCGCGCACAACCCCGACTTGAAGCTCAAACCGGGTCTGACAGCCAACGTCACCATCTACACCCTTGAGAAGAACGATGTGTTGGTGATTCCCACCAAGGCACTCCGTTATGTGCCCGATGAGGAGTTGCTCTCGTCGATAGGTTTCAGCATCGAGGCCTCGACCGCCGAAAACGACGGTGAGTATCGCGAGGTGTGGGTCAAGGATGACCATACGTTGCGTGCACGATTGGTGCGCACCGGGTCGGCCAGCGGCGACAAGACCGAGATTACCGAGGGACTGACCGACGGCGAGACCGTTGTCACCGGACTGACCACCATTGCCGAGGCTGTTGCCGAGAGCTCCACGACCGAGCGCAGTCCCTTCATGCCGTCGCAACCGGGCTCAAACAAGAAGAAATAGCCATGGGAAAAGAGGTCATTCGTTTGGAACATATCAAGCGCGACTTTGTGGTGGGCGACGAGACGGTACATGCTCTGCGAGGTGTCTCGTTCACCATCGAGGAGGGCGAGTTTGTCACCATCATGGGTACTTCGGGTTCGGGTAAATCGACGTTGCTCAACACACTCGGTTGCCTCGACACCCCCACAGCGGGTGAGTATTACCTCGATGGGCACTCGGTGCGCACCATGGACAAGAACCAACGTGCCACCCTGCGCAACCGCAAAATCGGCTTCGTATTTCAGAACTACAACCTGTTGCCGAAGACCACAGCCATCGAGAATGTGGAGTTGCCCCTGATGTACAACTCCGACTTCACCGCTGCCGAACGTTACGAGCGTGCGGTAGAGGCGCTGAAGGCCGTCGGGTTGGGCGACAGATTGCTACACAAGAGCAACCAGATGTCGGGTGGTCAGATGCAGCGTGTCGCCATAGCGCGTGCGCTGGTCAACGACCCCGCAGTTATCCTGGCCGATGAGGCTACCGGTAACTTGGACACACGCACCAGTTTCGAGGTGCTGGTGCTCTTTCAGCAGTTGCATGCCGCAGGGCGCACCATCATCTTTGTGACGCACAACCCTGAGATTGCCCAGTACAGCAGTCGCAACATCATGTTGCGCGACGGACGTGTCACCGAGGATACGCGCAACAACAACATTCTAAGTGCAGCCGAGGCTCTGGCTCAGCTGCCCAAACAAGAGGAGTAAACGATGAATTTCGCAAACTTATTCAAAATAGCCACCAAGGCACTCTACAACAACAAGTTGCGTGGCTTCCTGACCATGTTGGGTATCATCATCGGTGTGGCGTCGGTCATCACCATGTTGGCCATCGGACAGGGGTCGAAGAAGAGCATCCAATCGGAGATTAGCGAGATGGGGTCGAACATGATTATGATACACCCGGGTGGCGACATGCGCGGCGGTGTGCGTCAGAGTTCCGACGACATGGAGTCGCTCAAGCTCAAAGATTTGGAGGACATCACCGAGAAGTGTCGCTATGTGACCTACGTATCGCCTGCCGTGACCAGTTCGGGACAGGCTGTCTATGGGGCAAACAACTCGCCGACGACCGTCTATGGGGTTGACCTCGACTATCTGGAGATTCGACGTTACAAGGTGTCGGACGGCGACATGTTCTCCGAGCAGGACATCAAGACGGCTGCCAAGGTCTGCATCATCGGTAAGACCGTGGCCGATGCCCTCTTCACCAATGGGGAGAACCCCATCGGTCGAGTGATTCGTTTCGGGAGCATTCCCTTTCAGATTGTGGGCGTGTTGGAGAGCAAGGGCTACAACAGCATGGGTATGGACCAAGATGACCTGCTGATAGCCCCCTACACCACCGTGCAGAAACGTATCCTCGCCATCACACACCTGCAGCAGATTGTCTGCTCGGCACTCAGCGAGGAGTACACCGAGCAGGCGGTCGATGAGATTACCGAGATTTTGCGACAAAACCACAAGCTCAAGGAGAGCGACGACGACGATTTCTCCATCCGCTCGCAGCAGGAGCTCTCGTCGATGCTCACCTCCACCACCGACATGATGACGATCTTGTTGGCCGCCGTTGCCGGCATCTCGCTGTTGGT
>CAYUJP010000107.1:0-4727 GCA_964445055.1 uncultured Alistipes sp.
GAATACCATCCTTGGCAACGGCAGCAACGGGAGGGGTGTTGATGACCTTGGGGTTGACCGACATCTGCACGGCCTCAAACACATCGCGACCCGCCAAATCGATGGCCGTTGCCATCTTGAAGTCGAGTTGTATGTTTGCCTTTTGTGCCGACACCAATGCATGCACTACGTTGCGCACGTTACCTCCCGCAAGGAAGTGTGCCTCCAATTCATTCGGGTCGAGCGACAATCCCGCTTTGGTACTCTCAATCATCGACGAGACAATTACCGAGGGGGGAACCTTGCGCCAGCGCATCAGCACAAGTTGTAAAAGGCTTATACGCACACCCGACACAAGTGCCGAAAACCACATTCCCACAGGAATGAAGTAGAAAATCAGCCACAGGGCAACAAACCCGACAAAAATGGCAACAAAAATAAGAGACCCGTCCATATCCATACGAAATGAGATGTTTGTTTATAATTTTTTTTGGTTATTTTTCACTAAGCCTTGCGTACTACGATGTTGAAGCCCTCAAACCCGACAACCTCCACTTCGCAATGCTGGTCTATGTAGACATCCGGGGATTTAGCCTCGTAATAACGTCCCTCGATGCACACCTTGCCCATCGGCGCCAGTCGCGACACGGTTGTGCCTCGCATGCCGATGGAGACCTCATTCGCAGGCGAGGGCGTAGTGGTGGAGTCAATCTGTTGTTTGAGCGAGAGTCGCTGCCAGGTCTTGGCTCGCAACGAAATCACAACAGCCGCCAATCCCAACACCAAAATGAGTAGTATGGTCAACCAACCGCCCATAGCCCCATAGCGGTCGAATGCCATATAGATGGCACCGCCTTCGCACACCACGGCCAATATCCCTCCGAACGAAAGTCCGGGCAACAGCACCAACTCGGCAACAAGGAAGAGTATTCCCAATACAATCAGAAAAAGCAGTAGTCCCATGCGATTTTATAGTTTTAGCGGAATTCGATTACAAGATACAAAAAATCGGTGAAATTATTCGGTTATCTCCGTAATTTTTACCTCAAATTTATCATCCTCCTGCAACACACGCTCTTTGATGCGTTCGGCAACAGCTTTATCGCTGAGGGGTCCCACAAGATAGGTCTTTCCCGCCAACGATATTTCACATTCACCGGCAATCTCCTGCACGGCTTCACGCAATGCCGCACTCCATACGACATCGTCACCCGCAATCTCCACGCGGAAACGTACCGGCGACTCCTCACTCTCGTCGGCATCGAAGTTGCTGCGCACGCCATCGTTCCAAACGACAATCTCCGGACGTCGGAATCCTTTTCGGCTCAGCATAGCCTGTGCTGCCTGTGCCTCATCGAGTGTGCGAAATGCTCCGGCGTAGTAGGTATATTTGCCGTTCACCTTCTCGTAACACAAGGGGTAGGCACCTTTGAAGAGACTGCCGCCGTTGGTGCGGTTGGCATAGGCACCCAACTCTATGCGGTAGATTGTGCCTCGTTCGTAGACCTTCGCCTCCGGAATGGGGTTCGAGCTGTTGTAACGCGCCGACGAACCGAAACCAATCTCTTCGTAGTCGATGAAGGTTCGCTGTTCGATGTATAACTTGGGCAGACGATAGTCAATCTTGTTCAATGTCGCTTTGGCTTGTGTCAGCGAATCTTGTGCCAAAGGCAGTCGCAAGGCCTCTGCAAGTTGTGTCTCGTAGGCAAGCAACGACTGTTTGGCCACGACGTAATCGCTCAATTCATCGGCATAGTAATTACCTCGGTTGTCGGCCATCTGCTGTCGTGTTGCCGTGGTTTGTTCCTCGGCTTGTGCCAACAAATCCTCACGCCCCAATCGGTCGAGCACGTAGGCATAGGCATAGTTTTTGTGGTCGTATATATCGCTCCACACACGTTGTAACGAGTCACACAAGGTGCGGTTCAGGCTCTGCAACGCCCGGTAACGCTCATAGAGCGTTGTGGCGTTCTGCTCGACGGAGATGGTGTCGTAGGCAATCTTAATCTCTTCGATAGATTGGTAGTTGTCCATGCAACTGCGAGCCATCTCAAAGACACTCCGCTCATTTTCCTGCACTTGTTGCAGATGCCGATAATCTTCACTCGTAAGCTTCTCGCGAAACAAGGGATTCCGAACCAGGTTGGCATACTGCTTGTAGGTGTGTGTGACATGCTCTGCCTCCGTTGTAGAAGGGGCCTGCGTCTCTACATTGAGATTCGACAACACCCAATCTTGCTCTATCGTGTTGATTTTGTCGGTCAGTCGACTTCGCTCTGCACGTATGTCGAAAAGTTCCTCCTCTCCCTGTAGTATCTCCTTGGAGTAGGTTGCTCGCTGCGAAGGGTCTTCGCGCAGCAACTGTCGCACACGACCGATGGCTGTTGTCACCGAATCTTCGCGTATTTGCAACGTTGCTTCGGCGCGCAACATCTCCATGTACGTCTCATTTTGCTCCAACCCGGCGATGCGGGCTGTAACCTCCTGCGCCGATGTCCGCACGGCGACGGCGGTAACTGCCAGTGTAACAAAAAGAATTTTACGAATCATCTCCACCATTTGATAAAGAATAATTGTATAAGTCCAAAAATCTCCAGACGTCCCAACAACATCAGCAACGAGCAGGAGAACTTCATAACACTCGGTAATTGAGCGTAGTTACCCAACGAACCGATCTCGCCGAATCCGGGACCTACATTGCCCAAACAGGCGATGGCCGATGTAAAACTCACCTCGATATCTTTACCGCACATCGTTCCGATGATTGTTCCGATGAGCAGTATCAGAAAGTAGGCGACGATAAATACAACTGCTGTATCGACAAGTTTTGCATCCAGCACATGCCCGTCCACTCGCACCCGCATGATGGCATTCGGATGTTGCCGCATGGCCAACCGTTGTCGCAACGATTTGATGGCAAGCAGAAAACGGTCTGTCTTCATACCGCCGCTTGTCGACCCCGCACAGCCGCACACAATCGATATGAATATCAGCAAAACAATGGCAAACGATGGCCACACGGTGGTGTCGGTGGTAGCAAATCCTGTGGTCGATATCAGCGATGCAGTCTGAAATATTGCATGGCGCGCTGCGTCAAACATTGTCTCATAAGTATGGTTTGCATACAGATTCACCATGACACAAACACTTACAACAGCCACAATGGCGAGATACCAGCGTGCCACCTCCGAATGGAAGATATTGTTTTTCTGTCCGCTGATGGTGGCAAACAGCACGCCATAGTGAATGCTCGATATGAGCATTGCTGCAATGAGAATCCACTCTACCGTCACACTGTCAAAGGCTCCCACACTGGCATTCTTGGTGCTGAATCCACTCGTCGCCACCACCGACATGGCATGCGTCAGCGAGTCGAACCAATCGACTCCCGCCAACCTCAGCAACACGGTGACCGACACCGTCAGCCCGACGTAGATGAAGAGCAGAATTTGTGCAATCATGGAGGCCTTGTAGTGGTAGTTGTGGTGTGCGATAGACGACATCTCCATATTGGCAAGCAACGCCTTGTTGGTCCCTAACGACGGGAGAATTAACAGGGCAAACATCACTACACCTACACCTCCCAACCACGATGTGCAAGCTCGCCAAAAGAGCAAGCCGTGCGGCAATGCCTCAATGTCTGTCAAAATAGTTGCTCCGGTGGTGGTATATCCCGACACACTCTCGAACCAGGCGTTTATGGGACTGAGGCTAAACTCATCGCCATACATCATGTAGGGAAGCATACCCATAAAACTGGCTATGACCCACGCTCCTACGAATATACAGTAACCCTCTTTGTTGGTAATTTGCTCCGTGTGGTCGACAAAAACCATCGGGAAGGCTCCCAACAGCGCCGTGAGCAACGCCGAAAGCAACAGCGAGCGAAAATCCGGATCATTGTAGACAATCGACACACCCGCCGACAACAGCATGAAGAGTGCCACTATCAACAAGATGATACCGATGTATCGCAAAACCACACTTACTCTCATCGTTGTCCCGATTTTGACTTCTTTGCCAGTATTACCACATCCTCAATGCCCTCTTTTAGCTCTTCCACCTCATCAATCATCTCGATGGGTACCTTGAAGGGTATTCCAAAGCGAATGAAATCACTTAAACTCTTATTCATAGCCAGCACCGGACGAACTCCGTACACGATGACAAAGTAACAGAGCATCAACACAATGCCGACCAATACAATCAGTGTTCCCAACACCGGAGTCACGGCTCTATAGGCGTGTGTTTTCAGCAGCTCGGTACGCGGTTCCAACGACTTTTGCGCAGTGAGCATGTTGTTTATTATCTGATTGGTGAGCGTATCTATAGCAGGAGAGTAGTGCTGTTCATACCACTTTGCCTCATCGAAATCAATCTCGGCAGCAATCGAATCCGTTGTCGCAGTCACCGCAACGGCCTCTCTTGCCTCTTGCTGACGTTGCATAAACTCGCTTGTGAGTGTATCGAGTTGCGCCACCGCTCGCACAAGAAGCACCAGCGAGTCGGCCTCTCTCGCATCCTTCCGCAGGTGTGCAATACTGTCGATACTGGCATTGAGCTCGGTTTGACACGCTTTGAGCAACGAATCAATGTCGCGTTCCTGAAAGACTACTGCATGTATGATGGCCCGATTCTGACGCGATGTGGCATCCAACATCCTCTTTGCCACTTGCAGGTTCCGTTCGCTGGCGCCCAAAATCTCACCCGTATCCGAACTGACACGACTCAATTCGAGCAGCGACATC
>CAYUJP010000108.1:0-4721 GCA_964445055.1 uncultured Alistipes sp.
GATGTCGCTGCTCGAATTGAGTCGTGTCAGTTCGGATACGGGTGAGATTTTGGGCACCAGTGAACGGAACTTGCAATTGGCAAAGAGGATGTTGGATGCTGCATCGCGTCAGAATCGAGCCATCATGCATGCAGTAGTTTTTCAGGAACGTGACATTGACTCGTTGCTTAAAGCGTGTCAAACCGAGCTCAATGGGGGTATCGCACAATTGCGTGAAGATATGAAGAGTAGCTCCAAGGAGGCTGACTCTCTTCTTGTGCGAGCGGTGGCGCAACTCGACACACTCACGGATGAGTTCATGCAACGCCAGCAAGAGGCAAGGAATGAAATTGTGGCAACCACAACAATCGATTCAACCGCTACTGTGGTTGATTTCAATGAGGCTTTGTGGTACGAGCAACACTACTCTCCTGCTGTAGACACGCTCACTAATCAGATAATAAACAACATGCTCATTGCGCAGAAGTCACTAGAGCCACGTACTGAGCAACTAAAAACACACGCCTACAGAGCTGTGACACCAGTATTAGGAACACTAATTGTCTTGATTGTTATTGTGCTGATGCTCTGTTACTTTGTCATCGTGTACGGAGTTCGTCCGGTGCTAGCAATGAACAAGAGCTTAAGCGATTTCCTCCGTTTTGGAATTCCTTTTAAGGTACCTATTGAGATGATTGATGAAGTGGCAGAACTCAAAGAGAGTATCGAGGATGTGGTAATGCTGGCAAAGAAGTCTAAATCGGGACAACGATGAGAGTAAGTGTGGTTTTGCGATACATCGGTATCATCTTGTTGATAGTGGCACTCTTCATGCTGTTGTCGGCGGGTGTGTCGATTGTCTACAATGATCCGGATTTTCGCTCGCTGTTGCTTTCGGCGTTGCTCACGGCGCTGTTGGGAGCCTTCCCGATGGTTTTTGTCGACCACACGGAGCAAATTACCAACAAAGAGGGTTACTGTATATTCGTAGGAGCGTGGGTCATAGCCAGTTTTATGGGTATGCTTCCCTACATGATGTATGGCGATGAGTTTAGCCTCAGTCCCATAAACGCCTGGTTCGAGAGTGTGTCGGGATATACCACCACCGGAGCAACTATTTTGACAGACATTGAGGCATTGCCGCACGGCTTGCTCTTTTGGCGAGCTTGCACATCGTGGTTGGGAGGTGTAGGTGTAGTGATGTTTGCCCTGTTAATTCTCCCGTCGTTAGGGACCAACAAGGCGTTGCTTGCCAATATGGAGATGTCGTCTATCGCACACCACAACTACCACTACAAGGCCTCCATGATTGCACGAATTCTACTTTTCATCTACGTTGGGTTGACAGTGTCGGCCACCGTGTTGCTGAGGTTGTCGGGGGTCGATTGGTTCGACTCACTGACACATGCTATGTCGGTGGCAGCGACAAGTGGATTCAGTACCAAAAATGCTAGTGTAGGAGCTTTTGACAGCGTGACGGTAGAGTGGATTTTCATTGTAACAATGCTTATATCGAGCATTCACTATGGTGTGCTGTTTGCCACTATCAGTGGACAAAAGAACAATATCTTCCATTCGGAGGTGACACGTTGGTATCTCGCCATTGTGGCTATTGTAAGTGTTTGTATCACGGTGAACTTATATGCAAGCAATACTTATGGGACGATGTTTGACGCAGCACGTCATGCAATATTTCAAACTGCATCGCTGATATCTACCACAGGTTTTGCCACCGCCGACACCAATATTTGGCCACCATTTGCCATTGTTTTACTGATATTCGTATCGATTGTGTGTGGCTGTGCGGGATCAACAAGTGGAGGTATAAAGACTGACCGTTTTCTGCTTGCCATCAAATCATTGCGACAGCGATTGGCTATGCGGCAACATCCGAATGCTATCATGCGAGTGCGGGTGGATGGGCATGTGCTGGATGCAAAACTTGTCGATACCGCTGTAGTCTTTATCGTTGCCTATTTTCTGATACTGCTCATAGGAACAATCATCGGAACGATGTGCGGTGCGGGTGTCGAGGTAAGTTTCACATCGGCCATCGCATGTTTGGGCAATGTAGGTCCTGGGTTTGGTGAGGTTGGTTCGTTGGGCAACTACGCTCAATTACCGGGTGTTATGAAGTTCTCCTGCTCGTTGCTGATGTTGTTGGGACGTCTGGAGATTTTTGGACTTATACAATTATTCTTTATCAAATGGTGGAGATGATTCGTAAAATTCTTTTTGTTACACTAGTAGTTACCGCTGCCGTTGTGCGGACATCGGCGCAAGAGGTTACAGCTCGCATCGCTGGGTTGGAGCAAAATGAGACGTACATGGAGATGTTGCGTGCTGAAGCGACGTTGCAAATACGCGAAGATTCGGTAACAACAGCTATTGGTCGTGTGCGACAGTTGCTACGCGAAGACCCTTCGCAACGAGCGACCTACTCCAAGGAGATACTACAGGGTGAGGAGAAACTTTTCGACATACGTGCAGAGCGAAGTCGACTGACCGACAAAATCAACACAATAGAGCAAGATTGGGTGTTGTCGAATCTCAATGTAGAGACGCAGGCCCCTTCCACATCGGAGGTAGAACATGCAATACACACCCACAAGCAGTATGCTAACCTAGTTCAGAATTCCTTGTTTCAAGAGAAACTTACAAGTGAGGATTACCTGCATTTGCAACAAGTGCAGGACAATGAACAGGGTGTACTTGACATGGTGCATAGTTGTATAGACAACTACCAATCTATCGAAGAGATTAAGATTGCTTACGACACCACCTCTGTCGAGCAGAACGCCACGACGCTTTATGAACGTTACCAAGCGTTGCAGAGTCTAAACCGCTTATTGTGTGACTCATTACAGCGCGTGTGGAGTGATATCTACGATCACAAAAGCTATACTTATGCCTACCTGCTCGATCGATTGGGTCGTGAGGACCTATTGGCGCAAGCTGAGGAACAGGCCACAGCGACACGGCAGCAAATGGCGGACAATCGAGGTAATTACTATGCCGATGAATTGAGTGATTACTTTGTGGCCAAGCAGTCGTTGCTTACCTATGAGACTCAACTTGCAGAGGCCTTGAGACTACCTTTGGCACAAGATTCGCTGACACAAGCCACAGCGGTATTGAACAAGATTGACTATCGTCTACCCAAGATATACATCGAACAGCGAACCTTTATCGACTACGAAGAGATTAGTTTCGGTTCGTCATCGCGTTACAATAGTTCAAAACCCATTCCCGAGGCGAGGGTCTACGATCGAGGTACGATTTACCGCATACAGTTGGGAGCCTATGTCAACCGTACCAACAGTGGCAATCTCTTCAAGGGTGCCTATCCCCTGTGTTACGAGAAGGTGAATGGTAAATATACTTACTACGCCGGAGCATTTCGTACGCTCGATGAGGCGCAGGCAGCACAAGCTATGCTGAGTCGCAAAGGATTCCGACATCCGGAGATTGTCGTTTGGAATGATGGCATACGTAGTAACTTCGATGCCGACGAGGGCGATGAGTTACCCATACGCTTCCGTGTGGAGATTTCGGGTGACGATGTTGCATGGAGCACCGCATTACGTGAAGCTGTGCAAGAAATTGCTGGTGAATGTGAAATATCGTTAGCAGGAAAGACCTATCTTGTAGGGCCACTCAGCGATAAAGCTGTTGCCGAACGTATCAAAGAGCGCGTGTTGCAAGAGGATGATAGATTTGAGGTGAAAATTACGGAGGTAACCGAATAATTTTACCGATTTTTTGTATCTTGTAACCAAATTTTACTAAAACTATACGGAATCGCATGGGACTACTGCTTTTTCTGATTGTATTGGGAATACTCTTCCTTGTTGCTGAGTTGGTGCTACTGCCCGGGCTTTCGTTCGGAGGCATATTGGCTGTGGTGTGTGAAGGTGGTGCTATCTACATGGCATTTAATCGCTATGGGGCTATGGGCGGTTGGTTGACTATACTACTCATTTTGGTGTTGGGATTGGTGGCTGTTGTGATTTCGTTGCGAACTAAAACGTGGCAACGGCTCTCGCTCAAACAACAGATTGACTCCACAACTACGCCGTCGCCCACGAATGAGATCTCCATCGGCATGCGAGGCACGACTGTGTCGCGATTGGCTCCAATGGGTAAGGTGTGCATCGAAGGACGTTATTACGAAGCAAAATCCTTGGATGTCTACATCGACCAACATTGCGAGGTAGAAGTTGTCGGTTTCGAAAACTTCAACATCGTAGTACGCAAGGCTTAGTGAAAGAATAACCAAAAATCTTAATAAACAAACATCTTTTTTCATATGGAAGAGCCCCTTATTCTTGTTGCTATTTTTGTTGGGTTTGTTGCCCTGTGGCTAATTTTCTACTTCATTCCTGTGGGAATGTGGTTTTCGGCACTCGTATCAGGTGTGCGTATAAGCCTATTACAACTTGTACTAATGCGTTGGCGCAAGGTCCCCCCTTCGGTAATTGTCTCCTCGATGATTGAGAGTACCAAAGCGGGTTTGTCGCTTGACCCAAATGAATTGGAGGCGCACTTCCTTGCAGGAGGTAACGTGCGCAATGTGGTGCATGCATTAGTGTCTGCACAGAAGGCAAACATTCAGCTCGACTTCAAGATGGCAACGGCCATCGATTTGGCAGGTCGTGATGTGTTTGAAGCAGTGCAGATGTCGGTTAACCCCAAGGTCATCAACACCCCTCCCGTTGCTGCCGTTGCCAAGGATGGTATTC
>CAYUJP010000109.1:0-4720 GCA_964445055.1 uncultured Alistipes sp.
TGGATTGAAGCGGTGCTCTTTTCTTACCATGCCTGAAAAAACTCTGCTACGGTTGCGCAAAATTAGCTTAAATTGTGTAATTTTGCAACCCAAATAGGAAAACGCGAAGAGAAGAAAAATCAATATATATGGAGTCAAATAAGATTAGACAGGCCTTTTTGGATTTCTTTGCCGGTAAAGGTCATGCCATTGTCCCCTCGGCCCCGATGGTGGTCAAGGGCGACCCTACATTGATGTTTACCAATGCAGGAATGAACCAGTTTAAAGATATCTTTCTGGGCAATGCACCTCGGAAATATCCGCGTGCTGCCGACACGCAGAAGTGTCTGCGCGTCAGCGGTAAGCATAACGACTTGGAGGAGGTAGGCCACGACACCTATCACCACACCATGTTCGAGATGTTGGGCAACTGGTCGTTTGGCGACTACTTCAAGAAGGAGGCCATCGAATGGGCGTGGGAGCTGCTGACCGAAGTCTACAAGTTGCCCACCGACCGCATGTATGCCACAGTGTTTGAGGGAAGCCAGGAGGATGGTGTCGATTTCGACCAAGAGGCCTACGATGTGTGGGCGCGATTCCTACCTGCTGACCATATCATTCGAGGAAACAAGCACGACAACTTCTGGGAGATGGGCGAAACAGGTCCCTGTGGTCCTTGTTCGGAGATTCACTTCGACCTGCGCGATGACGGGGAGGTTGCCGCATTGCCGGGTCGCGACTTGGTGAATGCCGGACATCCCCAAGTAATCGAGATTTGGAACCTCGTGTTCATGCAGTTCAACCGCAAGGCTAACGGTTCATTGGAGCCTCTGCCTGCGAAGAATGTCGATACGGGTATGGGCTTCGAACGTCTCTGCATGATTATGCAGGGCAAGAAATCCAACTACGATACAGATGTCTTCCAACCCACCATCAGCCGATTGGCCACCATGTCGGGCAAAGCCTATGGCGTCGATGAGAAGTGCGACATTGCCATGCGTGTGGTAGCTGACCACCTGCGTGCCATTGCCTTTTCGATTGCCGACGGGCAGTTGCCTTCGAATGTCAAAGCAGGCTATGTGATTCGTCGTATTCTGCGTCGTGCCGTACGCTACGGCTACACATATTTAGGCTTTACCGAGCCTTTTATCTGCAAGTTGGTTTCCGGATTGGTAGCACAGATGGGTGAACAGTTTCCCGAGTTGGCACAACAACAGACCCTCATCGAGCGTGTCATTGAGGAAGAGGAGGCTTCGTTCTTGCGGACGTTGGCCACAGGTATCAACCTGCTCGATGGCGTGATTGCCGAGGTGAAGCAACGGGGCAGCGACCTCATTGCCGGTCGCGATGCCTTTGTACTCTATGACACCTACGGATTTCCCATCGACCTCACAGAGCTGATTGCGCACGAGCAAGGGGTGCATGTCGACCTACCCGCCTTTGAGCAGGAGTTGCAGGCTCAGAAAGCCCGTTCACGCAATGCCGCAGCCGTCGATACCGACGACTGGCAGGAGCTCTTCCCCTTGGCACAGAGTGAATTTATTGGGTATGACACCCTCACCGCCGATGTGCGCATTGCACGCTATCGTCGGGTGTCGGCCAAGGGCAAGACCACCTATCAGTTGGTGTTCGACCACACGCCATTCTATGGCAACTCGGGCGGTCAGGTGGGCGATATCGGCTACATCGAAAGCGACGAGGAGCGCATCGATGTGATTGCCACCGAGAAGGAGAACGGATTGATTATTCATATTGTAAAGCAGTTACCCCAAAATCCGGCAGCACGATTCACTGCGGTGGTAGATGCCGAGAAACGGCAGGCTGCAGCCAACAACCACACCGCCACCCACCTGCTCGATGCAGCGTTGCGCAAGGTGTTGGGTACTCACGTAGAGCAGAAGGGTTCGTATGTCACTCCGGAGTATCTGCGTTTCGACTTCTCACACTTTCAGAAGGTCACACCCGCACAGTTGCGCGAAGTGGAGCAGCTGGTCAATCGGCAGATACGTGCCAATCATCCTCTCGTAGAGAAACGCGATGCCACCATCGACGAAGCTCGTGCCGAGGGAGCCATCATGCTCTTTGGCGAGAAGTACGGAGACCGTGTGCGTGTAGTACGTTTCGGCGAATCGGTGGAGTTGTGTGGGGGTACGCACACCCGCGCCACAGGTACTATCGGATTCTTCAAAATTCTGAGCGAAGGCGCTGTGTCGGCCGGTGTTCGCCGTATCGAGGCAGTAACGGGCGAAGGTGCCGAGAAGGTACTCTACTCAGCCGAGGATACCTTGGCATCGATTTCGGAGTTCCTGCACAACAGTCAGGTGTTGCCTGCCATCAAGAAGTTGGTAGAGAGCAATGATTCGCTGTCGCGCGAGGTAGATGCCATGCGTCAAAAGCAGGTACGTGACCTTGCCGATAAATTGGTTCACAACATTCCCGAGCAGAATGGAGTTGTGATGTTGGCTCGTCAGGTCGAATGGATACCTGCCATTACCAAGGATTTGGCGTATATTTTGCGTGAGCGCATTCCAAATCTTGTCATGGTGGTAGGCAGTGTAGAAGATGGCAAACCCTACATGACCATCATGTTGGGCGACGAGGTGGTTGCTCGAGGCATCAATGCCGGCAAAGTAATCCGCGAGGCCGCTCGCGAAATCAACGGGGGCGGGGGCGGTCAGCCCTTCTTCGCTACGGCAGGTGGCAAAAAGGCCGAGGGGTTGCAGGCGGCTATCGACAAGGCCGTTGCACTGATTATCGAACAACTGAAATAACACATAGCGTTAGCATAACAAAAAAAATAAAGCAATGAAAAAGAAAGTATTGCTGATGATTCTGGATGGTTGGGGCATAGGCAACCACACCAAGGGCGATGTCATCTCGACCGTTCATCCAGCCTACATCTCCAAGATGACCGAGAACTATCCTCATGCACAACTGCTCACCGATGGTGAGAATGTGGGATTGCCCGAGGGTCAGATGGGTAACTCGGAGGTAGGTCACCTTAATATTGGTGCCGGTCGTGTCGTCTACCAAGATTTGGTGAAAATCAATCGCGCTTGCCGCGACAACTCTATCATGGAGAATGCCGAGGTGAAGGCTGCATTTACGTACGCCAAAGCCAAAGGGGTGAAGGTTCACTTCATGGGATTGGTATCGAACGGAGGTGTACACTCATCCATTGATCATCTCTTCAAGTTGTGCGACATAGCCAAGAGCTACGGCATTGCACGCACCTACGTACATTGTTTCATGGATGGCCGAGACACAGACCCTAAGAGTGGCAAGGGTTTCATCTCTGCACTGGAGCAGCACATGGCACAGTCGACTGGTGTGATTGCCTCGATTGTAGGACGTTACTACGCCATGGACCGCGACAAGCGCTGGGAGCGTGTCAAGATAGCCTACGACTTGCTGGTATCGGGTGAAGGCGAACCTACCACCGATATGGTAGCTGCCATGCAGCAGTCGTACGACCACGATATCACCGACGAGTTTGTGAAACCTATCGTACATGTCGATGCCTCGGGTAAGCCTGTAGGTACCATCGAAGCAAACGATGTGGTCATCTTCTTCAACTATCGTAACGACCGTGCCAAGGAGTTAACCCAAGTGCTCACACAGGAGGATATGCCCGAGCAAGGGATGCATACACTCCCCCTCTACTACTGTTGCATGACCCCCTACGATGCCAAGTTCCAAGGGTTGCACATTCTCTTCGACAAGGAGAATGTACAGAACACCATCGGCGAGTATGTGTCATCGCAGGGACTCTCACAATTGCGCATTGCCGAGACCGAGAAGTATGCCCACGTGACCTTCTTCCTCAATGGCGGACGTGAGGAGAAATTTGCCGGTGAAGATCGTATTTTGGTAGCATCGCCCAAGGTGGCAACCTACGATTTGCAACCTGAGATGAGTGCCTACGAGGTGAAGGATAAGTTGGTCGAAGCACTCGACACACAGAAATACGATTTCATCTGTCTAAACTTTGCCAATGGAGACATGGTGGGTCACACCGGTGTCTACGATGCGATTGTGGCTGCTGTCAAGGCGGTAGACCAGTGTGTGGAGGCTGTTGTAGAGGCTGCCAAGCGCAATGGCTACGAGGTGGTGCAGATTGCCGACCACGGAAATGCCGACAACGCCATCAATGCCGACGGCACCCCCAACACGGCACACTCACTCAATCCGGTGCCCATCGTGGTGGTGTCGGACCGCGTGCAAAGTGTCAGCAACGGGGTGTTGGCAGATGTTGCACCCACGGTGCTCTACCTCATGGGGCTGAAGCAACCCGAGGAGATGACCGGCAAGGTGTTGGTGACGCTGAAGTAGGACTACCCTATTGCAACTATAGGAGGCTATCGAAAGCTCTTGCGAGTTTTCGATAGCCTCCTTTCGATAGGTTGTGTTCGTTAACGGAAGTTCTGGTTGACAATCTCTTTGAGCAACGCATCCCCCGATGCACCCGAATCGCCCGCAAAGTCCAGCAGCAAGATGCCTGTGGAACCCGGATGTTGTTGCAGGTAACTGAGCACCTCTTTGTTGATGGTCTTTGCATTCGACTCCGGAGTGCCCGCCAAACTGCAGAAGCTACAGAGCCATTGGTTGGCGGCCTTGTCGCGTGCAAGGTCCAGATAGGCCTCTACATACTTTATCTTGTCGGTAGTACCCGTTGACCATTCATATTTATCTTGCAACCACAAGGCTTCGGACTCTGTGGCAGAGTAGATTTTTGCAGCGC
>CAYUJP010000110.1:0-2141 GCA_964445055.1 uncultured Alistipes sp.
AAATATGTAACATATAGATACTCAAACTGTTAAAAATCAAACGATTTGAATCAAGTTTCACAAGTTAACAATCGACGCATAGCCAAGAATACACTGATGTTGTATTTTAGGATGTTGCTGACGATGGCAGTCTCCCTATATACCTCTCGTGTGGTCTTGCAGTCGTTGGGTGTGACCGACTATGGGGTCTACAATGTCGTGGGAGGTGTTGTTTCCATGTTCGGTTTTTTGAATGGAGCCTTGTCGGGAGCCACGCAACGTTTCCTTACCTTCTCCATTGCCGGGCAGGATGCCGGGCAGACAAACGAGGTGTTTTGCACAAGTGTTGTCGTTCACGCAATCCTGTCGCTCATCATCGTGCTATTAGCTCAGACGGTGGGCCTCTGGTTTCTCAATTCACAACTGAATATCCCTGCCGACAGAATGGTCGCCGCCAATTGGGTGTACCAATTCTCCGTCATCGCTACAGTGGTGATGGTCATGAGCGTCCCCTACAACGCGTTGCTCGTCGCTCACGAACGCATGTCGGCATTTGCCTATATCTCCATTGTAGAGGTATCCCTGAAACTTGCCGTTGCCTTTGCCGTCACGATGATTGCATGGGACCGCCTCGTTGTCTATGCCTTTCTCATCCTCGCAATTCAAGTTGCCGTCCGACTGATTTACGGAAGCTACTGCAAGAAACACTTTGCCGAGAGCAACTTCCGTCTCTTGTGGAACAGTGCGAGGGTGAAGACCATGACCTCGTTTGCCGGTTGGAGTCTGTTAGGCTCGTTGGCGAGCATCTTAAGCACGCAGGGCGAAAACATCCTGCTGAACATCTTCTTTGGGCCTGTCGTAAATGCAGCAAGAGGGGTGGCCATGCAAGTACAGTATGCCATACTGAGTTTCTGTACCAATTTTCAGATGGCGGTGAATCCGCAGATTACAAAGACCTATGCTGTCGGCGACCTCGGCAACCACCACAAACTGATTTGTGCATCGGCCAAGTTCTCCACCATGTTGGTGATGATACTCTCCATCCCGGTATTGGTCTACACGCAAGAGATATTGTCTATCTGGTTGACCGAGGTGCCGGCTCACACCGTGACCTTCATCCGCATCATATTGCTCACTGCGTTGGTCGATAGCTCCATGGGTCCCTTTATTGTCTCGATTACATCGTATGGCAGAATCCGAAATGCACAGATTATCGGTAGCTCCATCGTCCTGATGATGCTCCCCATCAGCTACCTGCTGTTACAATTTTATCGGGTTGCTACCATCGTCTTGTGGGTACACTTCGCAATTGCCGTCATTGCGCAAGTCGTACGCATAGGTTTGGTTCATCGTTATGTGGGACTCCCGTGGAGTCAAATTCGCCGAGTGTACATACCGCTTCTGTGTTCATTCGCTGTGGCATCGGCTCTTGCGGTTGTCCTGAAAGCCCGATTTAGCACGGGGACTGTCGTAAATACCCTCTTGTGGGTGGCTGTGACGGGTCTGTTAGATGTCGCGGTAGGCTACCTTGTCGGTATCACCTCGTCAGAGAAAGCATTGGTTAAACAGATAATAAAGCGCAGATTATGTCGGATATAGACCGTAATCCATTGGTTTCCATCGTTGTCCCTGTTTACAACAGAGAACGGATGTTGTCGGTGTGTTTGGCGGGAATCCTCTCCATCGAGCATCGAAACATTGAAGTAATCGTTGTCGACGACGGCAGTAGCGACAACTCGTTGCAGGTAGCCAATCGCTATGCGGCGCAAGACTCCAGAGTCAAGGTATATGCCCAAAAAAATGCCGGAGTAAGTGCCGCGCGAAACAAGGGCATCGAACTTGCTCGAGGCGAATGGGTTACGTTTGTCGATTCGGACGATACACTGAATGGGGCGGTTGTTGACCGTGTTCTCGGGTTTTGCGAGGAGTCGCGATACGATTTGATTATCATGGACGGTGAGTATTGCTACTTCGATGGTCGATGTGCCATACGACTGCAAAAGAATAGCCCCAAGGAGGAGACTACCGTTGTAGAGTCAAATTCGAGCGTGATTCACTATATCTTCACGGATTATGCGGGACCTTTGGTGGCCTGTTGGGGTAAGTTCTTTAGACGCAAGATGCTCTGTGAGCAGGCGATTCGTTTTCCTGAGGATGTGAGT
>CAYUJP010000110.1:2241-4623 GCA_964445055.1 uncultured Alistipes sp.
TTGTATATCGATACAGCCTTTTGAAAAATCTGAGGGTTATGGGTTACAACAACTATAGCAAAGCGGTGCAACAATGGGTGCGACCCGTCATCGAGGCACACCGCTCTGATTTTGACCAAATTCGCGACAGACAACTTTTGGCGGATTGTCAGTCGTTGCTCGACGAACCTTTTCATACATTCTTCAGAAAAATCTTTCTTCGCGAGAACCTCAAGAACTTCAAGCAATGGGTTCGGTCATCCGTCAGTCGGTTTGTGACACGAACCATTCGAACCGCAACAAACGCAAAAATCGTGATAGGTGAGATAAAGTAATTTTTTCTCTCCCCTCCCCCTTGATATGAAGATAGGAATATTAACACTTCCTCCGAGTTCGAACTACGGAGGAATCTTGCAGGCATATGCCCTACAAACCATCCTAAGTCAAATGGGACACGATGTGAGGGTGTTTATGCACACATCGAAACATCGTAGTGCCATACTGATGCCGGCTGTGTATGCAGTTCGTCTCTATCGCAACCTGTTCACCGCAAACAAAATGCCCCTGTTTGTAGAGTGCCAATTCCGGAGGAAGCAACAGTTCACCGCCAAGTTTATCCACGACCGTATCCGTCAATTCCCCCTGAAATCACTTCGCGAACTCACCCCGTCCGACGTCGATGCGATTGTGGTGGGAAGCGACCAGATTTGGCGACGCGAGTTCCTCGCCGATTTGTGGGGATTGACCGACTATTTCAATTTTTCAAAAGGCTGGAACATCAAGCGCATTGCGTATGCCGCCTCTTTTGGCGTCGATGATTGGGAGTACACTCCGTCGGAGACCCGACAATTTGCAGCATCGCTGAAACAGTATGACGCCGTCTCGGTACGCGAAGATTCCGGCGTCGTGCTCTGTGCGCAACAACTGAATGTACCTTCGACACAGGTGATTGACCCAACACTGCTTCTCTCGAAAGCGAACTACACAGAGCTGTTCCAATCGACCGACACGTCCAAAAGCAGTGGCAATTTGATGACCTATGTATTCTCAAAATCCTCCGAAAAAGATACCCTGGTTCGCAAAATAGCGGAACAATACAACTTGATTCCCTTTGATTCAAATCCGGACAGAATTCTACCTCCGGTCGAGCAGTGGCTCAGAGGGTTCCACGATGCCGAATTTGTCGTGACCGACAGTTTCCATGCTTGTGTTTTTGCCATTATCTTCCGAAAGCCGTTTGTTGTATTCGGAAATCGAGGACGTGGGTTGGCGCGATTTGCCTCGTTGCTCAAACTGTTTGGGCTCGAAAAACACTATCTGACTACGGCCGACGACTACGACCCGACCTACGACTATGCAATCCCCGCCGATATCGATTCACGGATAGAATCGCTCCGAGCAGAGGCATTGCACTATCTGAGTCAGGCACTCTCCGACAACGGATGATGCCTGTGACAACCCGCGTAAACAGAATCCCTTTTTAATCCATTACAAATGATGCATCCTACTATATCGGTGATTATCCCGGCATACAATGCCGAGAAATACATCGCTCCATGCGTGGAGAGCATATTGAATCAGGGCGATGTCAATTTAGAGATTGTCATTGTCAACGACGGTTCGAAGGACAACACCCACCAAGTCTGTCTTGAGTTGGCGGCCAAACATCCCGAGATTAACTATTTCCGAAAAGAGAATGGTGGCGCAAACGCTGCCCGAAGATTTGGAGCGATGCAGTCGACGGGTGAGTTCATAACATTCTCCGACGCCGATGACACGTTGGCTCCCGAAGCACTGACTGAAATGCTAAGTAGAGCAAAAGCAAATCAGTTGGACATAGTTGTCGGATGTAGTCACGATTATGCCATCGATGGTTCCATTGACTTTATACAAAGAAACAAAATGGTCGGCATATTCAATGCTACAGAGTATTGCGAGGGCCTCCTAAATGCCAAAATACTATATGGCCCGTCGTGTAGATTAATACGCAGGTCTATAGTCTCCGAAACTGATTTCGACCTGCCACGTACGATTGTATTCAATGAGGATGTCTATGTAAATGTGGCTTTCGGCCTGAAAGCTCAACGAGTCGGAGTGTATGATGACATGGTGGTTTACAACCATATCACAGACAATCCCAACTCCATATGTCATACCTTACAAATGAGTGAAGATTCCTGGCTTGACCTATTTCGCAGGTTGATGGAGTTGAATCAGCGAAATGGAGGCATCATTTGTAACGAGGCTTTATACAGCTATTTTGAAACCAAGATTAGGGGCTCTTACTATAACCGGGGTTACAAGGTAAAGGATAGACGGCGAATTCGCAACTTTCTCTTCAATCGGAATAACACTCCCTTCAGAACGGTCAAATCGATGGTCTTGTATCTGCTTCTCACCGTC
>CAYUJP010000111.1:0-2766 GCA_964445055.1 uncultured Alistipes sp.
TGTGGCGAGATTGTCATACGAGGCGAGAATGTCATGGCAGGTTATTGGAAGAATCCGAGTGCTACGCAAGAGACGGTGCGCGAGGGTTGGTTGCATACCGGAGATATGGGCTATCTGACCGCCGATGGATTTCTCTATGTGTTGGGCCGTTTTAAGAGTCTGCTCATCGGAGCCGATGGCGAGAAGTATAGTCCCGAAGGGATGGAGGAGGCGATAGCCGATGCTTCGCCCTACATTGACCAGATAGTCATTCACAACAACCAGAACCCCTATACCACGGCCATCGTGGTGCCCAATCGCGATGCAGTGCGACAACTCGCTCAATCGGGACAGCAAGCTGAAGCTATTGCGCATACGTTGATGGCTGTGGTGGAGAGTTTCCACACAGGCGGGGCGCGAGGGGGTGAGTTTCCCGACCGATGGTTGCCTGCGGCTATTGCTATCGTCGATGAACCCTTCTCCGAGCAGAACGGGCTGGTGAACAGCACCATGAAGGTGGTGCGCAACAAGGTGGAACGTCACTACGAAGCACGGCTCAACGAACTCTACACTCCCGAAGGGAAGCGTGTAGATAGCGCGTCGAACCGCCAAGCTATCGAGCGACTCTTGGCATAGGTCGCAACTCCCATACGATATAAAGAGAAAGGAGATTGTCGGTGAAGACAATCTCCTTTCTCGTGTATCGAAGGAGTCGATTACTTCTTGAATCGTGCCTTGATGGTGTTGGCAGCCTTCTCCAGCAACTCGGCAGGGCAGCAGAGCGTAATACGGATGTAACGCTTGCCCTCGCTACCGAAGATGGCACCCGGAGTGAGGAATACATCGCACTTCTCCATCACCTCGTCGGAGAATTGGAACGAGTCACCTTCGTACTCCTCGGGAATCTCAGCCCAAACGAAGAGACCTGCTTGTCCCAAACGATATTTACACCCCAGTGCATCGAGTAGCGCATAGGCCTGTTTCTCTCGCGCGTAGTAGATGTCGTTGAGCTGTGTGTACCACTCCTCGCCCAGTGCCAACGCTGTGGCAGCGGCAGCCTGCACGGGATAGAACATACCCGAATCCATGTTGCTACGGAAAGTGAGCACCGAGCTAATCCAATCTTTGCGACCCAACAGCACGCCGACACGCCAGCCTGCCATTGAGTGACCTTTCGACAGCGAGTTAAGCTCCAATGCAACCTCCTTGGCTCCGGCAACTTGGAAGATGCTCAGACGGTTGTTGTTGCGGATGAAACTGTAGGGATTGTCGTGTACAATGAGGATGTTGTGCTTGGCACCAAATGCCACAATCTGCTCAAAGAGTTCGATGGTAGGAGTCTGACCGGTTGGCATGTTGGGGTAGTTGACAAGCATCATCTTCACTCCGTCGAGACCTGCCTGCTCGATAGCTGCAAAGTCGGGCAGAAAACCGGTCTGCTTGTTGAGTGCGTAGGGAACCATCACTCCGCCCGAAAGTTTCACCGCAGCGCTGTAGGTGGGGTAGCCCGGGTTGGGTACCAGCACCTTGTCACCCGGATTGAGGAAGGTCATGCAGATGTGCATAAGACCCTCTTTCGAGCCAATGAGCGGATAGACCTCGCTCTTCCAATCTAACTCCACATGATAGTACTTGGCATACCACTCGGCAAATGCCTTGCGCAGGATAGGTTCACCCTGATAGGACATATATTTGTGTACATCGGGGCGTTGAGCCTCGCGTGCGAGCATGTCGATGACCTCCTGTGCAGGGGGAAGATCAGGGCTACCCATAGCCAATTTGATGATTTGGCGACCTGTAGCCGCCTCTATTTCGGCGATTTCGCGCAGACGACGCGAGAAGTAGTATTCGCCGATTCCGTCCAAACGATGTGAACGTTCGATTTTTACCTCATTTCCCATAGCTCTTGTAAACTCATTTACCCTACAAAGGTAGTAAAAGAAAGAAAAAGTAGGGGCATTGTTGCCTTTTTTTTCGCAAGAGCGATGAAAAAGTCACCTTCTTGCAACGCAATGCGGCCGTAGCTCGGTTTGTGCGATTTTTTTGTGCGACATACGCCGGATGTTACGGGCATGGAGCAATCGGCAACAAATAAGCCTGATTTTGCCATCTGTTGTAACTTGTTGTCTATCCGCACGGTGCATTCGTTGCGTCAGGGCCGATGACGACTCGCGACAATGGTTCGATATGACATTTTCTTAGAGATGCTTATCTTTGTCCCCATGTTTGGATTTTTTCAGATACTGCTCTTCTGGTTATTGGGCAATGCCGTGGCATACTTCGCTGCGCTGCCCATATCGGGCAATGTGATTGGCATGGTGTTGCTCTATGCGGCATTGCGTTTGCGTGTGGTGGAGGCACGGCGCGTACGACCTGCCGCACGTTTTCTGTTGGGCTCTATGGCCCTCTTTTTTGTCCCCTATGGGGTGGGGTTGATGACCTCCTACACTCTCATTCTCTCACACTTTTGGGCTATTGTTGCGGCAAGTGTGGTGAGCACCTTGTTGGTGATGTTGGTGGTGGGAGCGCTCTCACAATATCTCATCAAACGCTCATGATACAGACATTTATCGAAACGCCACTCTTTCTGCTGGCGTTGACCATCGGCATCTATTGCGGGGGTGTGTCGCTCTATCGCCGTTGTCACTTGGCCCTGTTGCACCCCACCTTACTCTCGTTTGTGGCCATCATCGTCTTTTTGAAGGTGTGTGGCATCGATTATCTTCACTACCGTGACTCCACACGTCTGCTCGATTTCCTGTTGGGTATGTCGGTGGTGGCGTTGGG
>CAYUJP010000111.1:2866-4561 GCA_964445055.1 uncultured Alistipes sp.
GTACATTGCATGTGGATGAGTTGCGAAGGGGTCTTCTTGAAGTGCCGTTTGCAGAACTTCAATAGGGCCGATTCCGATGTGAAGTGCAACTGAAATGCCAACTCTTTGACCGAGATGTTGGGCAACGAGCAGGCTCTAAGCACCCTGTTGCCGATGCAATTGCTCAGCCACTGTTTGGGATTCTCCTCGCCAAACTCCTCACGAAACTTCTGGTAGAAGGTGGTCTTTCGCAGATGAGTAAGTTTGATAAGCTCCTGAATGGAGGTCACCTGATTGATGTTCTCGCAGATAACTTGCCGAAACTCCAATGATTGCCCGATGATGGGAAAGAAAAATTGAGCCAAGTCCCCCTTCGAGTAGAAGCAGTGGAGACAAAGCAACAACTCTTCGGTCTTGATGAGTTGCAGACGCGAACAGTAGATGTTATTGCGTAGATAGATTGACAGAATGTCCAGAAACGAGGCTATTTGATCGTTGATGCGTAGCAGGCTCTGTCGTGGACCGAGATTCTCGGTACGTAACGAGGCAAGTGAAAATTGACTACACAGCGAGGAGATGTTCTCCATCAGACAATATATGGCGCGACATTTCTCTTTGGTATGCAATTCCAACGCAGTGTGTACGTTGAAAAATGCCATTTCACCTGCCTGCATCAGCCGATTTCCCAAACTTGATTCTTTGATGGTAAGACTTCCCTCCAACAGAATAAATATGGCATAGGATTGTGTCCTCTCGCTGGCATATTCATAGCCTGCTGGGTACTCTTTGTAGAGAAATCCCACATCGATGTGATGTGAGTAGCAATTGCACGAAATATGCTCGTTTACGCAGAGCAAATTTTGGTCGTAAATTTTCTCCATGTAAAATCGTATTTTGTTCTTTGGTGGTGATGTAAACCAACCGGTTACACCTCTTACCTGCCAAGAGCAAAGTAACACAATTTCGGGCAAAAAAAAGAAGAAAACAGGTCTAAAACATTTTAGAAAAATTCCGCGACTGAGCGAAAAATAGTGACATTTTGTCCGGATTTTTGCAGAATAACAACTTTCGGTTAAACTAATGCAATAATCCGTCGGAGGCACACCCATGCGACCATTATCTGCGATGCATAGATAGATGGGGTTGTTATCTGGGATTGTGGTGCGACGGTGATGTAGGCATGCAACCAACGAACTTGCACATCGCGTGCTGTTAGGACATGGGGAAGTTGTCGTGTTGGTTGGAGCATGTACACACGAGCAGTATGTAGAGCAACATAAGCATGACGCAAGAGAGAGTGGTTAAGGACGGCGTTGCGTGTGTCGCAGTTGGTGCGTACGCACAACATACCACACTGCACTTACAATGGCCACCATACAGAAGGCTACTCCCATGGCGCCTGCAAAGGCGTAGACAACAGCCATGGCTGAGTGATTCGCAATCCCGCATTCCATAAACTTTGGGCGTATTTCGTTACTCCTCGATACATTTTCAACGGTTGTCGACCACGAGGAGTGTGGCTCAAACCGGAGGACAATCATCTTGTCGTGTAGCGACTCACCGATTGTCGAGGTGATTAAATCGTGAGATAAGCGAGTTAAAAAAATGGATGCGGCATCGTAATAATTGGTCAGGTAATATGTCTAAAGAAAAGTTGGAATTTGGCGAATGCCATAAGCGGAAGCGGTGTCCGCACCCATTTTTTCTCATTAACTT
>CAYUJP010000112.1:0-4558 GCA_964445055.1 uncultured Alistipes sp.
GCAAAGGACTGAAAATCCTTGTGTCCCCGGTTCGATTCCTGGTGGTACCACTCTCAAAAAGCTAATTGTCTAACCAGATGATTAGCTTTTTTATTTTATCTATAAAAACTCCCAATAGCGCCCCTGCAAACGGATGTAAATGGGTCCATATATTCAGGGATTAGTAGATATTCACAAACCTTTTCTACCGGATAGGAAACAGCCTGCAAAACTTTGATTATTTTTGCATTGTGAAAATCGTCTACACATATTTTGTAGCCATGATTTTTATGGCTTGCTCAGGGCATACGCCTGTGTTTCAGAGTTCCGTGAATGACTCAACGCAGGTTGAAAAAATTGTTAATCTTAAATCGGGTTCTTGCATGACATTTGGTGAAGAGGATAATTTCAATACCAAAGATTCCAATGCGCCACAAACAAACATACAATCAATTGGCAATCAACCACAAGATGATTCAGATGAGTTTTCGTCTGTAGATGAAGCGTACAAAGAAGGATTTATAAATGGCGAGCAGGCAGGAATAGGAGATGCCATATACCATTTAGGATTCGGCTATTCATATGATGAAGAGCCTACTTATAGAGGATATGAATCTTATTATATTAATGGCTATCATGAAGGGTACCACGAAGGAGAACATTTGTATGATTAAAAACTGAGATGATACCCGCGTGATAAAAAAAAGTAGACCCTATACAAGCTATCGAAACCGATTAAGGGATCTTGCTTTTCTTATATATCCCCCCATATGTAAGGGTGTGTGAAATCCTGTTCATCTATTTGCAAATAGAATGTTTTGCACGCCATCTCCGTGTCTGAATCGGGGGCATCGGATATCGATTCATCCGTAACAAATCGCAAGATAGAACGCCCGATATCGTTGATTTTTTTCTCTTTTTTGTTATCTTTACGCGACAAAAAAAGCTCAATAATATGAAACTGTTGACCTCTTTCTCACTGACACTGACACTTCTGTTGTCGAGTGTTGGTTTCATTTCAGCCTCTGCCGAGGAGCAGAGTTCTGCAAAAATTACCGGCGTGGTGCAGGCTGCGACACAGCCCATCGCCGGTGTAGTCGTCTCCGATGGTGTGAACGTTGTAAAGACCGATGCCGAGGGACGCTACGAACTCCCCTCTGATAAGCAAAACGGCTATGTTTTCATCTCCATTCCTTCGGGTTACGAAGTCCCCTCTGATGGAGCCTTTCCCCTCTTTTGGCAACCTCTGACAGAGGCTACGGGTGTCGATGAACAACACGACTTCAACCTCGTGCAACGCGACAACAATCGCTTTGCACTCTTTGCCATCTCTGACTTACACTTGGCACGTCAGCAAAACGACATCGAGCAACTTTGCATTGGATTTGTTCCTCACATCCAGCAACATGCCAAGCAGTATGCCGACCGTCCCATCTACTCGCTAAATATGGGTGACTCCAGTTGGGACAGCAATTGGTATGCACACCACTATGGACTCGATGAGTATCGCAAGACCATCAACATCATTGGCTATCCTACACAAATTTTCCACATGATGGGCAACCACGACAACGATGGAGCTGTAGCGGCAGGTCCTAACACCGACTTCGAGGGTTCTGCGCCTTTCCGTCGCTACATCGGGCCCAACAACTACTCCTTCAACTTAGGTCAGATTCACGTTGTCGTACTCGACAACATCTACTATAAGAACGAACCTACAACCAAAGCTAAAGCTGAAGGTATCGTCGGTAGTCGCAACTACGAGGCGCGTGTTACCCCCGAACAACTCGAATGGTTGCGTCGTGACTTGGCGACAGTAGCCGACAAAAGTGCCCCCATCATTCTGGCAACGCACGCCCCGATGTTCCGCTACGAGGGTCTCACCGGCAAGGTACTCGACGGCATGAAGAGCCCGGGTAACAGCGAAGATGTATTGGCCTGCTTCGAAGGTTTTTCGGATATTCACATCTTGACCGGTCACTCACACGCCAACAACACCACTCGCGTTCGTGAGGGTGTCATCGAACACAACATCGGCGCCATTTGTGGTGCATTGTGGCGCACCGGTGCAGTACACAATCAGCAAATCAACGTCGATGGTAGTCCTTGTGGCTATACCGTATTCGAAATCGACGGCACGAAACTTAACTGGCGCTACGAGACTATCGCCTATGGCGACTATCAATTCCGTACCTACGACATGAACGAAGTAGCCAAATACTACCAATCGTCCGAAAAAGTTGCCGACCTGCTGGAGCACTATCCCCTGCGTCTGAACTACGGTAAAGATGAGGCCGACCAGAACGATGTATTCATCTATGTGTGGGGTTGGGAACCTGCATGGAAGATCTCGGTCAAAGAGAACGGTGTGGAACTTCCGGCTGAGCGTCGTGCTGTAGAGGACCCGCTACTCACCATCTCCTACGACATTCCGCAGAGCGTCGACAAAGGCAAGTATAGCAAGGATTTCAGCAAGGGCAAGCGAAGCAGTCACATCTTTGTGGTGAAGGCATCCTCGCCCACATCCACACTCCAGATTGAGGTAACAGACTCATTCGGACGTGTCTACCGCGAGACTATGGAGCGTCCAAAGGCCTTCGGTTTACGCATGAACTAATTGTTTCTCAAAACACAAATGTATATGAAGTTTTCAATCAGATTCTCTGCAGGCGTGTTGTCGCTGGCGCTCTCACTGATGGCGCTGACATCCGTTGCAAAGAGTAATGTCACTTTGGCTGACAAGGCAGGTGCCACCGTGAAAGGCATCGTCGAGGCCGATGGCAAACCGCTAAAGGGTGTGGTTGTGTCTGATGGTATCGCCATCACCACCACCGATGCTCAGGGACGTTATTGGCTCAACTCCACCAAGAACGGAGGTTCGGGTAGCGTATTCATCTCTATTCCTTCGGGCTACGAGGTACCCTCAGATGGGGTGTTCCCACGTTTCTGGGCTCCTTTCGAGACCTCGGCGTCGCAAGTTGAGCGTCACGACTTCTCTCTAACAAAAGTCGACAACACCGACCATGTAATGTTGGCCGTCACCGACATTCACATCTCCAATCAGAACAACGACCTCGAGCAGTTATGCACACGTTTCATACCCGACATTCAGCGTGTAGTGAAGAACTACGGCAACAAACGAGTCTACTCGCTCAATATGGGCGACTCGGCCTGGGATGTGTTCTGGTACACGCGCAACTACACCTTGGCTGAGTTTCACAAGACCATCAACATCGTAGGCTACCCCACACAAATGTTCTGCGCCATGGGCAACCACGACAATGACGGTGCCACTATCCACACCGACTCGGTCGACTGGGCAGCTTCGGCATCATTCCGTCGCAACATTGGTCCTCGTTACTACTCTTTCAACATCGGTAAGGTTCACTACATTGTACTCGACAACATCGAGTATGTAAACACCCCGAAAGAGGACCACTCCGACCACATCGCCGGCAAGCACGACTACATTCGTCGCGTCGATGCCGAGCAACGTGATTGGTTGCGTCGAGACTTGGCTTTGGTCAAGGATAAGAAGGCTCCTGTGGTGGTTGCCATGCATGCCGCAACCTATCGCTACAATCCCTACAACGATGAGATTACCCCGGGATACAGCGAGCCGGAATATAGCGAAGAGCTAAAGGCTTGCTTCGCAGGTTTCAACGATGTACACTTTGTGTCGGGCCACATTCACAAGAACTTGTTGGCACGCGTCGATGAGCACCTCATCGAACACAATGTAGGTGCTGTCTGCGGTTCGTGGTGGCGCTCCGGAGCACATCACTTCCAGATGTTAGGCCCCGATGCCGGACCTTGTGGCTACGCCATCTTTGAGGTCGATGGCAAGCAACTCAACTGGACCTATCACAGCATCGAAGATGGCGACAAGCAGTTCCGCACCTTCGACATGAACGAGGTAGCTAAATATTACCAGAACTCCGATGATGTCGCAAAGTTCGTTGCACACTACCCCAAACGCCACGACTTTGGCAAAGAGGAGATGGGCAAGAACCGTGTATTCATCAATGTTTGGTGCTGGGAACCTGCATGGAAAATTTCGGTCAAGGAGGATGGTGTAGAGTTACCGGCTGATAAAATTCAGCGTAGTCGCACCGAAGACCCACTCTATGTCATCAGCTACGATATTCCGCACACCGTATGGAAAGGAAAATATGCCGAGGACTATGGACTCCGCAACAAGCAACACGTACTCTTTGTGATCGAGGCCAAGTCGGCCACATCGACCCTCGATATCGAGGTGACCGATGCCTTCGGTCGCGTCTATCGCGAGAAGATGGTTCGTCCAAAGCCCTTTGGCCCGGAGATGAAGTAACCCACATATTCGTTATGTTTATACAAACGGTCGAACCTCTTCGGTTCGACCGTTTGATTTATCCATGCCAAAGCAAGCCTACGAGTTCGGCGGGCAAGAGTGAAGAATGCTACCATCACCCCGGTTATTGTCATACAGACACAAAGAGAGCGAGCTACACACCGCAACCCGCTCTCCTCTCGCATGTCGATATCGAATTAGAATCGATACGAACCACCTATGGTAATAACAAGAGGACTATCCCAA
>CAYUJP010000113.1:0-4537 GCA_964445055.1 uncultured Alistipes sp.
TCCTTGAAGTAGGCAATTTGCTTTTCCAACTCATCGCGCTCGGCAAGCAACTTGCCCCGCTCCAATCCGGTCAGCGCACGCAGACGCATCTCGATGATGGCGGAAGCCTGTATCTCAGAGAGACCGAAACGTGCCTCCAGTTCATTCTTTGCCTCGTCGGGCGATTGTGCCGCACGAATGATGCGGATGACCTCGTCGATGTTGTCCTGTGCAATCAGCAGGCCCAACACGATGTGCAGACGCTCCTCGGCCTTCTGCAGATCGAACCGAGTACGACGCACCACCACATCGTGACGGTGCTCGACAAAGTAACGTACCAAGTCGAGCAGATTGAGTTGACGAGGACGGCCCTTCACCAAAGCGATGTTGTTGACTGCGAAGGTGGTCTGTAGCGGAGTCTCCTTGAAGAGGTTGTTCAGCACCACCTCCGAAACAGCATCTTGCTTGAGAGTGATGACGATACGGATACCCTGGCGGTTGGACTCATCGTTGATGTCGGCAATGCCTTCGATTTTCTTATCGTTGACCAGCTCGCTGATTTTCTTGATGGTCTCGGCCTTGTTAACTTGATAGGGCATCTCGGTGACGATGATGCACTGACGGCCCGTGGAGGTCACCTCGGTCTCGGTGCGGGCACGCATCACAACACGTCCACGACCGGTGAGCAACGCCTCACGTACCCCTTCGTAGCCATAGATAATGCCATGCGTAGGGAAATCGGGGCCTTTGACATATTGCAACAACTCTTCGCACGATACCTCGTGGTTGTCGATATAAGCACAGCAGGCATCGACCACCTCACACAGGTTGTGGGGAGCCATGTTGGTCGCCATACCTACAGCGATACCGCTCGAACCATTGACCAACAAGAGGGGAATACGCGTTGGCAACACGGTAGGCTCCTTCAGTGTGTCATCGAAATTGGTAGTCCAGTCGATGGTTTCCTTGTCGATGTCGGCCATTACCTCGTCGGTAATCTTACGCATACGTGCCTCGGTGTAACGCATGGCGGCTGCAGAGTCGCCATCCATCGAACCGAAGTTACCTTGACCAAAGACCAACGGATAGCGCAACGACCAATCTTGCGCCATACGCACCATGGCATCGTAGACCGATGAGTCGCCGTGTGGGTGGAACTTACCCAGCACATCACCCACGATACGTGCCGATTTACGAGTAGGTTTATTGGAGTAGAGTCCCAATTGGGTACTCATGTCGTAAAGAATTCGACGATGCACCGGTTTCAGACCATCGCGAACATCAGGCAAGGCTCGTGAAACGATGACCGACATCGAATAGTCGATGTAGGCCGACTTCATCTGTTGTTCGATGGAAACGGGGATGATACGTCCCTCCAATCCGGAATTTTTTTCTTCTTCTGTCAGCATATCTCAATTACGGCTTAAAACCGTCTAAATTTCTACACTATTAACGTACAAAAATACGCTTTATTTCGAAAATAGACAACTTTAGCCTCCGAAAAATAGAAAACTTTTATTCACGAAAAAACAAAGCAGCGCTGTTTTACCCGTTTTTAGCCGATTTAAGCGACTTAACGAACATGAGTCGGCAGAGGGTCGAGTGTGAAGTACATGCAATGAAAATCAGCCTGCCCAAAATAGCTTTTTTCGGCGAGATGATTGCCTATTCCGACAAAAAGGTGTATCTTTGTTACACTACGAAATTTCAGAGACAAGATGAACCGATTTTTACCTCTTTTGGGGGTTGCTCTTGCAACCTACGCTTCGGCACAAGGACAATCAACCACCGCATTGGCACAGTGGAGTTTCGACAAAGCACACCACACCGCGCAGGTCGAACAGTTGGGTGACAACCGTATCGCATCAGACTCGCCACAACAAGGGTGGTTGCGCTATGCGGGTAGCGAACCTGTGACTCTCGACAAAAATCACAACCCCGGAGTTGCGGGGATGCAGGAGGGTGATTTTTGGAGTTTCGAAGTGGCCGTGGATTCGTTGCCTCGCGGAGAGCGCATCGGCATTGATTTCTGTTACGGAGGCGACAGTAGTGCCTCACCCTACTACCGATTGGAGTATTACGAGCGCGGGCGATGGCACACGGCCGGTAAGACACAACGAATCGGCAAGAGTCGTTACACCCATCGGCTCTATCAATCGGCGGAGAACAACTCCTACAAGGTGTTAGGCAGTTTCCGACTGAAAAAGGCTTTGGTACACGATACGCTGCGCATTCGTTGGGTGGCTGTCGCACCAGCCGAAACAGCCGATGCTCACAGTCAATTTTACAATCAACACGGGTTGGGTGTCTATGTACGACGACTGGGAAACATCGAGTTTAAAGCGCATCGACGCATACTCTTTGTGGGAAACAGCTACACCTACTACAACCTTGTACCCGCCATTGTACGCGAATTGGCAGCCTACGAAGGGGTGGAGTTGGATGTAGAGGCATTCACCATCGGCGGATGTACCATGCAACGTCACTTGCAAAGTCGCGATTGTCGCGATGCGCTACATCGTGGAGGCTACGACTACGCCGTATTGCAGGACCACAGTCTCTATCCGACGTTGATTGGCACTCCTCACGACCGCGATATCACGCACCACATGCAAGCTATTGTCGACACCTTGCGTAGCTACTCGCCCAACGTGCGTCCGCTGATTGAGATGACTTGGGGACGACGCGATGGCTATCAAGGAGCCGATCACGATTTCGACTTCATGAAGCAGTACCGTACGATGCAACAACGCATTCGTGAGCGCGTGGTGGTAGAGGCCGCTCAGTGTCGTGCCGGATATATTCCGGTAGGCGATGCGTGGCAACGGGTACGAAGCGAACGACCCGAATTGGAGTTGTATGAGCCGGATGGCTCGCATCCCAGCTATGTAGGTTCGTATCTGATTGCTGCGGTCATCTACCAAACCGTGATGAGACAACCATTCTCAGCGCAAGCATCGAATGGATTGCTCGACGAAGCAACCGCCGGCTACCTACGACAAGTAGCGCAAGAGAGCGTGGCAGCGTTGCCCAAAGAGTAAAGAGTAAGCTGAAGAGAAGGCGAAGGATATTGCTCCGGGCGTATCGTCTCAGGGGAAGATGTCGCCCTACCGTTGCGGTATATGCGATACGCACAATCGGAAAAACGCCACACTGATATGAACACGCGAAAGTTGATGTACTACCTATCGCTCTTCGGAGTATGTATGTGTTGCTTGGCGTTGCCCCAAGCCTATGCGTTCTATTGCACCGACCGTAGCATGACCGGTGCGTGGCATGGTCTCTCCATTGCCCTGGCATGGATTGTTGTGCCATGGGTGCGTCCCTACCTCAGGCGCAAGTTTGGGATAGGTCGAAAACCCGATTGAGTAGCGAGAACAATCCGTGAGACAAGGTGAAAGTTGCACCTAACGCGGAAAGATAGCTCAAAAAAAGAAAAGACCATGAGAAAACTAACGTACAACCTCGCACCGAAGCTACCGGGCGAGGGGGACAGCAACCGCGACCTGATGAACAGGTGGGAGAGAGCACAGCACATGAAGATGAGCGAACTAACCGAGGAGGAGTGGTTGGACGTAGTGGAGTGCATTCTGTGTCTGACACCGTTCGAGGCACGGGAGTATCTGGACTACATCAGAGCGAGCGAGGCGTAGCAGCCGCAAAAATTATCTAATATGACTGAAGCTCAACTGCTTAAATTCTGTCTTTTCTACAAAGGCGAGGCTTTGTGCCCGGAGCAGTTCGACCAAACTCCTGAAGGAGAACTTTGGGCCGCAGAAAAGTTCGTCTGCGAAGACCTGCAGGGCCAAATTGACGAAAGTGATCCCCAACGTTCTATGGCCAATTGGGTCGCTTCTCATGTCGGAAAATGGGATCCATTCGGGTGGCGAGAGGTGATGGCTATCTATCTTGCAAAAGTTCCGAATCTAAAACTAAAATCGGATTAGTACTTTTGCCCCGACACGCGGACTTCATGCAGACCATCTTCATAAATTCAAATTGGGTTATGAGTAAATCTGAACTTCTGCAATTCTGCCGCTTCTTCAAAGGGGAGGCGCAGAACCCTTTCGAAGGTAAAGACCCGGAGAAGGCGCAGCTCTGGAACTGGGAGGCTTGTTGGGTCTCCTTTGCCGATGCTACTTTCGTTGACGAAAACAGCGAAGAGTCGCAGTTGTTGTCGCAGGTGATTCAGGAATTCGCTGATGCCGGGCTGTCCGATTTTCAATCTATGGATGGTCGTCCTGCAACTCTGAAGGCGTTCCTCTTTAATCGCTTCTCTCATTGGGACGAGAGTGGGGACTTCGAAAGGTGGTACGTCGAAAAATATTTAAAGCTCTAAAAGAGTTTTGGCCGGTCTTGTATCAGTCGGGGCTTTCCGCGTTATTTAAGCGACGGGGGCTTCTCGTATCCTATCACTTCCAAATAGATGTAAACGTTGCCGCTGTTTGGGTTTCTACCTTGGTAATTCTGAACTATCAAACACAATCCATGACGATGTCAGGACTGCGCCGCAGTATGGAAATCAACGGCAAGACGTTTGACATGATAGCCGTGAAAG
>CAYUJP010000114.1:0-4512 GCA_964445055.1 uncultured Alistipes sp.
CACGAGAAGTATAGCCAAATGGTCGACATCTACGAAGGCGGTTACATGCACAGTCGCGGGGTATATCGTTCGGAGCAGACCAGCTGCATGAACAACAACATCCCCTACTACAGCACCATCAGCCGCGAGACCATCGTGAAGCGCATCAAGGCGATTGCCGGCGAGACCTACAGCTTCGAGGAGTTTGTGCAGAACGATGTGACCGATGCAAGTGTTGCTACGCGCGCTACGCGCACCACGCCGTGGCGCGACTACAGCGGTCGGGAGCCTCAGCAGCATGCCGCACCGGTGATGATGGGCGACCGTCCAAGATTGAACTGATTTGTATTACACTAAAAAAAGTATGTTACGATGAAACGAAGCACGATTTTCGCTATAGGAGCCGTTGCCCTGTCATTAGCCTCCTGCTCTAACGATATGGAGGGTTTGACCGACGCAACGGATGTAATGCAATTCGCTGTCAATCTCAATACTTCGACCCGAGTGACGGGCAATCGCTTCGACGAGAACGATGCCATCGGGGTCTATGTCACGCAATATTCCGGCGACACCGCCACCCCTCTTCAGGTGTCGGGCAACTATGCCAACAACGCCAAGACGGTGCTTGCAAGTGGGGTGTGGACCGCCACACCGACCATCTACTGGGATGAGGGCAAGTTCGACGTATATGCCTACTACCCCTACGCCACGCCCGCGTCGGTAGACGAATATCCGTTTGCCGTGGCGTTGGACCAGTCGGTGGCAAAGAGCGACAATGCGCCGGGCGGTTACGAGGCATCGGACTTCCTCTGGGCCAAGACTGCGGGGGTCAGTCAGGTGGAGCAGGTGCCGCTGACCTTCTCGCACAAGATGAGCCGACTGGTGGTCGACTTGGTCAAGAGTGCCGACTACAGCGGAAGTCTCCCCACCGATGCGGTGGTACGCATCCACAATACGGTTCCTGCGGCCTACATCGACCTCGCTACCGGTGAGGTGGTCAAAAATGCGCACGAATCGGTGCAGAGCATCACAGCCAAGCCCCTCTCCGCCGACGAGGAGTCGGTCAAGTATGAGGCAATCATCGTCCCGCAACGGCTCGACAACTTCCTGCCGTTTATCGAGATTACGGCAAGCGGTGTCTCCTACCTGGTCGAGAGCAAGTTTGTGTTCAAGGCGGGTACCACCCACACCGTGACGGTGACTTTGAGCGACAGCCCGTCGAACATCAAAATCTCCATCGGTGGCGAGATTACGGATTGGGAGTAGAACCTCCAATCTACGACCTTGTTGATTGCATCCCAAAAGCCGAGTAAGGGCTTTTGGGGTGCGGCTTGTAGGAGGTGGCCAAACAAAAACAGTGGACCTATGTGGTTGATAAAGATGCGTTTGATACATGCGCACTGCCGATGAGTTTGGGCGAATGTGAAACAAAAGTTTGCAAAATAAAAAGTTATTTGTACATTTGTAATAACAAAACCACAGAAGATGAGTTTGTCGAATTTTGCACAGAACTTTTTTTACTTTTTCTATTTTAGTCGATAGGAAACGGGGTTGTGTGCTGAAATTGATAATATCGTATGAATCCCGTTCTTTTGAAGGACGGGATTTTTTAATAGCAGAAAGATGAAGCAAATCGCAATACAGGGTGAAACGGGATGTTTCCATGAGGTGGCAGCCAAAGGCTATTTTGCGGGAGAGTCGGTCGAGATACTCCCATGTGCCACATTTGATCTGCTCTTCCGGCGGATGCAGGACGACACCTCGCTGCTGGGGATTGTCGCTATTGAGAATACCATAGCCGGAAGCTTGCTCCAGAATCACGAACTGCTGAGGTGCAGTAACCTGCAAATCATCGGGGAGTACAAGTTGCGCATATCGCATGTGTTGGCCGCTCTTCCGGGCGAACGGTTGGACCAACTTACCGAGGTGAACTCGCATCCGATAGCTCTGATGCAGTGCGAGGCATTTCTGAAACAACATCCTCAGCTGAAGGCTGTGGAGAAGGACGACACCGCAGGAAGTGCCGCCGAGATAGCCACTCAACATCTCGTCGGACATGCCGCCATCTGCAGCAAGATGGCGGCATTGCACTATGGGCTATCCATCTTGGAGGAGGGGATAGAGACGAACAAACGCAATTTCACCCGTTTCTTGATACTGGCAGACCGCTCGTGTGCCGAGCAATATGTTGCAGGAAGCAGGGTCGATAAGGCGTCGTTGGTCTTCAGCCTGCCTCACACACAGGGAAGCCTCTCGAAGGTGCTGACCATCCTGTCGTTCTACGACATCAATCTCACCAAGATACAGTCGATGCCCATCATCGGGTGCGAGTGGGAGTATCGCTTCTATGTCGATGTTGCGTTTGCCGACTACACCCGTTACAAGCAGGCAATCGATGCAATCGTCCCCTTGACCAAAGATTTACGGATATTGGGCGAGTATCCCGCTTTTCAAGAACAAATCAAGAAATAGATAGACCATGGAAATGAATGACTTAGAATCGATCATCCTGCCGGGTGTCCCTACGCGCAGACCTCTGGTGATTGCGGGCCCCTGCAGTGCAGAGACCGAGGAGCAGGTACTCAGCGCAGCGCGACAGCTGGCACAACATAAGGTACATATCTTTCGTGCCGGAATCTGGAAACCTCGCACGAAGCCGGGCGGTTTCGAAGGTGTCGGGGTCGAGGGCCTTCGCTGGTTGCAACGTGTGAAGGCCGAAACGGGGATGTATGTGGCCACGGAGGTGGCTACCGAACGCCACGTGTTCGAGGCGCTCAAGGCGGGCATCGACCTGCTGTGGATTGGCGCACGCACGTCGGCAAACCCCTTTGCCATGCAGGAGCTGGCAAATGCTCTGCGGGGTGTCGACATCCCGGTGCTGGTGAAGAACCCGGTAAATCCCGACTTGGAGCTGTGGATAGGGGCTATCGAGCGTCTCTACAATGTGGGGTTGCGAAAGCTGGGTGCAATCCATCGCGGATTCAGCAGCTACGACAAGACGATCTATCGCAATACTCCTCAGTGGCATATCCCGATTGAGTTGCACCGACGGTTGCCCGCGTTGCCGCTTCTGTGTGACCCAAGTCATATAGGAGGCAAACGGGAGCTGGTTGCCCCCCTGTCGCAGGAGGCTATGGATTTGGGATTCGACGGGTTGATTATCGAGTCGCACTGCTCGCCCGACGAGGCATGGAGCGACAAGCAACAGCAGGTGACTCCCGACGTGCTCTCCTACATTCTGCATACACTTGTGATGCGTGAGACCACGCAAACTACAGAGAGCCTTGCGGAGTTGCGTCAGCAGATAGACCACCTCGACAACGACCTTCTGGCCCTGATGGCCAAGCGTATGCGCATATCGCGGGAGATTGGTCAATACAAGAAGGAGCACAGCATGCCGATATTGCAGGCCAAACGCTACGATGAGATTCTCAGCAAGCGGGGTAGTCAAGCTGTGGAGTTGGGCATCAATCCCGATTTTATCCGCATGCTGCTTCAGGCGATTCATGAGGAGTCGGTGCATGAACAGATGAAGATTCTCAACAAGTAGGCAAAAAGACGAACTGTAACCTAAAACCGACATAGACGATGAGTGACCCCAAACTTTCGAGCAGACTTCTCTCCTTGGATGTATTGCGAGGATTCGACATGCTCTTTATCATGGGTTTTGCCACCCTTGTAATCAACGTGTGCAAACTCTTCCCCGGGACGTTTGCCGATGCGATTGCCGAGACGATGCAACATCCTGCGTGGCATGGTTTCACGCACCACGACACCATATTTCCCCTCTTTCTGTTCGTTGCAGGGGTGTCGTATCCCTTCTCGCTCTACAAACGGCAACAACAGGGGGCAAGTCGAGCGGCGCTTTATGGTCAGATTTTGCGCCGGGGCGCGACCTTGGTCCTCTTGGGACTCATCTGCAACGGCTTGTTGCAGTTGCAGTGGCCCATACGTACGGCGAGTGTGCTCGGACGCATAGGCATTGCATGGGCGATAGCGGCGGTGATTTATCTGAACTTCCGCACAAAGGCACGTATCGCCTTGGCTGCGGTCGTGCTGATAGGTTACTGGCTGTTGCTTGCAACTGTCGTGGCTCCCGATGCTCCGAGTGGGGCCGATGGCTACTCGATGGAGGGGACAATCGTGGGATATGTGGATAGGTTGTTCCTTCCCGGGCGACTCTACGAAGATATCTTTGACCCGGAGGGGTTGCTCTCTACGTTGCCTGCTGTCGTGACGGCCATGTTGGGCATGATGGCCGGAGAGTTTCTGCGGTATGAGAGTCCGCGATGGACACCCGACAAGAAGGCGATGGGATTGCTCGTTATCGCCGTGTGTCTGACCCTGATAGGCATCCTGTGGAGCACGACCTTCCCGCTGAACAAGAAATTGTGGACCAGCTCATTTGTGTGTGTTGTTGCGGGCTATTCGTTTGGCCTGCTTGCCCTCTTCTATTGGCTTATCGATGTGAAGGGATACAAAGGGTGGGTGTTGCCGTTTCAGGTGATAGGGGTCAATTCCATCACCATCTTC
>CAYUJP010000115.1:0-4491 GCA_964445055.1 uncultured Alistipes sp.
CAGATATCATAATTTGTACGTTTAAAATAGGTTTCGCCAAACGAGGTTCGGACCCTCCATCGAAACATCCATCGTTACTCGATGTCTTATCCGAATACAAAGGTTGAAAAAAGAAATCGTACAGTCTCAGATAAAATCCGAGACTGTACGAAATGTAAGAGACGATGTATGAATTGCAAAATGAGTCGCCATTTCGAACGAAACGGGACATTGTTGCAAGCGCAAGTCGATGCCTCGCATCGAACAGCAAGCGCTATCGGTGTAGCGGAGGCAAAACGGCTATTCGTCCTCCAATGCGGCGGCAAGGAGCGACAGCGGGTGTGCTACCTGCTTGGAGGTAGACATCTCGATTTGCCACTTGCAGGTCTCGCAATCGGTGGCAACAAGGTCGCAACCCGATGCCTCGATTTTGCGGAAAAGGCTCTCGCCAATGGCCTGCGAGGTGGCATAGTTCTCCTTCTTGAAACCATAGGTGCCGGCGATGCCACAGCACTGCGAATCGAGCACGGTAAGCTCGACAGAGGGAATCATGCGCAACAATTCGATGGAGTAGCACGACCATCCCAATCGTTCGAGGTGGCACGGGGTGTGGTAGGCAACACGAAGTTTGGGCCGGTGTTGCTTCCAGTGCAGTTGCACTTTGCCCTCGGAGAGCAGACGATAGACGTAGCGTGTCGCCAACTCGATGTGCGTACGTACGTCGGCATTCTCCACCTGCAACAGATGGGGATACTCGTCGCGCAACGTGAAGGTACACGTCGATGAGGTGGCAAGCACGGGATGTCCCGATGAGACGGCTTGACGTATGGCATCGGTGTTGCTCTGTGCCTGTTTGCGGGCTTGGTCGATGAGTCCGTTGGAGATGAGGGCAACGCCACAACACTTCTCCTTGGGGAGCAACTGCACACCTATGCCGAGCGCATTCATCACTTTCACAAAATCTTTGCCCAACTGCGGGTTGTTGTAGTTGACATAGCAACCGTGGAAGTAGCTCACCTGCTGTGCGAATGTTGCCTGCTTGGCACGTTGTCCCCGCATCCACGAGGTGAACTTCTGTCCCGCATATTTGGGGAAGATACGGCGGTGGTCGATGCCCATCAAGCGGTCCATAGCCACCTTCACAGGACGCCACGCTACCACACTGTTGACGAGGGGTGCTACGGGAGTGGTGAGCGAGCCTACCAAATCGGTGTTGGCAAGCATGAATTCGCGCAACCCCGGACGTTTGTGGCTATATTTGATGCGCGCCGACTGGATGATGTCGCCAATACGGACATTGGAGGGGCATGCCACCTCGCAACGTTTGCAGTTGAGGCACATCTTGAGCGACTCGTCGAAGAATGCCTCCTGTTTCAGGCGCAAACGCTCCCCATCGGGGCCTGCCTGCTTCGGGCCCGGATAGAGCGGATTGACCGCAGCAACCGGACAATAGGCGGTGCAGACCGTACACTTGATACACTGTTCGAAATTATTTTCGCTATTTTCCGTCATCATAACCACAACTTATTTAATGATTTGGTCTGCCACACAGAGTGCAGTGAGCAACGACACACCCGCGCCACAGCCCTCGGTTACCGCATCGAAGCCTGCAAGCGAAGCACCGATGACATGAAGATTCTCGATAGGTACCCCTCCACGCAACGCTTGGAAATCGGCAGTAGTGCGCACACCGAAACGAGCAAAGGGTTGCTTGGCGAAGAGGTCGCGATTGTACCACTCGTTGCGGTCGGTTGCCGTGTCGACATCGAGGTCGAAGAGCGGCTCACGCAACGCGGTCTGCCCGGCAACCAATCCTCGGCTGAAGATGCCTCCCGAAGCAAGTATCACCTGTTCGGCCTCCAGAGGCTCGTCGTCGTGCGCCACGGTGTAGAGCGCCTGCACACGGTTGTCGGCAACCTGTGCCCGCACAACGGTGTCGCCCGCGAGGAGCATTCCTCCCAAGCGACGGAAACAGGCAATGAGTTGTTGTTGCATGCGATAGCCACACACCGATGTGGGAAGTGTAGCGAGCAGTGCTACGGGACGACCCAATGCCGATGAGAGGTAATCGCACACATCGGTACGTTCGAGACCCAAGACAGCAGGAAGCAACACAGCCTCCTCGTCGGAGATGACACGACGCAAGAGTTGCAACAGTTCGTCGAGCGCGGCTTGACGGTCGAGCAGGCGTGCAATCTGAATGGCACGCATCTCCGTGGAATTCTGACGCAGGGCATCGAGCGCCCCGAGATGCAGAGTATGGGCAACGCAGGTCGCTCCGGAGCGTTGCAACCCGTCGATGAGATAGCTACTGTAGAAATCAATGTAACCTGCCAACGACACTACTGCTACCCGTTTCCAGGGGAGCGATGCAGAGGCATCGGTGTGAAGATAGTCGGCACAGGTGAGCCACGTAGGACGCAACTCTCCAATGGGGCTAAGGCGATAGTGGTTGTGTGTGGCATCGCCCACCATAGCGATGCCTGCCTCGCGCAACAGTGCGGAGGCCTCGGTAGCATAGGTTGTAAAACGTTCAGCACCCAACAACGCATAAGGGTGCTGAGGCGCTTGTGCTATGAGTGTTTCGATGGCCTGCTGAGGGGCTGTAACCGCTTCGCCATCGGGCAGTGCATTGAGCAGGTCGAATGAGCCCGAAGAGAAGTGCAACGCGCTCTGTCCCGATGTGACGACGGCACAACGACGACCTGCCGAAGCAAGACGCACACCACACGCCAAACCGGCGAGTCCGCCACCGATAATCAAAGAGTCGAATTTCATATCGTCAGACGTTTATTTTTCGGATGTGGAGGCGATGCCACAGACACCGCCATAGAGCCAACGCGAGAAGTCGCTCTCGCGCAATGTATCGCCCCATGCAACAGGCGACATTCCCTTCCAACGTTCGTTGAGGAAGGTACGCAGGTCGGCCTTGGCACGTGTAGCGCCACAGTTGTTGGCTGTAGCCATCACCGCAGAGGCACGACAAGCACACAACTCGCCCTGACAAGTACCCATGCCCACACGCGTGCGACGACGTAGGTCGACCAAGTTGTGAACATGCTGCTTCTCGATGGCATACTTCACTTCGGCCACAGAGACCTCCTCGCACTCGCACACCAACGTGCGTTCCTCGGCAGGAGCCTCGGCAAGAGGCTGAGCCAACTCGCCATGACGGTAGATGGCAGCACGACGTTGTAGCTGAGGCAACTGCGTCATGGCACGATCTACATCGTCGGCAGCAACACGCGAACCGGGCAACGGCAACTCGGCGGTGAGGCAACGCGCCGTGCGATTGAGTTTCTTGCAGATGAGGTCGGTGGTCCACTCCGCCATCAGACGATAGGTCATGAGTTTTCCTCCGGTGATGGTGATGAATCCCTCTACCCCATCGCGTGTGGCATGGTCGAGCACAACGATACCTCGGCTGACGCTACGGCCGCTGGGGTCATCGTCGGATGCAACCAACGGACGCACACCGGCATAGGCACGAAGGATGCGTGTATGAGCCAACGAGGGGGCAAGTTTTGCGCCCTCGCGCAACAACAAATCGACCTCGTCGGATGTGACGGTCATGTTGTCGACCTCGTCGAAGGGGACTTTGCTCGAAGTGGTACCAATGAGACAGATGGTGTCGCCCGGCACCAAAATATCGGCATCGGCAGGTTTGCGACAACGATTCAAGACGATGTTGTTGACACGGTGGCCGAAGATGAGCAACGAGCCTTTGGCGGGGAGCATGTTGACGGTAACACCCGCTTTCTTGGCGATGTTGTGTCCCCAAATGCCACCGGCATTGACTACAATGGGGGCGTGATAGGTCACAGTGTCGCCCGTAAGGTGGTTGAGCACCTTCACACCCACGATACGCTCTCCATCGCGAATGAGGTCGAGCACCTCGTGGTAGGTCAATACCTCAGCACCATGCAATCGTGCATCGACCACATTGGCAACCGTCAAGCGGAAGGGGTCAATGGCCCCATCGGGAACACGCACGGCACCCACCATAGCGGGATTGGCCGAAGGTTCGATACGCAACGCCTCCTTGGGGTCGATAGCATCGGCACGGATGCCCGCAGCATGGCACGCCTCGATGAACTTTGTCTGAAACTCCAATCCATCTTCGGGCAACGAGATGAAGAGTCCATCGGTAGGTTCGACGCAGTGGCTGGCAACATGTCGCAGAATGGTATTCTCCTTGATGCACTCCTCTGCCGATTCGCGGTCGGTAACCGCATAGCGTGCTCCACTGTGCAACAAACCGTGATTGCGTCCCGTAGCACCTGTAGCGATGTCACCTCGTTCGAGCAACAAGGCGCGCACACCTCGCAATGCGCAGTCACGCGCAACACCTGCTCCGGTGGCACCACCTCCTATAATAATCACATCGAATTGCTTTGTCATAAATCAGGTTTTCGAAAACTACTTCTTTTGGGCACAAAGAAACATACAAACCGTCTATTTTCAAAATAAAAGCAAAGAATTTTTGGCAAATATTGTTTTCGATATGAAAAT
>CAYUJP010000116.1:0-4479 GCA_964445055.1 uncultured Alistipes sp.
TCTGCCTCCAACCAAAAGGCAGTCTCGATGTTATCCTTGGGCAGGGTAATATAAAAGTCTGTATAATCGTTGTTGGTAAAGGCATTGTTCTCGCCACACGCCATCTGCACGGGTAAATCGAAATCCGGGACTTGATGTGTTCCCCGAAACATCAGATGTTCAAACAGATGAGCAAACCCCGTACGTTCCGGAGATTCGTTGCGCGACCCAACCTTGTAGAGCATGTTCACTGCGGCCAACTTCGACTGATGATCGCGATTGACAACCACCGTCAGTCCATTGGGAAGTGTATATCGAGCGTAGGTTATCATGACAAGATATTTGTGAGCAAAGATACTCTATTTTTTGTACGTTTTGTGTGCGTTGCACCTTCTTACATGAACTTCCTGCAAAGAATGGGCAAAAGTGAGATAAAACAGTCTTTTTGAACATTTCAAAGAAGAGGCTCATCCACTCGTCGGTTCACCCATAGTCCCCATCATACACAACGGAATGAAATTTGAACAATTACACACGCTGAGTTATCTTCTTCTGTTAAAAAACTAACGACAAAAAACCTATGTACTCTAAGTGAAAATAGCTATCTTTGTCAAGTTTTAGAATGCGGTATTACACATAACTATTTGACAATTAACAGAATTCAAATTTTCAATATGGCAGAAAAGAAATTTATCACGTGCGATGGTAACTATGCCGCAGCGCATATCGCTTACCTCTTTTCGGAGGTGGCGGCAATCTACCCCATCACACCGTCGTCGACCATGGCTGAGTTGGTCGATGAGTGGGCGGCACAAGGTCGCAAGAATATATTTGGTGAGACGGTTAAGGTCGTCGAGATGCAGTCGGAAGCCGGTGCAGCCGGTGCTGTACACGGTTCGTTGCAGAGCGGAGCCTTGACATCGACATTTACCGCATCGCAAGGTTTGTTGCTGATGATTCCCAACATGTACAAGATTGCGGGTGAGTTGCTCCCCGGTGTCTTCCACGTCTCGGCACGTGCCTTGGCAGCACAGTCGCTCTCAATCTTCGGCGACCACCAAGATGTCATGGCCACACGTCAGACCGGTTTTGCCATGTTGGCGACCTCTTCTGTGCAGGAGGTTATGGATTTGGCAGGTGTTGCCCACATCGTAGCGCTCAAATCGCGTATTCCTTTCATCCATTTCTTCGATGGATTCCGCACCTCGCATGAGATTCAGAAGATTGAGCTCATCGATGAGGCTCGTCTCACCGCAATGCTCGATCGCGATGCACTCAAAGAGTTCCGCGCTCGCTCGCTGAATCCGGCACATCCTGTAACTCGTGGTACTGCGCAGAACCCCGATATCTACTTCCAAACACGCGAGGCTTCGAACAAGTTCTACAACGCTGTTCCCGATATGGTAGCGGAGGCAATGCGTGAGATTTCTGCCATCACCGGTCGTGATTACAAACCTTTCGTCTACTATGGTGCCGCTGATGCCGAGCAGATTGTCATCGCTATGGGTTCGGTAACCGACACGCTGAAAGAGACTGTCGACTACCTCAACGCACGTGGCGAGAAGGTGGGTGTTATCACCGTACACCTTTATCGTCCGTTCTCTGCAAAATATCTGTTGGATGTGGTTCCTGCTACAACCAAGCGCATCTGCGTGCTCGACCGCACCAAGGAGCCCGGAGCCAATGGCGATCCGCTCTACTTGGATGTTGTGGAGGTTTACGCAACCGACACTTCGTTGCAAAACAAACCGCTCATCATCGGCGGTCGCTACGGACTCTCCTCGAAAGATACTACCCCGGCTCAGATGTTGGCGGTATTCGAGAATCTGAAGGCTGAGACACCGAAGAATCAATTCACTGTGGGTATCAACGACGATGTCACCTTCCGCTCGTTGCCCGTAGGTGAGGAGATCTCCATGGCCAAGCCCGGCACATTCGAAGCGCTCTTCTTTGGTTTGGGTGCCGATGGTACGGTGGGTGCCAACAAGAACTCCATCAAGATTATCGGTGGTTCGACCGACAAATATTGCCAAGCCTACTTCGCTTACGACTCCAAAAAGTCGGGAGGATACACCTCGTCGCACTTGCGTTTCGGTGACAGTCCCATCACTTCGCCCTACTTGGTCACCACACCCGATTTTGTGGCATGCCACGTTCCGTCGTATGTCGATAAGTACGATGTGCTGAAGGGTTTGAAGAAGGGCGGTTCGTTCTTGCTGAACTCCGTACATGATGCCGAAACCACTTGCCGCACACTACCCGACCATATGAAGGTCTACTTGGCAAAGAATGAGATTAAGTTCTATATCATCAATGCAACGAAGATTGCCGCTGAGTTGGGCTTGGGCTCGCGTACCAACACCATCATGCAGTCTGCATTCTTCAAAATAGCTGAGGTGATTCCTTTTGAGAAGGCGGTAGAGGAGATGAAGCACGCCATTCAGAAGACCTACGGCAAGAAGGGCGAAGATATCGTCAACATGAACTACAACGCTGTCGATGCCGGTGGTAAGTATGTAGAGCGCGTAGAGGTACCCGCCGCATGGGCTACCCTCGAAGTGAAGGAGGCCGCTAAGAGCATCGATGCCAACCGTCCTGCATTTGTGCAGCAGATTGTTGACCCCATCAATGCCCTCAAAGGTGACCAACTTCCCGTATCGGCATTCAATGGCCGCGAAGATGGAACTTGGGACAATGGTACAGCAGCCTGGGAGAAGCGTGGTATCGCTGTGAAGGTACCCGAGTGGCAAGTCGACAACTGTATTCAGTGTAACCAGTGTGCCTACATCTGTCCTCACGCTGCCATACGTCCTTTCTTGGCTACTGAGGAGGAGGCCGCAGCATCGGGCACGGCATGGAAGCAGGGATTGGGTGAAACCAAAGCCTATAAGTTCCGTATTCAGGTATCACCGCTCGACTGTACGGGTTGTGGCAACTGTGTAGACGTATGTCCTGCCAAGACCAAGGCGCTGACTATGAAGTCACTTGAGTCGCAGGCTGCAGAAGAAGCAAATTGGAACTATTGCAACGAGAAGGTGGGCTACAAGGAGGTTGTCGACAAGACCAAGTCTGTCAAGAATCTGCAATTTGCACAGCCTCTCTTTGAGTTCTCCGGTGCTTGCGCCGGTTGCGGTGAAACTCCCTACATCAAGGCCATCACCCAACTCTTTGGCAACCAGATGATGGTAGCCAATGCCACAGGTTGTACCTCCATCTATTCAGGTTCGGCTCCTTCGACGCCCTACTGCACCAATGCTAAGGGCGAGGGTCCTGCATGGGCCAACTCACTCTTCGAGGATAATGCCGAGTTTGGTTTGGGTATGCACGTAGCCATTGAGAAACAGCGCGACAAGATTCAGCACCTCATGGAGCACGCCATTGCCGAGTGTCCTGACTGTTCTGAGGAGCTCAAAGGTGTCATGAACGAGTGGATTGCCGCACGCAACTCGCTGACTCGTTCGACCGAAGTAAGTGCTCGCTTGATTCCGCTTATGGAGGCTTGCGGTTGCGACACATGTCGTGAGATTCTCGACAGCAAAGACTTGTTGGTGAAGAAATCGCAGTGGATTATCGGTGGCGACGGATGGGGCTACGATATTGGTTACGGTGGTGTTGACCACGTATTGGCATCTGGTCAGGATGTCAACATCCTCATCATCGATACCGAGGTCTACTCCAACACCGGCGGTCAGTCATCCAAGGCTACCCCTATCGGTGCAGTAGCGAAGTTTGCATCGAGCGGTAAGCGCATCCGCAAGAAGGATATTGGTGCAATGGCCATGACTTACGGCTATGTCTATGTAGCCCAAGTATCGATTGGTGCATCGCAAGCTCAATTGCTCAACGTACTGAAGGAAGCTGAGGCTTATCCCGGTCCGTCGTTGATTATTGCCTACGCACCTTGTATCAACCACGGCATCAAGGGCGGCATGGCTCGCACACCGAATGTCGGCAAGGAGGCTGTAGCTTGCGGTTATTGGCACCTGTGGCACTACAATCCGCAGTTGGCCGAAGCCGGCAAGAACCCGTTTGTGCTGGATTCGAAAGAACCTGATTGGTCGAAGTTCCAGGATTTCCTGATGCAGGAGGTACGTTACACCTCGCTGTTGAAGACCTTCCCTGGCGAGGCCGGTGAGTTGTTCGCAGCAGCCGAGGAGAATGCCAAGTGGCGCTATGCCGGTTATCAGCGTCTCTCGAAACTCGAGTACTAAACGTTTGTAAACGCTTCTATCGGAGGGAGGCGAAACACTTCCCTCCGATATTTTTTATACTTCACAAACAGCGATTGATTATGAAACGATTGATTAGTCTATTTGCGGTAGCCGCAACATTGCTAAGTTGCCAAGGCTCGAAGGAGAACCTCCCATTGGAGGGAACACAGTGGAATGTCATAGAGATGGAGTCGGAGCCCCTATCAGCCGATGAGGATACCTTCTATCTCATTTTAGATGCTTCGCAACAGATGCTCTATGGCACGGGAGCATGCAACCACATCTTCGG
>CAYUJP010000117.1:0-4404 GCA_964445055.1 uncultured Alistipes sp.
CTGCAATGCCCCACACTGCCAACGGTGCCATTGCCGCACCACCGATATTGTGTGCCACATTCCAGATAGACATCATCACGCCACGCTCCTTGTTGGTGAACCAATGTGTCATAACACGTCCGCAAGGAGGCCATCCCATACCCTGCATCCAGCCATTGACAAAGAGCAAGCAGAACATCAGCACCACGGCAGCTGAGATGCGCATAGCCCCCCAAGGAAGCAATCCCATGAGAATCATGATGAGTGCCGATGCAACCAACCCCAGCGGGATAAACACACGTGCATTGCTTCGATCGGAGACGGTACCCATCACAAATTTACTGATACCATAGGCAATCGACACCGCCGAGAGTGCCCAACCCAAATCGGACTTATCGTAGCCCATCTCCTCGAGCGCTGGCATGGCCAACGAGAAGTTTTTGCGCACAAGATAATACCCGGCATAGCCGATGAAGATGCCCAAGAAGACTTGAAGACGGAGTTTGCGGTAAGTGCCGTCGACTTTATCATCGGGCAACTGAGGCCGGTGTGCCGCCGGCTGTAAAAACTTCCACATAGTAGAATTCTGTTCGTTAAAAGGTGTTAGTGTTGTATCGCTCATCAAGTACAATCGCGCGATGCACAAAGATACGATTTTCGGCTGAGAAAATCGACCCTAGATGTTATTTTTCTTCACCACCCATCGCATTTCCGATTTGATTGTGCAGGTTCTACGTAGATTGCAAAAAAATTAGTCGGTGTTTTGATTAGATTTGTCTATTTACGGAAAATGTCTTATCTTTGTATATAAGAGGTCACGACTATGAAAGGAATCGTATTGGCAGGAGGGTCGGGAACACGACTCTACCCCATCACCAAAGGTGTAAGCAAGCAGTTGTTGCCTATATACGACAAACCCATGATCTACTACCCACTATCGGTACTGATGTTGGCGGGTATTCGGGAGATTCTCATCATCACCACTCCTATGGATATGCCATACTTTCAGCGATTGTTAGGCGATGGGGCAGCATATGGCATTCGGTTGGAGTACGCCGAACAGCCTTCGCCCGATGGGTTGGCACAAGCCTTTCTTATCGGGGAGCGCTTTATCGGCAACGACACGGTGTGCTTGGTGTTAGGTGACAATATCTTCTATGGCGCAGGACTCTCAGAGATGCTAAGGGGCGCTGTAGTGGCTGCCGAGCAAGATGGGCAAGCTACGATTTTCGGGTATCGAGTGAACGACCCAGCACGATATGGAGTCGCAGAATTCGACCACAAAGGGCGTTGTCTCTCTATCGAAGAGAAGCCTAAGTATCCCAAATCAAACTACGCTGTGGTGGGACTCTACTTCTATCCCAACGAGGTAGTGGAGGTAGCCAAACACATCACGCCATCGGCACGAGGTGAATTGGAGATTACCACTGTGAATCAGACCTTCCTTCGTGCTGGGAACTTGCGTGTCGAACCGTTCTCGCTGGGTTATGCATGGCTCGACACCGGAACACACGACTCGTTGGCTGAAGCATCTATCTTTGTGGAGGTAATCGAGAAACGTCAAGGGGTGAAGATTGCTTGCTTGGAGGAGATTGCCTATCAACAGGGATGGATTACACGCGAACGCCTCATCAGCGAAGCGATGGTAATGGCCAGCAATCCCTATGGAGAGTATCTATTGCGAATTGCCGACCACAAACTAAACTAACACACACCGAGGATGAAGGTGACAAAAACGCATATCGAGGGGGTGATCATCATCAAGCCCGATCTATTCGAGGATGCACGTGGCTACTTCTTTGAGAGCTATAACCAACGACGTTTCGACGAGATGGTGTGTCCTGTGCATTTTGTGCAAGACAATGAGTCGCGTTCCACCTACGGAGTAGTGCGTGGGTTACACTTCCAGCGAGGAGCATATGCGCAAGCCAAATTAGTACGCGTAATCGAGGGAGTTGTGTGGGATGTAGCCGTGGATATTCGTCGTGGCTCCCCCACCTTCGGACAATATGTGGCTGTGGAACTCACCGCACAGAATCGGCATCAGCTCTTCATTCCACGAGGTTTTGCCCACGGATTTGCCGTACTCAGCAAAGAGGCTATTTTCCAATATAAGTGCGATAACTTCTACACGCCCTCAGCCGAGGGCGCTATCGCGTGGAACGACCCACAATTGGCCATCGATTGGCGATTGCGTCCCGAAGAGGTCATACTCTCCGACAAAGACCGACATCATCCGACGCTTGCCCAGAGCGAAGAGTTGTTTGACTACATTCCCCACGACCATGCATAATATCTTGGTGACAGGTGCTAACGGACAGTTGGGGCGCGAGATGCGTCTACTGGGGGCAACATCGCTCACCAATTGCTATCACTATACCGGCCGTGCCGAGTTGGACATCACCGATGAGCGTGCCGTGCGGAAGTTTGTTGGCGACCATCACATCGACATCCTAGTCAACTGCGCAGCCTACACACAAGTCGATCGGGCAGAGAGCAATCGCGAGGAGGCACAACGCATCAACAGCGATGCGGTGGGATTGCTGGCACGCGTGGCAACCGAAGCCGATGCTACCCTATTTCACATCTCGACAGACTATGTGTTCGACGGTGAAGCGACTACTCCCTATGCCGAAACAGACACCCCTCACCCTACGACAGCCTATGGAGCAACCAAACGACAAGGAGAAGTTTTGATTGAACAAACAGGGTGTAAGTCACTCATTATCCGTACATCATGGCTCTATTCAGAATATGGAAATAATTTTCTGAAAACGATGCTACGCCTCACTGCCGAACGAGATAAGGTGCAAGTGGTATCCGACCAAACGGGGACACCTACCTATGCGAGAGATTTGGCTTGCCTGCTATTTGGGCTTATTGAGCAAGAACATTACATCGGGCACGAGGGACTCTATCACTATAGCAACGAAGGAGTCTGCACATGGTACGACTTCGCTTGCGCCATTGTACGAGAGGCTCATCGCACCGATTGTCGTGTCGTACCTTGTTGCACAGCAGCATATCCGTCGGTGGCGCGGCGTCCGGCCTATTCAGTACTCGACAAAAGCAAGATTAAGCAGACATTTGGCATTGACATACCGTACTGGGAGACATCGTTGCAACAGTGTATAAATAGATTACAAGCAGAAGAAAATTAACGTATAATCAAATCAATCTAAAAGTATCTATCATGAAAAGAGTATTTCTTGTAGGTTTAGCACTCTTGTGTGTAGGCACACACGTCGAGGCAAAGAAGTACAAGCAGGCAGCTCGTACCTCAAAGAATGTTGTCATTGCACACCGCGGGTTTTGGAACACTCCGGGGTCGTTTGAGAACTCCATTAGTTCGATTCAGAATGCCATGAACTTCGACATCTATGGCAGTGAATTTGACATCAACTTCACCTCCGACGATTCGATTGTGGTTGTACATGGAGCAAAGCACCCTGTTGTGAAGGAGGTAACCATCCAGAAAACTCCCTATGCCAAGGTACGCAAAACCTTGTTAGGTAATGGAGAGGAGTTGCCAACGTTGCGCGAGTATCTGCAAGCCGGACTGAGTGACAAGACCACCCAATATATTCTCGAAATCAAGAAGCACGCCACCCCCGAACGCGAACAGCAGATTGTCGACCAAACGCTAGCTATGGTCAAGGCACAGAAATTGCAGAAACGCGTAGAGTATATCTCATTCAGTTGGTATGTTTGCAAGGCTATCCGCAAGGCAAACAAGAAGGCTGATGTGTACTACTTGGGAGGCGACAAATCGCCCGCAGAACTTAAGAAGGCTGGTATGACTGGGTTGGACTATAGTTTGAAGGCCATCAATGCACACCCCGAATGGGTGAAAGAGGCACACGACCTCGGTCTGAAGGTAAACGTCTGGACGGTAAACAAAGAGCAGGATATGCAAGCCATGCTCGACTTGGGTGCTGATTTCATCACAACCAACAATCCCGTAGAGCTGAAAGCGCTGTTGAACAAATAATTCAACACCGAGAAATAGGGATATCGAAGCGTGTAAACAGAGTGAGGAGATGTCGAGAAGTATCCTAATCACCGGAGGAGCCGGCTTCATTGGAAGTCACGTGGTGCGGCGCTTTGTGCAATGTCACCCCGATTACTGCATTGTCAATCTCGACAAGCTAACCTATGCCGGAAATTTGGCCAATGTGGAGGATGTAGCCACTGCACCCAACTATCACTTTGAGCGGTGCGACATCGGCGATTACGACCGTGTAGCGACTATTCTGCGACACTATCGTATCGATGGAGTGATTCACCTAGCTGCCGAGTCGCACGTCGACCGCTCGATAAAAGACCCCTTTGTCTTTGCACGAACCAACGTGTTGGGGACGCTGACATTACTGGAGTGTGCACGCCAATACTGGAATGGGGATTGGACGGATAAACTCTTCTATC
>CAYUJP010000118.1:0-4349 GCA_964445055.1 uncultured Alistipes sp.
CCAATAACAAGGAGATGTTCATTGAAATGGGTATCGACTATCTCTTCTATCCGGAACAAGTTGCTGCATCTGAGGTGGTTAGTCTGTTGGGACACACTTCCACAACCGAATATGTCGACTTCTCCGGAGGAAGACTTTCGCTCTCTGTGTTCAAGTTAGATCCTACATCCCCATTGATCGATCGCGAACTTATAGGTTTCGGTGACGATGGCAATCAATTAAACTACCGTACAGTAGCCATCTCTCGTGAAGGAAAGACGGTGATTCCACACCCTAAGGAACGCTATGCTGAGGGCGATACTGTCTACGTAATTGCACGTCACGATGCCGTGCGTGAGGTTAACGAACTCTCCGGCCAGTCGCATGTCGAGGTAAAGAATCTGATGATATTGGGTGGTTCGCGCATTGGTGTGGGGGTTGCTCAGACTTTACAAGCCGAAATCAACATCAAGTTGGTCGACTACAATGCAGAGAAGGCCTATCGCTTGGCTGAATTGCTCGATAAAACACTCATTATCAATGTAGATGGCCGTAATACAGAGGCTATGTTGGAGGAGGGCCTTCCCAATATGGATGCTTTCCTTGCAGTCACAGGTCGTAGCGAGACAAACATCTTGGCAGCTTTGTTGGCTCGCCGTATGGGGGTGAAGAAGGTGATTGCCGAGGTGGAGAATCTCAACTACATCAACTTGGCTGAGAGCATGGGCATTGATACCATTGTAAACAAAAAACAGATTACGGCGGCAAACATCTTCCGCTTTACGATGCCTACTGATGTACAAGCCATCAAATACCTTACTGGAAGCGAGGCCGAGGTGCTCGAGTTCATCGCCAAACCCAATTCTCTTGCAACGAAAGCTCCGATACGGAGTTTGGGCTTGCCTGACGATGTGATTATCGGTGGTATCGTTCGGGGCGACCGCGTAGAAATTGCTGTGGGTGCCACCGAGATACAAGCGTTCGACCGCGTAGTGGTCTTTGCACTACCTTCGACAGTAGAAAAGGTGTGCGAGTTATTTAATTGACGATTAACTTACGGAATAAAATCCTAACATCATGTATATAGCAATTGCCGGCAATATAGGCAGTGGAAAGACAACCCTCACGGAGATTCTGACAGGTCATTATCAGTCAAAAGCCTACTACGAGGAGAACAATAACCCTTACATCGGGGATTTTTATAACGATATGAATCATTGGGCTTTCCACCTCCAAATCTACTTTTTAGGAAGTCGAATTCAGCAGACACTTAACATGTTGAAAGCCGGCGATGAAAATGTGTTTCAGGATAGGACCATCTACGAAGATGCGCACATCTTTGCCGACAACTTGCACAGCATGGGACTGATGACCACACGCGACCTCGAGACCTATATGGGTATATTCCGTTTGGCATCGGATTTCATTCCTCAGCCCGACATGCTCATCTACCTGCGTGCGAGTGTACCAACTCTCATCTCGCAGATTCGTAGGCGAGGACGTGATTATGAGATGAATATCGACGAGGAGTATCTCAGCCGATTGAATGCAAAGTATGAGCATTGGATCAGAAATATCTACAAGGGCGAGATATTTGTGATTGATAAGGACACCGACGATTTTGTGGCAAATCCGACCGTACTCGACCAACTCTATGCCCGAATCGACAACTTGCGTACTTCACTAAAATCCAAGTGATATGTTGCCTCTAGCTTTTGTTCGTAGAGTGATAAACGATCTCGGCGTTGCCGAAGGGGAGGCGTTGTGCCAAGCCTTGGAGGGTGAATCGCCTGTCTCGATACGACTCAATCCGGCAAAAGATAGGGTTGCACCCTCCGCGTGTCGGGTGCCGTGGTCTACACATGGCTACTACCTCAGCACACGTCCTTCGTTTACGTTAGACCCCGATTTCCATGCAGGTCGTTATTATGTGCAGGAGGCTTCGTCGCAGTTTGTGGGACACATCCTCTCCCATATTAAGGGGGTGCAGGGATGCAGACTCTTGGATATGTGTGCCGCCCCGGGAGGAAAGACAACACTTTATGCCTCGTTGGTAGGTGTCGATGGCTTGGTTGTTGCAAATGAAGCGGTGCGCAATCGTGTCTCTGCGTTGGTTGACAATGTCTGCAAGTGGGGACTAGGTAATGTGGCTGTAACGGTCGACGACTCATCAGGGTATCAACGCCTTGAGGGATGGTTCGATGTGGTGGCTGTTGATGCTCCCTGTTCCGGAGAGGGAATGTTTCGTAAGGCGGAGCAGGCTCGGCAAGAATGGAGCGAATCCAATGTGACGATGTGTGCACAGCGACAACTTGCAATTCTTCGCAATGCGTGGCAAGCATTACGTCCAGGTGGAACGCTGATTTATAGCACTTGCACCTTCAATTTCGTGGAGAACGAAGGTGTGTTGCGTGCCTTTGCTTCAGAATTTGCTGGACAGACCACATCTCTTCCACCACTTCCGGTACAATCGGAGTGGGGTATCGTCACGGGAAATGAGGGCCATTTTCAAACGTTCCGTTTCTATCCGCATCGGGTGGAGGGCGAGGGATTCTTTGTTGCTGTAGTGTGTAAAGAGTCCATCGTAGCGACAAAGACACGATGGACAAAGCCTCAGCGAATGCCCCTTGCGGAGGTGGATCGTCGTTCGGTGGCAGAACTCCAACGTTGGGTGGTCAATGCCGATGCTTTGCGCTTTTATCAAGTTGCAGAGAGTTGCTATGCCTATCGCGCCTCGCAAGCCGAGGCAATGAAGTGGCTGTCGGGGATGATGACTGTCATCTATTCAGGGGTGGAGATGGGCCAAATCTACAAGGGCCTTTTGAAACCGGCTCACGCTTTGGCTCTCTATGTGGAACTATCGCGCGATGCTACGGCGGTAGCTACGCTGAGCGAAGAGGAGGCATTGACCTACCTGCGACGTGGCAACCTCTCCATCGATTGCCTTACCGAAGGAATGAATCTGGTAACCGTGCACGATGTGGCGTTGGGATATGCAAAACGCATAGGTCGTCGTTGCAACAATCTTTATCCAAACTCGTTACGAATCCTTAAAATGTGATAACCGAGAACCATGGCTAAGAAGTTGTTTTACTCAATGGGTGAGGTATCCGAACTGTTCGATGTGAATCCTTCGTTGATTCGCTATTGGGAGTCGAAATTCTCGATACTCAAACCTCAAAAGAACAAAAAGGGCAATCGCCTCTTCTCGCCCGAAGATGTGGAGAATCTCAAACTGATTTACCACCTTGTTAAGGAGCGAGGAATGACACTCGAAGGGGCACAACGTGCTCTGCAGGGCGGAACAGCACGCTTGACCAACAACGTGGAGCTATTGGAACATTTGCAGTCTATTCGTGCGCAGTTGCTCGAAGTGCGCAACTATCTGAAAGATGCCGGTTCAGACGAAAATATTCTCGATAACACGGTGGCAGTGAGTACTTCGTCATCATCGTGTCAATCACCGTATGCAATCGATACGATGGATGCCAATCCATCGGCAGAACCTGTACCGGAAATCACGGCAGAACATATAGCATCCCAAGAGCCGCTAGCAAAGCCGACTGACGAAGCAAAGCCTCAAGAACGAGAGCTCTTTGCCTTTTACGAACAATCACTCTTTAACTAATCCGGTGAATTCATGAGAGTAAAAGAAATAGCAGCCATCATCGAGGAGTTTGCTCCACTTTCGTTGCAAGAGAGTTATGATAATTCGGGTTTGGTGGTTGGCGACCCCGAGCAAGAGGTGCAACAGTTGTTGCTTGCAGTAGATGTCACCGAGGAGGTGCTCGATGAGGCGATACGTGGTGGTTTCGACATGGTGGTAACACATCATCCCATCCTCTTTCATGCTATCAAACGTCTGAATGGTACTGACTATGTACAACGTTGTGTAGCAAAGGCCATTCGGAACGACATCGTCCTCTATGCTTGTCATACCAATTTGGATAGTGCTCCGCAGGGCATGAGTTGGCGTTTGGCTTCGATGTTGGGCATTGAGTCGTTACGTCTATTGTCTCCCACCCAAGGATGTGAAACCGCGGGGTTCGGAGTGTTTGGTTACCTGCCTCAGCCTACTTCCATGCTTGACTACCTTACAAAAGTGGGTGTTACCTTGCATCTTCCGACGATCCGTCATAGCCAAATCGTTTGCAAAACGGTCAGTTGTGTGGCTGTCTGCACAGGCGCAGGGGCCTCACTGATGTCTGAGGTCGAGGCATCGGGAGCACAACTCTATATCACGGCAGATTTGAAGTACAACGATTTTATGGCTCCTTCTGGGGCATTTGTTGTTGCCGATGTGGGCCATTTTGAAAGCGAATATTGTGCAATTGAAATTTTATTTGATATTTTTTCAAAAAAAATATGTA
>CAYUJP010000119.1:0-1248 GCA_964445055.1 uncultured Alistipes sp.
TTATGACTTGCTGACTAAAAAGTTACGCGATGAATGGGGCTTCGACGGCATGGTGATGAGCGATTGGTATGGTGGCACAAATGCCGCCAAGATGGTGGCTGCCGGTAATGATATGATGCAACCCGGATACGAAAAACAGCATACCGACATTGTCGATGCAATCCATGCCGGCACACTCGACATGGCGGCACTTGACCGTGCTGTAAGAAGAGTGCTCGAATTTATTGTGAAGACCAACCGTTTTAATGGCTACAAATACTCCAACAAACCCGACCTACAAGCTCATGCCACAACCACTCGCCAATCGGCAACCGAAGGCATGGTGTTACTAAAGAACGATGCGAGAACTCTGCCAATGGATAAGTCGACAAAAAGAGTGGCACTATATGGCATTACATCGTACGATTTTATCGCGGGTGGCACAGGTTCCGGCAATGTGAATAGTGCGCACACGGCCACACTGATTGAGGGCCTTGGCAATGTCGGTTTCGTCATCGACACGCAACTACGCGACATCTACACAGCATATTTGGATGAGTTTCACCGCAACAAACCCGTTGCGACAGGCATCGATATGTTTCTTCCATCGGCAATGCCTCAGGAGGTAGAGATTTCGACCGAAACTATATCAAAAACTGCCGAAACGAACGATGTCGCAATCATAACTATAGGCCGCATCTCCGGTGAATTCTACGACCGAAAATCATCAGACTTTCTGCTCAACGATGTAGAAGAGCAGCTCATAGCCAACGTATCCGAAGCGTTTCATTCACAAGGCAAGAGGGTCGTAGTGGTACTCAACGTAGGCGGTGTGGTCGATGTGTCACGCTGGCAAGACAACGTCGATGCGGTGTTGTGTGCATGGCAAGCCGGACAGGAGGGTGGCAACTCGGTTGCTGACGTGCTCACGGGAGTGGCCAATCCTTCGGGAAAACTCGCAGTGACTTGGCCCATTAAGATTACCGACCACTGGAGTTCGCTGAACTTTCCGATTGACCAAAAGTCGGAGTTCAAAGCCGATGGAGCCGGTGTCATACGCAACGACCGTAAAGACATAGACTATACCGACTACGACGAGGGTATCTATGTCGGGTATCGCTATTTCGATAGTAGAGATAAGGCGGTCGCATATCCGTTTGGGTACGGGCTATCGTACACTACATTTCGGTATGGAACGCCGAAGATTGAACTTGTTGACGACGATATTCATGTGACCTTCACCATTACAAACACCGGAAGTTATGCCGG
>CAYUJP010000119.1:1348-4329 GCA_964445055.1 uncultured Alistipes sp.
GCTCCGGCTTTACGTGCCGTATCAACGACAGCACTGCACAGTTTCTCGCCAATACCCAACCCTCGTACCGACGATGATACGGCCAATTTTGCAAGTTCATAATCGTAGGTAGTATCGTGCATCTTAAGCAAGGCACAAACGCCCACGGGCTCATCTTTGTAGCATGCCACAAAGATGAAGCCGCCCTTGTCGATGATATGCTCCTGCGGATTAGACAGGTAGTAGTAGTCGGCCTCTTCGAGCTGCCAATGCTCGGTAATCCACTGTTTGTTCAGTGAGTAGAAAGCATCGTGATATTTATCTTCGTAAGGGACAATCGCTATTTGTGCGGACTCGCATGGTCGGCGAGCATCGGTGTCCATTCTGCCTTTTCTATCCAAAAAATTCATACGCTATTGACGTAATACGAGACGTAATCGGTCATACAAGTATATAAAATATTTTGGACAACCATGCCAAAAAAGTATGCCATTTTTGTAGGATTGGAAGCAAACGACTAACAAACAAAATTTTGTGCGCAACCACAACCCTACGCTCCGTAAAAGTGCAACAAGGTCGCAGAATAGGGGTCAATGAGGGTTACCGCACCTACCTATATGTTTATTTTTCCCTCTTCAGAGAAGTTTTTAGCTGTTTGTTCAAAGAGTCTATTCAACTCAAATCCATCTTCCTTCGGTGTTATTATACCCATAGTGGAATAAACAACTGGTTCGGATGCAGGTTCAGTTGCTACGCTTCTTGAAGAGTAGGTCAATCACCATCTTACCCACCTTCCGTTCCATCCCAATTTTCGATGTAGGAATGCCCGTCTTGCGAGCAAATTGTTGCTTGACTTTGGTGATTCCTAAAGCTCGTTTCCATGAGAAGGTTACACCCGGAATTTTCGTCATATCGCGAAGTTTTTTATTAGTAGACTTCGACTTTGGCAGCAGCGGCTTTGGTCTTCTCACGCAACGCATCGAGGTCTCCATTCAAGCTATCGTAACGCACCACAACCCCCATACGGCGATTGAGTTTGGTGGTAGGTTTGCCGAAGATACGCAAATCGGTATTCTCCTCGCTACAAACAGCCTCTTCGCCTCGATAACGGGGTGCTTCCTGACTCGCAATGGGCGAAAGAATCACCGCACTTGCGCCAATGTGCTCCAACGTGATACGTGGAATGGGCAAGCCCAACACGGCACGACAATGTAGTTCGAACTCATTGAGGTTCTGTGTTCCGGCAAGTGTCACCATACCTGTATCGTGAGGGCGCGGAGAGAGCTCAGAGAAATAGACACCTTTGTCGTGACTTAAGAAGAACTCTACGCCCCATAGTCCGGCACCTGTCAAGGCGCGTGTTACCTTCTCAGCCATCTGCTGAGCCTCTTGTAAGTGTGCAGCGGAGATGCGTGCCGGCTGAAAACTCTCACGGTAGTCGCCTCCCTTCTGTACATGACCAATCGGTGGGCAGAAGAGCGTCGGACCACTCTTTTGTGTTACGGTAAGCAGTGTAATCTCGCTATCGAAATGGATAAACTCCTCGATGATGAGTTCACGGATGTCACCACGACTACCACTGCAACCATACTCCCAGGCATGTTGCAACTCCTCCTCGCAACGAACCAGCGACTGACCTTTGCCCGATGACGACATCAATGGCTTGACCACACAAGGGAAACCGATTTTGTGCGCAGCTTCGCGCAACTCGTCAAACGATGTGGCGTAGAAGTAGTTTGCCGTCTTTAGGCCGAGTGTCTTTGCTGCAAGGTCACGAATCGACTTGCGATTCATGGTATAGTTCACGGCTTTGGCACTGGGGACCACCTGTATTCCCTGTTGCTCGCATGCATAGAGGCGTTCTGTGCGAATGGCCTCAATCTCGGGAACAATCACATCGGGATGATGCCGAGCCACAACCGCATCCAGTGCATCGCCATCGAGCATATCGAATACTTCGCACGCATCGGCCACCTGCATAGCCGGAGCACCTGCATAGGAGTCGCACGCTACGACATATTGTCCCAATCGTTTGGCTGCAATTACAAACTCCTTGCCCAATTCGCCAGAGCCCAGTAAGAGAATTTTCTTTGTCATCTACCTATCTAATCTAAAAAAGTTACGCAATAAAGTCACTATGCAATATACTCCTTCTCTTTGTTCCAAGTGGAAGCGCTGAAGAGGATGGCCAATCCACAGGCCACAATGAGTGCAACAAAACCACCGTCCCACCCAAAATGCTTGAAGATGTAGCCCATGCCAATGTTGGCAAACAACGCCGAGCCAATGAGGTAACCAAACAAGCCTGTGAAACCGGCTGCTGTACCTGCGGCTTTTTTGGGCACGAGATCAAGTGCGGAGACCCCGATGAGCATCACCGGTCCATAGATTAAGAAACCGATAGTTGCCATGGCACAATTGACCACCCACTCGCTACCACTCTTCCAATAGACATAAACGGCCAAGGCAACCAATGCCATGTAGATGATGGTTGCCGGAGCGCGACGGCCCTTGAAGAGCTTATCGGAGAGGATGCCACAGAGAATGGTACCGAAGATACCCGCTATCTCGAACATGAAGTACGACCAGCTACTGCCATTGAGTGCCATACCTTTGCCACCTTCGGCAACCGGAGTAGTGAGGTAAGACGGTGCCCAATCGAGTACACCGTAACGCACAAAGTAGATAAAGGCATTGGCGATAGCTATCAGCCACAGCAATTTATTGTTGAATACATTTTCAAAGAGGATTTGTCGCACCGTCATCTCCTGTTCCGACGAGGCGGAATATTGGCGAGTTTCGTGTTTGTAGACCTCGATAGGAGGCAGACCGCACGATTGTGGCGTGTCACGCACCAACAGGTAGGCTACTACCGCAATAAGTAACGCCACCAATGCCGGAACATAGAAGGCTCCTCCCAACGAATCGCCAAAGCAAAGGGTGCTGACTGCAATGCCCCACACTGCCAACGGTGCCATTGCCGCACCACCGATATTGTGTGC
>CAYUJP010000120.1:0-4325 GCA_964445055.1 uncultured Alistipes sp.
GACTGATGCCATCCCACACCACAGCAAGCAGACCCTGCTCCAATGCCATTTGGTAGAGCTTCTCCCACTGAGGGGCATCTTCCCGAATCGCGGCATCCAGCAACGTCTCGGCATGCTCCCGTTGCAACGCCATGTGAAGCAATGCCACAAGCAGTCGTTCGGTGTGTGTCAGATGTAGGTGGTATGTTGCCATTTGTCGGTGTCGTTTAGTCGCGTAAAAAGATGTCGCGTGTGTAGACCTTCGCCTTCACATCGTCGAGCACCTTGTCGTAACGGTTGGCGATAATCACCGCACATTCGCGCTTGAACCGTGCCAAATCGTTGACAATGCGACTGCCGAAGAACGATACATCCTCGGTCAATGTCGGTTCGTAGATAATCACCGTAGCTCCTTTGGCTTTCAAGCGTTTCATGATGCCCTGTATCGAGGAGTTACGGAAATTGTCGCTGTTGGACTTCATGGTCAGCCGATAGACTCCGATGGTCACCGGTTGCTCTTTGTTTACGCTCCACGAACTCGAAGCCTCATAGTAGCCCGACTTACGCAGAATCTGATTGGCGATAAAATCCTTACGGGTGCGATTGGACTCCACAATGGCACTAATCATGTTTTGCGGAACATCGTTGTAGTTTGCCAACAGTTGCTTGGTATCCTTGGGAAGGCAGTACCCCCCATAGCCAAACGAAGGGTTGTTGTAGTGCGTACCGATGCGCGGGTCGAGTCCGATGCCCTCGATGATGGCCTTGGCATCGAGTCCTTTGAGCTCGGCATAGGTGTCGAGTTCGTTGAAATAGCTGATACGCAGAGCCAGATAGGTGTTTGCAAAGAGCTTCACCGCCTCGGCCTCCTCGGTATCCATGAGAAGCATCTCCACCGAGTCGCGAAGCGCCGCCTCCTGCAACAACCCGGCAAAACGACGTGCTGCCGTTGCAAGAGCGTCTACATCGGCCTCCGATAACGATGTAGGCATGGCACGTTTGGGATATCCTACAATGATGCGCGAAGGATAGAGATTGTCGTGCAATGCCTTGCCCTCGCGCAGAAACTCCGGAGAGAAGAGCAACTTCAGCAGATGTCCCGCAGCCGCATACTTTGCATAGAGCGCTCGGCAATAGCCCACGGGGACCGTCGACTTGATGACGATGACCGCATCGGGATTCACAGCCAAAACACTGTCGATGACATCCTCAATGTGATGGGTATCGAAGTGATTCTCCTGCGGGTCGTAGTTGGTAGGAGCCGCCACCACGACATAGTCGGCATCGCGATAGGCTGATGTCGCATCTAAGGTGGCTGTAAGTTGCAACTCACCGTGCGAGAGGTAGTGTTGAATATCTTCGTCCTGAATGGGCGACTGACGACGATTGATGAGGTCGACCTTCTCGGGCAGAATATCGACCGCCACTACACGATGAAACCGTGACAAGAGCACAGCAAGGCTCAACCCTACATAGCCCGTCCCGGCAACTGCTATTTTCAACTCTTCTTTCATAAGTATCGTAAATCGGCGTATGCTATTTCTATTGCTGTTCGTCTACCGCATCGGGGAGAGAGGGCTCGGCATCGACCTCGACCTCCACAGAAGCGGGTTGCGACACGGTTTCGCTCCGAAAAGAGCGGTAGTTTCCTCGGTTGTGGATGGCCCATGCCACCACTGCAAGTGTAAGGAGGGTAAAGAGAATACCCACAAGACGTTTTATCATGGTTCTTGATTCTCTTGATTCAGCACATCCAAGGCTCGCATGATGACGTTATCCTCGGGATAGATGCTCAAATAATATCCGTTATCTTCCAATACCGTGTTACGACCGATGAAGGCCTTCAACTGCGCCTCCATCAATTTGCGCGAACGTGCGATGTCGTTGTAACGCGGAGCCACTCCCTGTCGTTGTGCATAGCGTACAAAATCGTCGACAAGTGAAGTGTCGGCATCGAGAAACGCCTTCAAATCGGAGAGCGACCGCACCGCTTTGAGTGCCTCGCGATGTGTGTCGGCATACTCGATGGTGTAGCGATAGAGAATGTTGCGTCCCGACACCTCGGCATAGTAGTGTGTCACTGCGGTGGTATCGAGCGGAACGAAGATGTCGGGCATGATGCCTCCCCCTCCATAAACCACTTTACCTGCCGGAGTCACGTAGCGCAACGAATCGGCAAAATGGATGGAGTCGGCAACAAAAAACTCGTTGTGTGCAAAGCGATTCCAAAGGTCGGCCTCATAGCTCTCGTCGTTGCCCGGAGTGTAGGGTTTCTGTATGGAGCGACCTGTGGGAGTGTAGTAACGTGCTACCGTCAGACGCATGGCCGAACCGTCGGAGAAGGGAATCTGCTGTTGTACCAACCCCTTGCCAAACGAACGGCGTCCGATGATGGTACCTCGGTCGTTGTCCTGAAGCGCACCTGCCAAAATCTCGCTCGATGAGGCACTCCCCTCATCGATGAGCACCGCCAACTTCAAATCGGTGAATACCCCACTGCCATCGCTATACTGATTGACACGCTCGTGCTTGCGGTCCTCGGTATAGACAATCAAACTCTCCTTGGGAAGAAACTCGTTGGCAATGGCGATGGCTTGGTCGAGGAATCCCCCACCGTTGCCACGCAAATCTAAAATCAGGTTGTGCATTCCCTCGGCACGCAGGTTGCGCAGGGCACGCACCATCTCCGCATAGGAGGTACGCGAGAATTGGTCGAGCCGTACCAACGCGGTATGGTCGTCGAGCATCATCGACACGGTGAGTGAGCGAATCGGTATCTTGTCGCGCACTACGGTGATATCGACCAAATCGTCGATACCCCGACGTTGCACGCCCAACTGCACTTCGGTACCACGAGGGCCTCGCAATCGACGCATCACATCATTCTGGCTGAGCTTCTGCCCCGCTATCAGCGTATCATTGACACGAATGATGCGGTCACCGGAAAGGACACCCGCCTTGTCGCTGGGGCCTCCGCTAACCACGTTGAGGACAATGACCGTATCGGTGGCCATGTTGAAGACTACACCTATCCCATCGAACTCTCCCTCAAGCGGTTCGTTCAGCTCCTTCATCTCCGAGGCGGGAATATAGACCGAATGGGGGTCTAACTGTGTGAAAATCGCCGGCATCAGTTCCTCGGCAATCCGGTCGATATCGACCGAGTCGACATATTCTGAATCGATGATTGACAGCGCTTCGGATACTTTATTCTCAGGCAATGTCAAGGTGCGCAATATCCCATTGATGTCTGATTCGGTGGAAGAACGTTCGAGCACACGTCCGAGAAAAATGCCTGCGGCGATGCTACATGCCACAACGAACGGCATCAAGACTGTGAAACGAGAGTTTTTGTACATGGGGACAACCTATTTTTTTGCCTTATTCTGGAACGTGTAGCTCAGCCCGACACTCAGGATGGTCTGTGTCTGCACCTTATAGCTCTGAGCACGGTTGTAGTAGAGCTGGAAATAGAGACTCGTGGTGAGATATTTGGTTGCCTTGATGTCGAGCGTATTCTCCCACCGCACCGTAGGATGAATGGCCAACACCGGCTTGGTGTCGATGTCGTCGGTACCTGCAGCCGTCCACTGCGCCAACTGGCTTTCGTACTCCGAGACGTTGGTATATTTGTTCTTCTGTCCAACGTCGGTAATCCAACCATAGAAAGAGAAGAAGGTCGTGCGGTAGCGAAGCACCTCGCGTTTGCCAAACTTCTTGTCGAAATCGATTTGAAGAGACGAACCACCCTCGTACTTGGAGGTCTTGCTTGCACTTGCCAAACCATAGATGTAACCGTTGTGGCGAATGGTGGCATTCTCTACAAAAACCGCGCTCAACGCCACAGGTGCGATGTTGATTTTGATAGGGAAACGTGTGGAGGCGCAATTGTAGGTCAAACCCATCGACAAATCGAGATAACCGGGTGCCATGAACCGGCTCTTGCGATGCTCTTCGAGTTGTTCGGTACGCGACTTGTAGCCGTTGGCAAACTGGCTACGGAACTTCAGCATGGCACCATAGGACCAACTCTTCGAGAGTTTGAACGAAGGTGCGGTCTGCACCCAAAACTCATCTTGATTTTTGAACCAAACACCATCACTCGATGTCTCGCCATCGTCGCCAGCACGTTCCACCTTCATGCGGTTGTATCCGAATTTTGCACTGGCCTTGGTCTCTATCGAAAACTTGTCTTTGGTGAAGATGTGGTCGAGGTAGAAGGTACCGATAGCTGCTATGGAGTTATCACCACCCGATACGGCTATCCATGAATCGTTGTAGGAGGTCAGTGTGCCTTGTATTGCGGCAGATATCTCCAGATAGTTACGTTCCTTACGTATTGCTGC
>CAYUJP010000121.1:0-4218 GCA_964445055.1 uncultured Alistipes sp.
ACGAATAGGGCAGACCTGCCAATGACTTTGAAATCTCTGTTTGTAGCTTGCTATCAACCAAGCTCATCGAACCTTTCTCCAAAGCATACTTCTTCAATACCGCGTCGGACTCTAAATTCACCAACATGTCCGTCAGTGCATTTCCAATACCGATGACTCTCTTCATGCGTCTCTTCATTTGCTGTGTTGCACATTCGGTAGTTCAATGTGCAACACTGTTTTTTATTTTTATATCGATAATATCTTCACCAAATTCACATAGTCGCGATTGATTGTCTTGTTATGACGTATCGCGCGTGAGAAGGGGACATATACCAATTCGTTGTTTTGAATACCAATCATCACATTGCGCTGTCCTTCGATGATAGCCCCAATGGCCGCTTCGCCCATACGCGATGCTAAGATGCGGTCTTGCGCCGAAGGTGAACCTCCTCGTTGAATATGGCCCAATATTGTAACTCGTGCATCGTACTGTGGAAACTCTTTTTTGACACGCTCAGCCAAACTCATAGCTCCCCCTGTCTTGGGATTCTCTGCCACAATCACAATTGCTGAGTTCTTGCTCTTACGAAAACCTTGACTAATCAATTCAGCAAGTTGGTCGACCTCCGTTTCCATCTCCGGGATGATAGCCGCCTCCGACCCTGTAGCAATGGCTCCATTCAAGGCAAGATACCCCGCCGTATGTCCCATTACCTCCACAAAGAAGAGTCGCTCGTGACTCGATGCCGTATCGCGCAACTTATCGACTGCCTCCATGATAGTGTTCAAAGCAGTATCATAGCCTATCGTTGCATCTGTACCACCCAAATCGTTATCGATGGTGCCAGGAAGGCCAACAATGGGCACATCATACTCTTGGGCAAATATATCAGCACCCGACAACGAGCCATCTCCCCCAATTACAATCAGGGCATCGATGCCCGCTGCCTTCATATTTTCGTAAGCTTGCCTCCGTCCTTCGGGGGTGCGAAACTCATCACAACGTGCAGTCTTCAGTATCGTACCTCCCAATTGAATGATGTTACTCACCGAAGATGAGTTGAAATCAACAATCTCATTAGCAACCAGACCTTTGTATCCGCGGAGGATACCTTTCACCGAGAAGTTTCGATAGATAGCCGTACGAGTTACCGCACGTATGGCTGCATTCATACCCGGAGCATCGCCACCCGAGGTTAGAATGCCAATACATTTGATTGCTGCCATTATCTTTTTTAGTTAAAATAACGTTGGGTACAAAGTTAATAAATATATTTAGAATCCCACTAGTGTCTCATTAAAATTAGGCGTATAGGTCAAATTGTTTGTAGTCTATTCCTTTGCATGGACTTGTTATTTTCGGGTGGAGTGAGAAATTCTTCATAAACGAAGTTAAGCAATTTTATTTAATCAGATGCTTTTGCCAAGTTCGTATGCCTGTTTTAGGGCAGCGTGACCGCTGATGTCCTTGGGCATTGTAACGCCTCCGGCAAACACTTCGCCCTTTAGTTCGGCTTTTTCAAAGCAATCAATCCAGCCCTGTAAGGCTATTCGTGCTCCGTTTATAGTCTCCGGCTCATTCTCTGCTGCCGATGCCAATAGGTAGATATCGCAGAACTTGTAATCATCGCCATAGAGCGGATTACCACGATCAATCATCGTTTTCATCTGACCGCTGATGCAGTAGTAATAAATGGGCGTTGCCCATACGATAACATCGGCATTGAGCATTTTAGCACAGATTTCAACCGCATCATCCTTTTGTACGCATTTCAGCATCTTCACGCAAGCCAAACAACCTTTGCAGAAGTTGATTGTCTTGTCAGCGAGTGACACCACTTCTACATTGTGACCGACTTCACGTGCGCCTTCGGCAAACTGTTCTGCCAATTGGTCACTGTTGCCCCCTTTGCGAGGACTTGTCTCGATAACTAACACGTTTTTCATCTTTCTTACAGTTTATTGTATTCTTCATCTGTCACCGGTTCGCACCACTCGTTGCTAGTGTTTTCGCCCACAATCTCTACTGCCAAGTGAGCGAACCAACTGTCGGCAGTGGCACCGTGCCAATGTTTCACGTTTGCTGGGATGTTCACCACATCGCCTGGCTGCAACTTGCGGGCGGGTTTTCCTTTCTCTTGATACCAACCGTAACCTGCTATGCAAATCAGCATCTGGCCACCGCCAGTAGTAGCATGATGGATGTGCCAATTGTTGCGGCATCCCGGTTCGAAGGTCACGTTGTAGATAGCCATCTGCTCCGTAGAAACTGGAGCTAGATAACTTTTGCCGATGAAATACTTGGCATAGGTGGTGTTCAGGTTGCCGATTGGGAAAATCATCTCCTGCTCAAACTTCTGACGAGCGTCCGAGGCATCTGTCTCATCCGCCCACACTTCGGTAGCCAGACGGAAAGCACCCCATGCCTTTGGCCATCCGGCATAGAAACCAATCTGGGTAAAAATTTCAGCAATCTCAGTACGCGTGATGCCGTTCTTCTTCGCCTCCATCAAATGAAATTTCAATGATGAGTCGATGATGCCACTACTTACTAGTGCGGTCACCGTAACCAAACTGCGGTCGCGCAAAGCCAACTTATCGGTGCGACTCCATACTTGTCCGAACAAAACATCATCGTTCAACTCTGCGAATTTCGGTGCGAACTCACCCAACTGAGCGCGTCCTGCCGTTTGGTTTATCTCTGAAGCTTTTTCTGTTAGCTTCGTAGGGTTCTGTGCGTTTGCCATTATACTAGTTATTAGTGCGACAAAAGTCGCAATGATTTTATGATTCATTGTTGTTGGGATTTAGAGGACCATAAAAATAGGATGCCGTGGCACCGCCATCCATCAAGAAGTCGGAGCCAGTGATAAATGAGCCTTTCGAGCCCATCAGCAGTTCAGCCACGTTTGCCACCTCGTCGGCTGTACCCGGTCGACCTGCCGGACACTTGGCAAACATGTTTTTATAGAAGTCGCCACGCGGACCGTTGAACTCATCGATGGCCAACGGCGTAACGATAATGCCAGGTGAGATGCTGTTGATACGCGCTCCACGTCGGCCCCACTTTACCGCCTCAGCCATCACACGTTTCACGTTGCAGCGTTTCGCCATCTGATAGGCATGTAGCGTATCGCTGATATTTGCAGGTTGAAGCAAATCTAACGAGAGTATCTCTTCAGTGGGCGTTTCGGCCAACAGCCTGTCCTCCTCCGGAGTCAAAGCCGGCATACGATGACCGGACTGACTGGAGATGGTAATGCCGCAACCGCCCTCTGCAATCACCCGGCCCACCTCTTCGAGCAACACGGCGGTGCCGTAGAGATCCACCTTCAGGATGGTCTCAATGGAGGCTTGCGAGGGCGATACTCCTGCCGCATTGATGAGCATGGTGATGTCGCCATAGGTTTGTGCCGTAGCTATCAACTTGAGAATAGATTCACGCGATGACAAATTCATCACCATGGCAACGGTATCAAAACCTGCGTCGTTCAGGATTGTGCAAATTTCATTGGCATTTTGTTGGTTTCGGTCACCCACCACGATTTTCATGCCATAGCCCAAACGGCGCGCACAGGCTAAACCGATTTGACCTGCGCCTACCAATATCATTACTTCCTTTTTCATATCTTTCTATTCGACTGATTTTATCAATCTAGCAGGCACGCCACCAACTAAAGTTTTCGGTATGACGTCTTTAGTAACGACTGCTCCAGCCGCCACGATAGCACCATCACCTATAGTCACTCCGGGGAGGATGGTCGCATTTGCTCCAATCCAAACTTTATTCCCAATGTTTACAGGATGTGGTTCCAAGTCACCACGATGCCCAGGAGTAAATGAATGGTTGAGCGTAACAATCACCACATTGTGACCAATGAGCACGTCATCACCAATTATCAGTCCGCCTTGGTCTTGGAACTTACATCCTGAGTTGATAAATACCCGTTTCCCGATAATCAGATTCTTGCCACAGTCCGTATTGAACGGCGGGAACAATCCGAAAGTGTCGTCTATCTGTCGACCGGTAAGTTCCGACATAAGGCCAATCACCTCTTTCGGTGTGTGGTATTTCGTATTCAGTTCCATCGTGATGTGGATGGCCTCTTGGCTCAACCGATGCATCACTTCATGAATGAGCGAACCGGCCGTCACCGTCTTGCCGGAGTTCATATACTCGATAAACTCTTGTGTGGTCATTTCATCCAGGTATTATAGAATTCAGCGATGGCATCC
>CAYUJP010000122.1:0-4194 GCA_964445055.1 uncultured Alistipes sp.
CAGTCAGCGCCCACTCTGCCGACATGGCTCTACTTGCTTTGCGCATCGATTCTATATTTTGTCCCGAGAAGCAGGGAAACCTCGCCCATCGGGTTATCAAACTGCGACAAAGTTAAAAAAACTTATTTACTCCTGTTGCTTGCTATGCTCATGTTACTAGTCTTTACACCGTAACAGCATCAACAAATTCGAAATTAATTAAAAAACTTTTGATAACTTTTATAGTTTCTCCTACGCGAACTCGTCTCAGACACGCTCTCTGGAACACTACGAAGTATAGCATTTTTGCTGGCAACCAAACCTTTGACGGGCTACATTGGAGGGCTCTATTTGGCGGTACGGCATCATTGTTTGGCCTATTGGTTGGTCATTCACTCTGATTCAATCCGCTACACCATGTGCAGATATAGCTAAGATTTGTCAAAAAGCATACACTTTCAAGCCGTTTTGTTGGCCATATGTTGCTACATTTGTCGTATCGTGCTATTTTCTGCATCTTGGGAGCGTAATACTCCTTTGAGGGAAGCATAAACACACTCCTTCGGTGGTTCACGCTAGTTGGCCCTACGCACAAAAAAGGGACATCCTCTCGCAGAGGATATCCCTTCTCTGGTAAGTGAGTTCACAACTACTTGGCAGCCTCAATCGAAGCCTTACGGAACTCCTTCATCAGCTTCATCAGCTCCAACGCAGCCTTACGTGCACGAGTACCGGCGGCCTTGTTGTTCTTCGTAACCTGAGCCTCTGCATTTACTTCGAATGCAGCGTACTGAGCCTTGACTTGTTCAATTAATTTTTCCATGGTTGTTTAAATGAGTTGTTGGTTTGTTACTGACGCAAATATAGATATTAAATCAATATTATCAAATGTTTTATGCTAAATTTTAACCCTAAAAGTACTATTTTCAACTTTTTTTGCCTCCCTTCCTACGTAACAACGGTATATTTTTTGATTTATCGTCGAGAAAAGCACCTAAAACTATGGACGATTTATCGATGTTCGCACTCCTATTTTGTCTCATTGGGTCAAGTAGCTGTAGCCACGACACGCCCACACAACGCCCCACTTCGCAACGTGTGGAGGTGGTGCGGGCACGTGCCGATACCCTGCCCAATCGCATGGAGTTTGTCAGCGAGGTGAGCAGCAATTTCAGTGTATTGGTAGAGCCTCGCGTCAATGGGTATCTGCTCTCGAAGCACTTTCGCAGTGGCATGCCGGTGCAGAAGGGCGATCTGCTCTTTGTCATCGACCCTGACCTGTTATCGACCACCCTGCTATCGGCCGAATCGAGTCTCGAATCGGCAAAGGCACAGGAGGTGTCGGCACGCAACAACCACGAGCGTGCTGTCCCCTTGGCACGCATCAACGCCATCAGCCAGACGCAACTCGACCAATACACGGCCGAATATATTGCTGCGCAAGCTGCCGTGCGCTCGGCCAAACAGCAGGTGCGCAACGCACGGCTACAGGTAGGGTACACACGCATCTATGCCCCTATCGACGGCATCATCGCCTCGAGCAATGCCAACGCTGGCGACTATGTGGGTGTCGGGACACAGTTTTCCGTGCTCACCACCATCTCAAACATAGACACCATCTGTGTGAATGTGGCCATCCCCATGGCCCGCTACCTGCGCTATGCCGGTCATCGGCCTTCGCTCTACGAGAACGAGGGGTTGCTGTCGCAAATTCGATTGTCGTTGGCAGGAGGTGTAGACTACCCACTGGAGGGTCGCTACAGCTACACGCAGAAGGACATCACCAACAAGATGGGGACCATTGTGCTAGTGGTGAAGTTTCCTAACCCCGACTACATGCTCAAGCCCGGGCAATTTGCCCGCGTGTCGGCCAACGTAGGACCTGAGCAGCGACATGTCTTGATTCCACAACGAGCCGTCACTCAGCAACAGAACATCGGGCAGGTGTGGGTCGTAGCACCCGACAGCACCGTGCAGTGCCGACAAGTGACCTTGGGCGACACTTTCTCCTCGGAGTGGAGCATCACAGCCGGCATCGACGAGGGGGAGACCATCGTCTGCAGTGGCATACAGCGACTTCGCGAGGGCGCTAAGGTAACACCTATCTTCAATTGAGCCGAGCAACCATGAACTATCTCTTCGTTCGACGTCCGATATTCGCCATCTGCCTGGCAATTGTGACTCTGCTCTTGGGCGGAGTTGCCATCACCAACCTCTCCATCGAGCAATATCCAGACATCACCCCTCCGACAGTGGAGGTCACAACCACCTACACGGGTGCCGATGCCACCACGGTCGATGCTGCGGTGGCGACCCCCTTGGGCGAAGGGGTCATGGGAGTGAGTGACATGCTCTACATGCAGTCGACAAGTGCCAACGATGGGACGATGACCCTGCAAGTGGTCTTCGACATCGGTACAGATCCAGACCTCGATGCTATATTCACCCAAAACAATGTAGCATCGGCCACATCGCAACTTCCTTCGGCTGTCGTAACCCAAGGGATTGTGACCAAGAAGTCGATGAGCGGATTTCTGCAAGTGTTTGCCCTACATAGCGACCGCTACGACCAGACCTTTCTGTCGAACTATGCCTACATCAACCTGCAAAATCAGTTGCTCAAACTACAGGGTGTAGGCAAAGTCTCCATCATGGGTGCCGGCGAATATGCCATGCGCATCTGGGTGCGACCCGAGATGCTCAACTACTACAACATCACACTCGACGAGCTGCGCAACGCGGTGCTTGCCGAGAGCGCACTCTACCCCACTGGACAATTTGGCGCAGAACCAACCGATAAGCCAACTGTCTACACCTACACTGTGACCCTTCCCCAACGCATATCCACTGCCGAGGAGTTTGCCGCCATTGTCGTCAAGAGCACCGCAACGGGCGAGCAAATCTTCCTGCGCGATGTTGCTTCGGTGGAACTGGGGTGCAAGAGCTACGGAGCAAACTCCGCCTTTGAGTCGTCGCCCTCGACCCTACTGGTGGTCTACCAAGAGCCAGGAAGCAACGCTGTGGATGTGGGCAAGCGAGTGAAAACGAGCATGCAAGAACTCGCTACACGTTTTCCCGAAGGGATGAGCTATGCGGTGCTGGTCGATGCGACACAAAGCATCGTGTTGGGAGTGAAGGAGATTATCTGGACGTTGCTGTTGGCATTGGCACTGGTAGTGCTCATCATCTATCTCTTTCTGCGAGAGTGGCGCTCGACACTCATCCCATTGGTGGCCATTCCCGTGTCGATTGTGGGAACCTTTCTCTTCTTCCCCTTATTGGGGTTCAGCATCAACATCATCTCGTTGTTAGGGCTGGTACTTGCCATCGGATTGGTAGTCGACGATGCGATCGTGGTGGTGGAGGCCACCCAAGCCAACCTTGACCGCGGGTTGAAGCCTCGCCAAGCAGCCACCGAGGCGATGCGACAAGTGGCGCTACCCATTGTGGCTACCACCGTTGTATTGTTGGCGGTGTTTGTCCCCATGGCCTTGTCGGGCGGTGTATCCGGACGGCTGTTTCAGCAGTTTGCTGTCACGATATCGGTGTCGGTCGTGCTCTCGTCGTTCAATGCGCTGACCCTGTCGCCTGCCCTCTGTGCCCTGTTGTTGCGACGTCGTGAGCCGACATCAGCGTCGGCAAACGCTGCTTCACAGCAAGGTCTTGCACAGCGATTCATGCGGAGTTACCTCGGTGGGGTGGAGCATGCTACACGGCACACCCTGCGCGTGGTGTTGCTTCTTACAGTTACCCTCGCAGCCACAGCGCTCTGTTGGCGAGCGCTACCCCAAGGATTTCTGCCAGAAGAGGACCAAGGCTATCTCACCATCATGGTCGAGACCCCACAAGCCTCGGCCCTGCCCATCACACAAGCCGCCATGCAAGCCGCTGAGCAGATTGTCGGCACACTACCAGAGGTAGAGTATATCTCCTATGCCGCCGGATTCAACATGATGGCAGGCATAGCCGAGACCAACAGCGGCGTGCTCTTTGTGAAGTTGGTCGACTACAATCGGCGCAAGCGCACGGCCATGCAACTCGCCACGCAGCTCAACGGCATGCTCTACGAGGCGTTGCCCCAAGCTACAGCCTACGCCTTTGTGCCTCCGGCTATCCCAGGATTGGGGGTATCGTCGGGTGTGTCGCTGGTAGTGCAAGATCTCAGCGGACGCGACATAGGCTATCTGAGCGACTACACCGACCGGCTGATTACCC
>CAYUJP010000123.1:0-4162 GCA_964445055.1 uncultured Alistipes sp.
AACGCACATGAGGACGAGCCTCTGAAGGGCATTTTCTTCAATGCCGAAAGCAAATTCATGCAACGGCATACGGTCGATGAGATTGTTCGCGAGAAGGTCGCTAATTCTCTTCGCGAGATGCGAACAGACTATTTGGATTCGCTACTCATCCACTACTACTATCCGGGATATATTGTCGATATCTGGAAAACGATGATTGAATTGAAACGCGAAGGAGTGGTTCGCTACATCGGTGTGTCGAATTTCCACGAGCGACACATCGAACTCCTCATCAAGGAGACCGGTGTATGTCCGGAGATTAACGAATGCTACAGTAGCCCTATCGGCACGAATCAGCCGTTGGTAGAGTATTGCAAAGCTCACAATTGCCTGTTCTCCACCTATTCGCCGCTTATGGATGTAGCTTGCGGTCGAATCGATAGGAACGTTCTTCAACCGATTGCCGACAAATACGGCAAGTCTCCATCGCAGATTGTCTTGCGTTGGAACATCGAGCGAGGATGCCTGCCTCTGCCCAAGACAAGAAAAACACAACGTCTCAACGAGAACTTTGCTGTTTTCGATTTCCACCTCACCGCGTCCGAGGTGGCAAAGATTTCGAGTCTAAACGTAGACTACCTCTATCTGGTTCAATCTAAAATATGCCCCGGTTTATGAGTCTAATTTCAAGAGTAAAACGAAAAGTGCTGCTTGTGGCAAATGGAATCGTGCGCAGAAGTCGGTGGTTCAACGAACGAATGTTCCCCGATTGTCAGAAATTCGTCGACTACAATACATTCCATACCGAGGTGGTGAATCTGGGCTCTACATCCGGACTTTGTGCTTTCGACTACAGCGAATTGCCGATAAAGGCAGCGAATTGGGCGTTGGCACATCACCCGCTGAAGGGCGATTTGGCCATCTTAAAGAACTATTTTAGTTTCTTAGAGCCACGAGGAAGTGTCGTAATCATTTCGCTGTGCCCCTTTAGCTCCCTCTCCGGAAGCTACGAACACGACGACGATCGTTATTACACCATACTCTATCCGACAACCATTCCCCACTTTTCATACAAAAGACAACAACGCGTAAAGGCCATATACAACAGTCCCTTACATTACATCCCGCTCGTAGATGCCATACGTGAACCATTAAACCTCCTCCGAATCCGACGCAGATACTCCATGAACGAGCAGCAGATGCAGGCCAATGCCGAATGTTGGATAAACAGTTGGTTGAAGGAGTTCTCGGTCAAAAGTTTCGACGAACCGCTTTCGCTGTTGAATCGGGACAATGTATCCGATGCCGCCGCTACGTTAGACGAAATAATCCGTTTCTGCAAATCGTGTAACGCTCGCCCCGTGATGGTCATTCCTCCTATGTATTACACGTTGGCTGAGAAGTTTACACCCCAAGCAAGACACATCTTGATAGACAACCTGTTGGAGACAATGAGCGAGAAGACGACCCCTCTCTTCAATTACATGGACGATGAAGAGTTCGCCCACAATGCTGCTCTTTTCTCGAATAGTTTCCTACTCAACGAAACCGGTGCCAAACTCTTTACCAAGAGAGTACTCACGTCGATAGGCGTTCTTTGAGTCTTCGATGAATGGGACGATACGACAGGTCCCTGCCCCAAACATCGGTAAATCAAAAAACGGCGTCTCTGTCGTACTCTTCAGGGTGCGTATAACATCCCCCCCCCCTATCTGTTTCGCTACACACAATATCGGGGCTTAAATTCATTTATCTATAGAACTATGATTCAACGCGTTCTACACGTGATGGGTGGCATGAATCGTGCCGGTGCCGAGACCATGCTCATGAACATCTATCGTGCCATCGACAGACGTAAGTTCCAATTCGATTTTGTGGTATATACCGATGCGAAGCAAGACTACGAAGACGAAATCCTTGCACTCGGCGGTCGGGTGTTTCATTTGCCGATAGGTCACAGTCGTTGGGGGTTGTTGCTATCCATAGCGCAGATTCGCCGTATCCTCCGAACGCAAGGTCCCTATTGTGCCATTCATGCCGCTACGCTCCACAACAGTGCTTTTGCGTTGCTTGCGACCCTGGGGGTGAAGCACTGCAAACGAGTGGTCCATTCGCACAATACGCAGAATGTCCTCAACCCCGGATTGTCTGTCCGAATCTACAACCGTGTCACCCAACTGATTATCCGCACACTCGGTCAGGAGTTTATCGCCTGTGGCGAGGAGGCGGGCAACTACCTGTTTGGCGAGCGATTGTTCAGCCGTCGTGGCGTGGTGATTCACAACAGCGTAGAGGTCGACACCTTCTACACCGTTTCGGCAACCGATGTGGCAACCGAAAAAGTGCGGTTGGGAATCACCGACGAGTTGGTGATTGGCAGTGTGGCGCGGTTCTGTCCGGTTAAGAATCACGAGCGGATGTTGTCGATTGCCGCTGAGTTGAAGCGTCGCAAGGTGCGTTTCAAGATGCTGTTGGTGGGTCGGGGCGAATTGGAATCGGCCATGCACGAACGCGCCGCAAAACTCGGACTGACCGATGAGGTGCTGTTCTTAGGGGTGCGTAGCGACATCCCGTTGTTGATGCACGTGATGGATGTCTTTCTGATGCCTTCGCACTTCGAGGGAAATCCCGTGACGCTTATCGAGGCTCAAACAGCCTGCCTGCCTGCCGTGATTTCCGATGTCATTACGCCCAAAATCGATCTTGGACTCAATCTCATCGCCCGCGTATCGCTTGCCGACAGCGATGCGGTGTGGGCCGACACCCTCACCCACATCGAGCACCCCGTCATCGGTCGACCGCAACTTGTGGCGGCACTGTCAGCCGCCGGCTACGAGCTGAGTTCCAATGTCAACACCTTGTGTAAGCTCTATCTGAGTTAATCCTCGGTTGCCGTCTCTGCCATAGCTGCGGCCCACCATTCAACTGTAGCTCTTCTCTCTTTACATATCATAGACTTACAACACGCCTCCTTTAGGATGCCGTTACAAATCGTCCGTCACAAACACGTTGCTGGTAGAATAGATGACTGATTTCGAGAGTTTGTTGCTTTACCTTGCCTGTTTCTCGCTGAGTACAGTTTTCATGTACCAATGGAGAAGGCAAAATTCCGGCCTGTTCCTGTTTTTAGGACTATTGCTCCCGGTATTGCTGGCTGCAATGCGCTATGGCGTAGGTACCGATTTTTTTAACTATTTAGGCATCTTCCATGGCCTTAGAAATCGCAGTTTGGCCGAAATCTTTCAATCGGTAGATGGCGAAGGCGGATTCGGCTTACTCATGAAGATAGCCTCCGGCTTGGGAGGGATAGAGTGGTTCTACGGACTCTCCGCCTTGTGTGTGCTCTTGCCTGCCGCTCTTGCCTTCAAGCGAGATTATGCCGATTATCCCATGGAACTCATGTGGTTTCTCTTCTTGTTATCTACCTACATAGGCTCTTTCAACATCATGCGGCAATCTATTGCCGTCGCCATCGTGTTGTATGCGGCTCGCTATCTGTTCCAAAACAATCTGAAACGTTTCCTTATCACCGTCTGTATCGCCGGCCTCTTCCACTTTTCAGCCATCGTATTTGCGCCTTGCTACTTGCTGAGGCAGACTCGAACCTTCATGAATCGGCGACAGTTGTTGGCATTTGCGGTGCTGTTGCTGCTTATTGTCAACATGTCCGCATTTTTTGGAATGGAGACAGATGTGGAGGGTATCAACAAATACACCAACTATCTTCATCAAGAAGAGGGGGCAAACAACCGCGAGTTCTTCCTCAACTTGCTGTTTTGTTCGGTGTTTCTTCTCAACCGCAAGCGGATGGCTCAGGTCGACGACCGTGCCAATCTCTATCTGTTCTTTGCACTGTTGGCGGTTGCCATCGGCATAACCGGATTCGTGACCCCCTTTGTCAAGCGGGTTGCGCTCTACTTCAGTGTCTTCAACATCCCGCTCGGTTGCATGCTGATAAAGTCCGCTTGGGGTAGCAGGCAGACCTTCATGAGAGTCTTCGTGTTGACCTATTACGTGGGTCGATTTATCGTGATGAGTTACTTTATTGGCCAAGGCAACGTGTTCCCTTACAACACCGAATCGACATTTCGGCAACATCATCGTCTCTCCTGTCATCCGTCCGTTGTGCGACCGATGGCCACGACCTTTAAAGAGTGTCCGACCGATGTTCCGCCCGAATATC
>CAYUJP010000124.1:0-4008 GCA_964445055.1 uncultured Alistipes sp.
CATGCCGACAACCGATTGTCCGTCTACCGCAACCTCTCCCAATCGCTGGTGAATCAGGGACAACATATCGACAGCGGTGCCGTAATCGGCTATAGTGGCAAATCTCAAGAAATCGACCAGATAATTTTCGAACTATGGGACGATGGTAACCCCATTAACCCCGAGAGTCATATCCTATTTCGATGAAACAACGTATTGCTCTACTCGGCTCAACCGGCTCTATCGGTGTCCAGACACTCGATATCATTCGCGACAATGCCGGGCTGTTTGAAGTAACGGTTCTGACGGCACACCGCAATTGGCAGACGCTTTCGGCGCAAGCCATCGAGTTTCAGCCCGATGCCGTAGTCATTGCCGACGAGGCGTGTTATCCTTCGCTTCGCGATGCTTTGGCATCCTATCCCATCAAGGTCTATGCCGGAGAGGCCGCCCTGCAACAGGTCGTAACACAGACCACGGTCGACACCGTGGTGAATGCCCTTGTGGGCTATGCCGGACTCAACCCCACGGTGGCGGCCATTCGTGCCGGCAAACGCATTGCCCTGGCCAACAAGGAGACACTCGTTGTGGGAGGCGACTATGTCATGCGCTTGGCTGCCGAGCACAAAGTATCCATCCTCCCCATCGACTCCGAACACTCCGCCATCCTGCAATGTCTCATGGGCGAGCTCTCGCCGGTGCGTCGGTTGCTCGTCACCTGTTCGGGCGGAGCGTTGCGCGATTTGCCGCGCGAAGCACTTGCCTCGGTGACGCCGGCTCAGGCGTTGCGCCATCCTCAGTGGAGCATGGGAGCCAAAATCACCATCGACTCGGCAACACTTGTCAACAAGGGTTTCGAGGTGATTGAGGCGCATTGGCTCTTTGGCCTGCCTGCCGAGCAAATCTCCGTGCTCATCCATCCGCAGTCCATCGTCCACTCCATGGTGGAGTTCACCGACGGAGCCATCAAGGCACAACTCGGAACGCCCGACATGCATCTGCCCATCAGCTTTGCGCTGCTCTTCCCCCATCGGGCCACACGTGCTACCGAGCACTTTAACTTCTTGGAGCACCCGACACTCACCTTTGCCGATGTCGACCGCGCGAAGTACCCGGCTTTGGATATCGCCTACGACTGTTTGCGTCGCGGAGGCACAGCCGCGTGTACCATGAATGGTGCCAACGAGGTGGCTGTGGCGGCCTTCCTGTCGCAACGTTGCGGCTATCTGCAGATTGTCGAGGCCATACGCTATGCCCTCACCCATGCCACCTTTGTTGCGACGCCTTCGCTCGACGACTATGCCGCCTCCGATGCCGAGGCACGTCGGTTGGCGCGCACCTACCTTCATTTGTCGAATTAACAACCAACAGTTATGGATATACTCGTTAAGGTCATTCAACTCTTCCTCTGCTTCACCCTGCTGGTGGGCATTCACGAGTTTGGCCACTTCATCATGGCACGTATCTTCGGCATACGTGTCGAAAAGTTTTACATATTTTTCGACCCTTGGTTCTCGCTCTTCAAGTTCAAACGAGGCGACACGGAGTATGGCTTGGGGTGGATTCCGCTGGGTGGCTACGTGAAGATAGCCGGCATGATCGACGAGAGCATGGACCTCGAACAGATGGCGCAGCCCGTGCGTCCCGACGAGTTCCGTGCCAAGCCGGCGTGGAAACGCTTCTTGGTGATGATTGCGGGCATCGTGATGAATGTCTTGTTGGCCATCGCCATCTACTGTGGCATCAGCTATGTCTGGGGCGAGAAGTACTTCGCCAACGACGATGCCTGCTACGGCTACACCTTCAACGATTCGGCCGCTGCGCTGGGCTTTGTCGATGGTGACCGCATCCTCTCCATCGACGGCGAACCCATCGAGGAGGTCTCCGCCATCGCCATGAAACTTCTGCTCACCAAGGACGACCGCACCGTGCAGGTGTTGCGCGACGGCGAGCCTGTCAGCTTCACCATCCCCTTCGAGCAGCTGCTTGAGTTCCGCAAGTCGAAAGGCTACGAGGGGATGCTCATGTTGCGTACCCCCTTCCTCATCGACAGCGTGGCCTCCTCCTCTGCATTGGAGGCGGGACTACAACCCGGCGACGAGATTGTGGCATTCAATGGCGAGCGTTGCGTCGAGTTCTCCAAGTATGTGAAGTTGCTCGATGCCGCCAAATCCTCCGATGCACGCTTCACCGTCAAGCGGGCCGATTCCCTTCTCACCCTCACGTTGCCCATCTCTGCCGAGGGGAAGATTGGGGTCTCTGTGGCACAACACCGCTACGACTTGCGCACCAAGAACTTCACCCTCCTGCAATCCATTCCGGCAGGCTTCCGCCGCACGAAACAGATGTTGCAGAGCTATTGGGAGCAACTCAAACTCATCGTACAGCCCAAGACGCAGATGTACGAGGAGCTGGTGGGCTTCATCGGCATCGGCCAAATCTTCCCCTCCGAGTGGAATTGGGAGGAGTTCTGGAACAAATCGGCCTTCCTCTCGGTGGTACTTGCGGTCATGAACCTGCTGCCTATCCCGGGACTGGATGGAGGTCATGCCCTCTTCACCCTGTGGGAGATGGTCACCCGACGCAAGCCCAGCGACCGTTTCTTGGAGATTGCTCAATATGTGGGACTGGCCATCATCCTGTTCCTGCTCATCTACGCCAACGGCAACGACATCTACCGCCTCTTTGCGCGGTGATGCAACCCCATACCGACTCACTACTTACCTATTTCAACGATGGCAAAGGTCAAGAAGGCTTATTTCTGCAAGGAGTGTGGCTACGAAGCCGCCAAGTGGATGGGACGCTGTCCCTCTTGTGGTGCGTGGAACACCTTCACCGAGGAAATCATCTCCAAGTCGTCCGGCTCGGCCTCGGCAACCATGACTGCGGCACTGCCCAAGTCGGCACCGCAGCGTGTGGGCGACATCCGTTTCACCGACCGTCAGCGACTCGACATGGGCAATGCCGAGGTGAATCGGGTCTTGGGCGGAGGATTGGTCCCCGGCTCGTTGGTGCTGTTGGGGGGTGAGCCGGGCATCGGCAAGTCGACACTCAGCCTGCAAATCGCCCTCTCCGACAACGGCCTTCGCACGCTCTACGTCTCCGGCGAGGAGTCGGCCGAGCAAATTAAGATGCGTGCCGACCGCATCGGCATCGGCAACGACTCCTGCATGGTCTATGCAGAGACGTTGCTCGAGAACATCATCGCGCAGATTGACGAGCTGCATCCCGATTTGGTGGTCATCGACTCCATCCAGACCATCTACACCGATTTGGTCGAGTCGGCAGCCGGCAGTGTCTCTCAGATTCGCGAGTGTGCCGCCACGTTGCTCAAGTATGCCAAGTGTTCGGGCATCTCCATCCTCATCATCGGCCACATCACCAAGGATGGCACCATCGCCGGTCCGAAAATCTTGGAGCACATCGTCGATGTGGTGCTGCAGTTCGAGGGCGACGGCAATCAGGTCTACCGCATCTTGCGCGGCATCAAAAACCGCTTCGGCGCCACCTTCGAGATTGGCGTCTTCGAGATGCTCGAAACAGGGTTGCGTGCGGTCGACAACCCCTCAAAGATTCTGCTCACCCACTACGATGTTCCGCTGAGTGGTATCGCTGTGGGAGCATCGGTCGATGGCATCCGTCCCTACCTCATCGAGGTGCAGGCGTTGGTCTCCAATGCCGCCTATGGCACACCGCAACGTACCGCCACAGGGTTCGACTACAAACGTATGTCCATGTTGTTGGCGGTCCTCGAAAAACGTGTCGGACTCAAGATGTACACCAAGGATGTCTTTCTGAACTTTGCCGGTGGCTTCAAGGTGGCTGACCCGGGCTTAGACCTCTCCATCATGGCAGCCGTCATCTCCTCCTACTACGACCGTCCCCTTGCCGAGGGTGTCTGCTGTGCCGGTGAGGTGGGACTGTCGGGCGAAGTGCGCCCGGCACCTCGCACCGAGCAACGCATCAGCGAGGCGGCGCGATTGGGCTTCCGTCGCATCGTGGTGTCGGCATACCTCTCCGAGGGGATGA
>CAYUJP010000125.1:0-1355 GCA_964445055.1 uncultured Alistipes sp.
GAACTTAGCTTTGCCATTCGTGAGCTCAAGTGCCATTCGGGTGTAGTGGTCACCGCATCACACAACCCCAAGGAGTACAACGGTTACAAGGCCTATTGGACCGATGGCTCACAGGTGACGGCTCCGCATGACAAGAACATCATCGATGAGGTATCGAAAATCACCTCCATCGACCAGATTCAGATGGGTGCTCATGCCGAGAATATTACCCTATTGGGCGAAGATTTCGATGAAATCTATCTAAACAAGGTCCACTCGTTGTCGCTATCGCCCCAAAGTATCGCCAAGTTCCACGACATGAAGATAGCCTACACTCCTTTGCACGGTGCCGGAGTGCGTTTGGTTCCGGCTTCGTTGGCAAAGTGGGGATTCACCAATGTCTCTTTGGTGAAGGAGCAGGCAGTCATCGACGGCAACTTCCCCACGGTGGAGTCGCCCAATCCCGAGGAGCGCAAGACCATGGCCAAGGCCATCGAGTTGGGTGCGCGTCTATCTGCCGATTTGGTGTTGGCTACCGACCCCGATTCCGACCGTATCGGTGTGGCGTTGCGCAATGGCAAGGGCGAGTATGTATTGCTGAATGGCAACCAGACACTCTCGCTCATCATGGCCTACCAATTGACCCGATGGTCTGAACTCGGCCGGCTCGATGGATCGCAGTTTGTGGTCAAAACCATCGTGACATCGCAGATGCCCAATGCAATGGCGGCTCACTATGGGGTCAAGTGCTACGACTGTCTGACCGGTTTCAAGTACATTGCGCGCATCATCCGCAACAACGAGGGCAAGGCTACCTACATCGGTGGTGGTGAGGAGAGTTTCGGCTATTTGGCAGGCGATTTTGTTCGCGATAAGGATGCTGTTTCGGCCTGCTCGTTGGTTGCCGAAGCTGCTGCATGGACCAAAGACACCATGGGACTTACGCTCTACGAGTGGCTTCAGCAACTCTATGTGAAGTATGGATTCTACCGCGAGGGTCTTGTCTCTGTGGTTCGCAAAGGCATGGAGGGTGCCGCCGAGATACAGCAGATGATGGTCGACTATCGCGCTACCCCACCGCAGTCAATCTTAGGCTCACCGATTGTTAAGATAAACGATTTCAAACTGTTGAAATCCAAAAATTTACTCACAGGTGAAGAGACGGACATTCAGGAGGAGGCATCGAACGTGTTGCAGTGGTTTGTTGCAGATGGTACCATCGTTTCGGTACGTCCTTCGGGCACGGAGCCCAAAATCAAGTTCTACTTCGGCGTGCGTGCCGAGCTGAAATCTACAGCCGATTACGATGCGGTAGAGGCTCAACTCGATGCAAAAATCGAAGGCATCAAACGCGAACTCAAACTCATTTAAGTCTC
>CAYUJP010000125.1:1455-2596 GCA_964445055.1 uncultured Alistipes sp.
GGCGACCTATCAACGAACGAACGAATCAAATCTTCCAACTCGTCATCGACCTCTATCGTATCCAATGTAGCATCGGCACGCATGGCAGCCGCCATCGAGAGTGCCGAATATCCGGTGAATGTCCCGATTTCGAGAAGATACTTCGGGGCAATCATGTGTACCACCATCTCCAGGAACTTTCCTTGCAGGTGTCCCGACAGCATGCGAGGCTGAATCGTCTGCATGTGTGTCTGGTGGTCGAGTTCCTGCAACAAGTCGCACTCGGGCGAGGAGTTGTCTGATGCGTATTTTTCGAGTAAATCCATGGTCGTGTCTATTTATACATCAGCATAGAGGGTTTTGCAAAGATTTCGCGGGCCACCTCCTGCAATGCACTGGCTTGCAAAGCGTCGATTTTGCGATAGACCTCTTCCATGGTATCGACCACGCTGTGCACTAGAAAACTCTTTCCGGCCCCTAACATATACCCTTCGTTGCTCTCCATCGATATAGCCAACTGTGCGATAAACTGCTTCTTTGCCAGGCTTATGCGCCGTGCCGAAAGAGGTTCTTTGCACAGTAGCTCCATCTGCTGATGCACCAACTCCACACACTGTGTACTGTTGTCGTGGTCGCAACTGAAGTAGATGGCCATAATTCCCGAATCACTGTAAGGTGTGTACGAACCCTCGATGCTGTACGACAATCCATACTTTTCGCGTATAATCATGTTCAACATCGAGTTGGCACTCGGCCCGCTCAGTATGTTCACCAGCAGTGCCAATGGGAGACGTTTCTCATCCGATATGCCGTAGGCTCTGGACCCGATGATGCAGTGTGTTTGGTGTGTATGTCGGTTGATTTGTCTATCGAAAGGTTGCGTTGGCAGGGGCACTTTGCGAACAAACGACCGTTGTGTGGGTGCGTAGTGTGCAAAATATTGTTGCGCAATGGCCTCTATACGACGAGGTGACAGGTTGCCTATCGACGAAAACACAATCTGGTCTGTGGTGTGTGTCCGCTTTACAAAGTTTTGTATATCAGCTGAATTATAATATTTAATTGAAGTTTTACATCCCAATATATTGTGCCCCAACTCCGAATCGGCAAACAGCATATCCTCAAAATCGTCGTAGATTCTGTCAGCCGGAGAGTCTTTGTA
>CAYUJP010000125.1:2696-3956 GCA_964445055.1 uncultured Alistipes sp.
TCCATATCTATCTTACATCTTTTTGCGCAGGGCGAGGTAGTGACCCGTGTAACTCTTGGGACAATGTTCCAATTCAGCGGGTGTCCCCTGGAATACCACTTCACCCCCACGATCGCCTGCTTCGGGTCCCATGTCGATGACCCAATCAGCGCACTTGATAACATCCATATTATGCTCCACGATAACCACCGTATGGCCGTTGCGTATCAGTGCATCGAAAGCTTTGAGCAACTTGTTTATGTCGTGAAAGTGCAAACCGGTCGTAGGTTCGTCAAAGAGGAAGAGTACCTCGCCGGCCACGGCATCTTTTGCCAGAAACGAAGCAAGTTTCACACGTTGCGACTCACCGCCCGACAGGGTCGACGAAGATTGTCCCAAGCGAATGTAACCCAATCCCACTTCTTGTAGAGGTTGCAATCGCTCAACGATGCGTTTGCAGGTGGCATTTCCCGCCTCCTCACCGAAAAATTCGATAGCATCGTCCACGGTCATCTCCAGCACATCGTGAATCGAACGGCCCCGATACTTCACCTCCAAAATCTCTTCGCGGAAACGTTTGCCTCCGCACGCCTCGCAGGTGAGTTCAATGTCGGCCATAAATTGCATCGACACTTTGATAACCCCTTCGCCCTGGCACTCCTCGCATCGACCGCCTGCCATGTTAAACGAGAACTGTGCGGCACTCAATCCGTTATGTTTTGCATAAGGCTGGTCTGCAAATAGTTTGCGTATCTCATCGTAGGCTTTGATGTAGGTGACAGGGTTCGATCGTGTGGACTTCCCGATGGGATTTTGGTCGACCATCTCCACCGATTTCAATCGTTGCACATCCCCCGACAGACTATCGAAATCGCCCGGCTTGACTCCTACATCCTGCAGAGCACGACGCAGAGCCGGATAGAGTATACCCTTTACCAGCGACGATTTTCCCGAACCGCTGACTCCCGTGACGCAGGTCATCACCCCCAGCGGGATGCTGACGTCTATGTTCTTCAGGTTGTTCTCGCGCGCCCCTTTCAGGGTGATGCTTCGGCTCCATCCACGAGGTCGTGTCGGCACCTCTATACGTTTGCGTCCGGTCAGGTAGTCGGCTGTGAGACTCTGCGCACACTGTTCCAACTGCGTTGCTGGTCCACTATAGACAATCTCCCCACCATGTTCACCTGCCAATGGGCCTACATCGATGATGTAGTCGGCTGCGCGAATCACCTCCTCCTCATGTTCGACGACAATCACCGTATTTCCGATGTCGCGCAACTG
>CAYUJP010000126.1:0-3861 GCA_964445055.1 uncultured Alistipes sp.
AAAACAAACTTGCAAAACAAATTGGTAAATTTATCGAGATTCAGCCGTAGAGAGGTATCGAGGAGTAGTTGGCGTAGGCGATATGGTTGGGCTACTAAGCGAATGAATGGTGCTGCAACGAGAAAAATTCGTAACTTTGTGGGGCAATATATTCGAACGGAATATTTCTTCAGAATCAGAGTATGAAATCATCGATATTACAGGGGTTAAATCCGGCTCAACGGGCTGCGGTGGAGGCTTATGAGAGCCATTCGCTCATCATTGCGGGCGCAGGGTCGGGAAAGACACGAGTGCTGACCTCACGTATAGCCTACATGTTAGAACAGGGCGTTGCCCCCTACAGCATCTTGGCACTGACCTTTACGAACAAAGCCGCAAATCAGATGCGTGAGCGCATACGACAGATGGTCTCCTCGCAACAAAGTCGTTACCTCTGCATGGGAACCTTCCACTCGGTGTTTGTGCGCATTTTGCGTGCCAATGCAGCGCGATTGGAATTTCCAGAGAGTTTCACCATCTACGAGCCTAGCGATGTGGCTAGCGTACTGAAGAACATTCTCAAGGAGTTGAACCTTTCGGAGGAACGTTACAAAATAAATGTTGTGGCTTCGCGAATATCGATGGCAAAGAACTCGTTGGTGACACCCGGAGCCTACCTCGCAAGCACAACGCAAGCTGCAGAGGATCGACAAGCGCAGATGCCTGAGATAGGAAACATCTACAACCTCTACTGCCAGCGGTGCAAGCGAAACGGTGCTATGGATTTCGATGACCTGTTGTTGCAAACCAACATCTTGTTGCGCGACTGTCCGGATGTGTTGGCTCGCTATCAACAGCAGTTCCGATATATTTTGGTCGACGAGTACCAAGATACAAACTATGCACAGTATATCATTATCAGGCGATTGTCGCAACAGGGGTCTAAGGTGTGTGTAGTGGGCGACGATGCTCAGTCAATCTACTCGTTTCGAGGGGCCAAGATTGAGAACATCCTCTCGTTTCAGCGCGACTACCCCACAGCACAGGTCTTCAAATTGGAGCAGAACTACCGCTCGACGCGTACGATTGTCGATGCTGCAAACTCGGTCATAGCACACAACAAACGTCGCATGGAGAAACGTTGCTTCTCGGAGGGCGATGCGGGGGAGAAGATTCGTATCATCAAGGCCTATACCGACCGCGAGGAGGCCGAGTTAGTGGTGCAGGAGTTGCGCACCCGCGTGCGTATGGCGGGCGATAAGTGGAACGAGGCTGCAATTCTCTACCGCACCAACAGTCAGTCGCGTGTGCTGGAGGAGTATCTGCGTATGCGAGGGGTCCCCTATCGCATCTACAAGGGGTCATCGTTCTACGACCATAAGGAGATAAAAGACCTGCTCGCCTACATCCGACTGATTGTGAACCCTCACGACGACGAAGCCTTTCGTCGGAGTGTGAACACCCCGACACGCGGCATCGGTGACCAAACGGTGGCACGCATTGCCGAGTTGGCTGCATCGCGTGGATGCTCCATGTGGGAGATGGTGGAGACTTTGAGTGCGCAGACCCCTACGGATGCCAAGCAACGTACGTTGGTGCGTCGCGTGGCCGATTTTGTGGAACTGATTCGAGCCCTTTCGTTGGAGCGTGCGCAACGCGGACTCTATGACCTCGGTCTGGAGATTGCTACGCGGTCGGGTATTTTGGGAAGCTACCGCAAGGAGCAGAGTGCAGAGAATCAGTCGGCACTCAACAACATCGAGGAGTTGCTCAACTCAATGCAACAGTTCAAAGCGCAACGCGACGAAGAGATTCGTCAAGGCGAGGAACAAACTGAGGCGACCCTCGAGGAGTGGTTGCAACAGGTGATGCTCTCCACCGACATGGATAAGGAGGAGCAGACGGGTGATGACGATCGGGTGACTCTGATGACCGTGCACTCAGCCAAAGGGTTGGAGTTTGAGCATGTTTTTATCGTGGGAATGGAGGATAACTTGTTCCCATCGCAACGGGCTGCGGAGTCGTTAGAAGGAATAGAGGAGGAGCGACGGCTCTTCTATGTGGCATTGACGCGCGCCAAACGCGATGCGGTACTCTCTTATGCGGGTATGCGATTCAAGTGGGGCAACATGGAGATGACACGTCCCAGTTGCTTTCTTCGAGAGATTGATGCTACCTACTTGGAGAACCCTATAGAGGAGCCTACTGCTCGTGTCGTAGGGTCGGAGACCTTATCATCTCGATGGGGTGGTGAGCGGTCGCTCTATGGCGTGCCTTCACGGGGTGCCATGGGACGATTGTCATCGCAGCCTCAGCGACAGGGCACAGCATCTCAGCGTGGACGAGTGATTGGAGGTATTCCTTCGTCGCAACGCCAAACAAACGCCATACCTGTGGTGCCATCTCAGCCGGTGGTGCAACCTGCTTCGGCATCGAATCGATTGCGCAAGATTGATGTGGCGACTGGTGCCGACCGCTTGGTGCGAGCAAGCTACGCTGTGCAGGAACGAGTGAGCCATCCTCAGTTTGGGGTGGGAACCATCGAACAGATTGAGGAGTTGGCTAACGATCAAAAATTGATTGTACGCTTCGACCACTGTGGCGTAAAAAATCTATTGGCAAAATTTGCAAAACTGACCAAACTCTAAAAGAGAAAGACGATGACCCTTAAGGAACGATATGCCGGTGTGATTGGATGGTTTCAGGAGCACATGCCTACGGCAGAGAGCGAACTGCACTATCGCAACCCCTTTGAGTTGTTGGTAGCAGTGATACTCTCGGCTCAGTGTACCGACAAACGGGTGAACGAGACAACACCTGCCCTGTTTGCAGCTTATCCCACTCCCGAGGCAATGGCTCAGGCAACGCCCGAACAGATTTATCCCTACATCCGAAGCATCTCCTATCCCAACAACAAGGCAAAAAATCTCGCAGGTATGGCGCAGATGCTCTGCGCGGAGTATGGGGGTGTAGTGCCCGACGAACTTGATGCCCTGCAACGGTTGCCGGGTGTGGGGCGCAAGACCGCCAATGTTGTGGGAGCAGTCATATGGGGCAAGGAGGTGATGCCGGTCGATACGCATGTGTTTCGGGTCTCGGCACGCATCGGCCTGAGCCGTGCGGCTCGCACCCCATTGCAGACGGAGCAACAGTTAGAGCGCCATATCCCTTCGCATTTGTTGCCGATAGCGCACCATTGGCTCATTCTGCATGGTCGTTATGTCTGTACGGCACGCAACCCCAAGTGTGCAAAGTGTGGCATCGCGACGTGGTGCAACGATTATGCACACAATCAGTCGAAGATGAAAGCGTGATTCGAAATTTTTCTTAACTTTGATGCCATGAAGTTGGATGAGGCTAAAATAGAGAGGTTGCGCAACCTGCTAGAGACCTCCACACGTCGGATTGTACTAGTGGCGCATACCAATCCCGATGGAGATGCCATAGGCTCTACCATGGCTTGGCGTGAAGCGTTGGTCAACAAGGGACACCAAGTGACTATCATTGTCCCCAACAAATACCCCTACTTTCTGGATTGGATGCCGGGGATTCGCGACATTGTGGTGTATCGTACCCAAGAGCAGGAGGCACAGGAGGCAGTGAAGGCAGCAGAGATTATCTTCTGCATGGATTTCAACACGTTGTCGCGTTTGGAGGCATTGAGCAATGTGTTTGATGCAAACACCACGGCATACCGTGTGCTGATTGATCACCACCTATCACCGGACGAGCACTTCGACCTCATCTTCTCGGAGCCGGAGTCGTCGAGTACTTGTTTTTTGCTTTACTGTATCATCGAACAGTTATGGGGGGTGCAAATCATCACTCGAAGAATGGCCGAATTGCTTTATGTGGGGATGATGACCGATACAGGCAACTTCG
>CAYUJP010000127.1:0-2500 GCA_964445055.1 uncultured Alistipes sp.
CCACCATGTTTATAAGTGTACTTTTCATGCTATTTCCTACTTATGTGCGCCGAAACGTCGCGGTTTGACATAGCGATTAATCAGTGGCACAGTGGAGTTCATAATCAAGATAGCGAACGACATGCCCTCAGGATAGGAGCCCCACAGACGGATAAACATCGTAATAAGGCCGATACCCACGCCATAAATCACAGCACCTCGAATGGTCATGGGTGAGGTTGAATAGTCGGTTGCCATAAAAACCGAACCCAAAATAGCACCACCTGCCAAGATGTGGAAGAGAGGGAATTCATAGAGTACACTTCCCGACTCTCCTCGTCCCAAAGCAACGACAAAAGCAACAACTGCCATGGTCGCAAGAATCGTCACAGGCAGATGCCATGTGATGACCCGACGACACAGCAGGTAGGCAAAGCCTATGAGCAACGCAAGGGCTGCCACCTCGCCCAACGAGCCCGGAATAGCGCCAAAGAGCATATCCTGAAAATGAATATCCTGTACCGATAGGGCACCGAACTTCACCTTTGCCAAAGGAGTAGCACCGGAGAAGGCATCGACCGGCACGTTCGGTTGTGGAAACGAAGTCATCTGTGCCGGATAAGCAATCAGCAAGAATACGCGACCTACCAATGCCGGATTAAAAGGATTTTTGCCCAAGCCACCGAACGTCATCTTTGCAACTCCGATAGCAACAAAAGCACCTATCACGACAATCCACCACGGAATTGATGCAGGCAAATTGAATGCAAGCAACACACCGGTAACCGCTGCCGACAAGTTGCAGATTGTGCAATCGCCCTTCACCAGATAGCGTTGAATCAGGTACTCAAAACCTATGCAACACACCACCGAAAGGAGCGTAATGCCCACAACACTCCACCCGAAGAACAACATCGAAACGAGCCATGCCGGCAAGAGTGCAATCAGCACATCGCGCATGATTTTCGAGGTTGATTCCGCACTGTGGACATGCGGTGATGGCGCAACAAAAAGTTGATTAGCCATATTTCTATACGTTTTTATCTTCTATTTTTTTGGAGCATTTGCAGCCGCTCGTGCTCGAATAATTCCCATTACACGTTGCTTACCCAAACGAATGTAGTCGAGCAACGGAAGATTTGCAGGACAAGTGTATTGGCACGAACCACACTCGATGCAACTGGTGATATCGTCCTGCTCAGCTCGATCCCAAAGTTGCTTGTGTGAAAGTTTTGACAACAAGTATGGCTCCAAACCCATAGGACATGCCTGCACACACTTGGCACACTTGATACATGTATCGGCAACACTGCGATGTGCATCGTTGCCACTCAATAGGGTGATACCCGAACAACCCTTCGTCACCGGAGAGTCAAGATTCACCATGGCGCGTCCCATCATCGGACCACCGTTAAGTACCTTTACATCGCCATCGGGCAACCCTTGAGAGGCTTCGATAAGCGTCATGATGGGAGTACCCATGCGCACCAAATAGTTGGCAGGACGCTTCACGGCCTTACCCGACACCGTCACAACACGTTCGATGAGCGGTTTACGTTTCTGCACAGCCTCATAAACAGCCACAGCAGTTGAAGCATTACATACCACTGCCCCTACATCGATAGGTAATCCGGGAGGAGGGGGTACCTGACGACCCGTAACAGCGGCAATCAACTGTTTCTCACCACCTTGAGGATATTGTACTTTCAACGGTACGATACCAATGGTCGGATAAGAGGTAGTCACCAACTCCTTGAGATGTGCGATTGCATCGGGTTTATTGTTCTCAACACCGATTTGAGCATACGACACTCCTAATAATTTCTGTAGAATCTCCACACCCACTAATAACTTCTCAGCACGCTCAAGCATGGTGCGATGGTCTGATGTCAAGTAGGGTTCGCACTCCACACCATTGATGATGAGGTATTCGGCTTTCTTTCCTGCGGGGATAGAGAGCTTCACGTGAGTGGGGAATGTAGCACCACCCATACCTACAATACCTGCGGCCTTAATACGAGCAAGAATTTCCTCCCTCGAAAGGGTACACTCTCGTAATAAGGTCTCCGAGCGGTCGATATCCTCGACCCAATCATCGCCTTCGCGCTTGATGGTAATCATCATCTGACGCAGACCTTGACCGTTGGGTTGCAGGTCTACGGCTGTCACCGTGCCCGATATCGGAGCATGGATGTTTGCCGACATAAAACTTGCCGCCTCGGCAATCAACTGACCGGTCAAGACATGATCTCCTTTGGCAACCTTGGCAACAGCAGGTGCACCAATGTGTTGTGCCAACGGAATTTTCACCACATCAGGTAGGGGAAGTACCTCAATCGCTACACCCTGACTCAACTTCATGCTCTCGGGATGGACTCCTCCGTAGGGAAATGTCGATCCGGATTTAGCACGCATCTTATCTGCGAAACAGAAAAATCCTTTATTCTTCATACGCTACCTATTTTTCATTGTTCTCGACAGCCTTCGTCTCTACCTTGGGAGCAACCGGGGTCTTCGGCAG
>CAYUJP010000127.1:2600-3805 GCA_964445055.1 uncultured Alistipes sp.
GTTTGACCAACGCGTCAGCCATTCCCCGACAACCGGCGAAACCACAACCGCCACAGTTTGCACCGGGCAGCATCTTCTCCACCACATCAATACGGGGATCCTCCTCCACTCGGAATTTTTGAGCGACAACATAGAGCACTACCGCTGCCAAAACTCCCAATATACAGAGTGTAAGAATTGTGTAAAGTAAAACTTCCATTATTGTTTTTGAATTTTGAAATTGATTTGTTTTTCGATTGTTCGACGAAACAGATAGAGCACGATGTAATAGCAAAATACAGCTCCCACGGAACAAAGTGCCGCAACTCCCTCACTCGCTCCACAACAAACGACAAGCGTGAGCACACCCAACAACACAAAAAAAGGCATGACATAGGCCCAAAAGAGAGCCTTCACGCCCATGTTATGTTCGATAGAGACCACCACAGAATCACCCACTCGATATGAGTGAGCCTCCGATGTAGCAATCTGCACACGTTTCTGTGTAGACTCAGAGGCCGTACAAGCCTGCCGTGCATGACACGAGGCACATGCACTTTGCACTGTGAGTTCTACCTCTACAACATCGCCACACACACCCAACACAGTAGCAACGTGCTCAATCGGATGGTTGCGGGTCATCAATCGCCGTATCTATTGGTTAATGGCAAAATACGTTCGTGTCCGAATGCACACGCAGAGAGGCGCAAGACCGGTGGAAATTGGTAACGTTTCTTCTCATTGTGCATCAACATCTGATGAATTTTCTCCACCACTTCGACTTCGAACCCGGCATTGACAATCTCCTCACGATGCTGTCCCTCCTCAATCATTCGGTAAAGAATGGCATCGACAACTTCGTAAGGAGGTAGTACATCGCTATCTTTCTGACCCGGATGCAACTCTGAAGAGGGTTCTTTGGTTAATATGCTGTTAGGTATAACCGCTTCGCCATGTAGTTTGTTGATGTAGCGTGCCAAATCGTACACCTCGCCTTTGTAAAGGTCACCTGTCACACTAAACGCCCCTGCAGTGTCGCCATAGAGGGTACAAAATCCGAGTGCATTCTCACTCTTATTGGAAGAGTTCAACACTACGTAACCACACTTATTCTGTAATGCCATGAGCATGATTGTTCGCAAACGGGCTTGGATATTCTCCTCCGTTGCATCGAACAGAGTACCTCCGATGACCGGTTTCATGGTGTCTACCACAGAGCGATAGGC
>CAYUJP010000128.1:0-3659 GCA_964445055.1 uncultured Alistipes sp.
CGGCTCACCATAGAGTCCTTTCAGCAAATTGGCAACGAAGTGGCGTCCAATGTAGTTTCCCCCTCCTTCATCGCCCAAAATCCACCCCAATGGCGGAACATTTTGTGCCACCTCGCGACCGTTCCAATAGCATGAGTTCATTCCCGTGCCCAAGATACAGGCTATTCCGGGACGACTCCCCAACAGTGCACGTGCCGCTCCCGTAAGGTCGGATTCAACCTCCACCTGTTCACATCCGAAATGTGCCACGAGCAACTGTCGCAACAATGCGCTCTGCTTCGGGAAATTTTTGCCACATCCGGCACCGTAAAACCACACTCCCTGCACTTGTTCCGGTGTAGGAAGTTGTCTCTTCAGAATCTGTTCGATTTGCTCGGCAGTGTGTAGCACGGCATTAATGCCATCGCTACACACTTGCTGCGCTGTACCATCGGCAGCGACCAACTGCCAACTACACTTGGTCGAACCGCTATCTGCAATTACAATCATGGGCTTCGGAAGCCTATTTGCGACTCTATAAGCCCTTCATCTTACGACGTATCGACTTGGGAATTGCATTTTTGTTCACCATAATCGACATGGTCTTGTAGGCAAAGAAGGGACGCGAGAAGTAATAGTAGCCGTCGTAAGGCGGACGTACACCCCACGAGTTCTTCACTTTGAAGTAGGCATTTCCTGCCTGGTCTACCGCAGTACCCATGATTTGCATACCGTGGTCATCGGTAGTTTCGTAGTTGTCGAAAGCCTCTTGGCGCATCTCCTGTGTGATGGTGCGCTCCTTGCCGGGTTTATCGAACTTGTAGAGTGCGGCCTCCTTCTCTCTATCGGAGAGTTTGCCCCAACGCTCGGCATCCGTACCGCTCATGCTGGCAACATCGGCCTCAGGAATGATACCCAATGCCTTCGTTCTGTTAAAGCCCTTCTCGCTGACATCCGTACCCCAAAGAATGGTGTAGTTGTTTTCCAAAGCGTTATCCGCAACAGCGACCATTTCATCCAACGGCAAGTTCCAAACGGTACCCCACATCCAGTTGTCGGGAATCTCCAACACAAATTCCTCATAGAACGGATGGTGTGTAAAGGATGTTATCTCTACATAATCGTCCATGTTGATGGGCAACGACTCAGCAAACGACTGTGGCGTGTATTCTTTGCCCTGCCACGTAAACTTCTCAGGTTTCACACCCAAGTAAGCATCCAGAATCGCATCCAAACCACGCTGCCATGCCGTTGTCAGACGATCGCCCTCGATGATGGCATCCATATAAGCCTTGATTACACGGTCAATCTCCGTAAAGTCGGGCAACGTTGTTCCGTAGCATAAACCCGGATATACCTCTGTGGGAACGATGCCGTATTTTTTGATACCATCGGTCACATCACGCGAACCACCTCCGACAGAGAGGTTCAACGAGCCATGTACACGTGCATATTTCACAGCCTTCTCAAAATAGGCATTACGCACTACCCACATTGCCGACAAATCGTATTCGCCACCTCCTGCACGCAGAATCTCACTCTCCAAAAAGGCCAAAGCCGAGTAGGCCCAACACGTGCCACTTCGGTTCTGATTCTTCACCGATGTCACGGGTAATGTCTTCACATCGGTGAATATATACCCCTCTTCCGTCTTTGAGGTCTCCTGTGCCCATGCTCCCAAAACCATAAGGCTCAGAAGCAGAGATACGATGCTCTTCTTCATATGATTGTTTTGTTTGATTGTTATTTTTTTGATGTTGCGACAATGTTGCGACAATCTTCCAATGTCAACTCTTCGGGTTTGCGTCCCTTAGGGATGCGGTAGTTCTTGCCTTTGTAGGCGATATATGCCCCATATCGACCATTCTTCACCAACATATCGGCATCTTCGTCAAAGCTCTTGATGGGGGTGTTTGCCGCCGCACGTTTTGTTTGGCTCTGATGAATCAACTCGACGGCTCGTTCCAAGGTCAGGGTGTAGGGGTCATCGCCCTTCTCCAACGAGGCAAATGTTGCTTTTCCCAGACGCACATAGGCGCCAAAACGACCTAATCCCACAATCACAGGCTCACCTTCGCACTCGCCCAAGGTTCGGGGCAACGCAAACAATTCTAACGCCCCATCGAGTGTAATCGATTCGATGAGTTGTCCTTTCTTAAGGGAGGCGAAACGAGGCTTTTCCTCTCCGACACCCTCAATCTCAACCATCGGGCCATAGCGACCGATGCGGGCCTTCACCGGATGACCGCTCTTGGGGTCTATGCCCAACTCCCGCACTTGTGCTTTGCGGTCGGTCTGTGTTTCGATGGCCGAATCGACCATCTGATGAAAGGGACCATAGAAGCTACCTATCATTGCACCCCACGTGATGCCGCCCTCGGCAATGCGGTCGAACTCCTTCTCCACGTTTGCCGTGAAGTTGTAATCCATGATTGGTGCAAATTGATGCTCCAAGTAGTCGTTCACCACCATACCGATGTCCGTCGGTTGCAGACGTTTCTTATCCTTGCCATAATTCTCTTTGAGCGACTTGCAACTCAAGGTTTTTCCCGATAAGGTCAACTGCTCGTATTGACGTTGCTGTCCCTCTTTATCCTGCTTAACGACATATCCGCGATTGATGATGGTCGTGATTGTCGGAGCATACGTTGACGGTCGACCGATACCCAACTCCTCCAGCCGTTTCACCAACGAGGCTTCGTTGAAACGGGTGGGCGGTGCCGTGAAACGTTGTGTGGCAGTGATTGTGTCGTAGCACAATTTATCTCCCGCAGCGAGTTTTGGCAACAGTCCGCCGCTCTCCTCTTGCGGTTCTTCATCGGTAGACTCCGAGTAGAGTCTGAGAAATCCGTCGAAACGTACCACCTCACCCGTTGCCGTAAATTGCTCTTTATGGTTATCGATGTCGATAACAATGGTCGTACGGTTCAATTCGGCAGGTACCATCTGCGAGGCTACCGTACGCTTCCAAATCAGGTCGTAAAGGCGTTTCTCGGCAGGTGTCCCTTCAATGGTTTGACGCTCGATATACGAGGGGCGAATCGCCTCGTGTGCCTCTTGAGCACCCTTCGTTTTTGTTTTGTAGTTGTGATACGACGAATACTTCTCGCCATACAGTGCCGTGATTTGTTCCTTGCACTGTGCCAAAGCTTGCGTAGAGAGGTTTACCGAGTCTGTACGCATGTAGGTAATCAAACCTTGCTCGTAGAGATGTTGCGCCACCGACATAGTTTGCGATACAGACATGCCCAATTTACGTCCCGCCTCTTGTTGCAACGTCGAGGTGGTAAAGGGAGGTGCCGGATAACGTTGTGCCGGTTTCTCGTCTACTCGATTTACGGTAAAGGTAGCCTCCACGCAACTGCGCAGAAAGGCTTCGGCCTGCTCCTTGGATTCGAAACGAGTCGACAACTCGGCTTTGAACAGCACACGCTCTGTGCTCTGTGCTTCGTAGAACTGCGCCACAACCCGATAGTAGGTAGTCGATTTGAAGGCGATAATCTCACGTTCGCGATCTACAAGCAGTCGCACGGCAACACTCTGCACACGTCCTGCCGAGAGCGACGGACGCACTTTTTTCCAAAGTACCGGCGAGAGTTCAAAACCGACCAAACGGTCCAACACGCGCCGTGCTTGTTGTGCATTGACCAGGTTCATATTCACCGTCCGAGGATGCTCGA
>CAYUJP010000129.1:0-3605 GCA_964445055.1 uncultured Alistipes sp.
CGTGTATTGCCACGGAAGAAGAGCCTCGATGAGCAGTTTCCCTGTGTGATAGGGGATGGCGTGCGTGCTGCGTTGCAGTATCACAACTTCGGCTACATCCGTCATGGTGCATCGACACAGAGTGCTATCGAACTCTACAATAGCAATGCAAAGCCGGTGGCGTTGCGGTGTTGGGTAGTCGATTCGTTGCAGTTGCTACAATTGACCCCACTGACACGTCTGGAGGCTCACGAGCGTGTATCGCTCAATTTCGGTTACAACCTGCCGCGCAGTAGCGAGGTCTATGGCTCGTTGCATGCGACTATCTGTTTTGAGGTGGATGGCAAGGTGCAACGTGAACACATCGACACGGAGGGTATCGCGGTGGATGACCCACTGATTTTCGACGATAATTGTCGTCCGGTTGCACGAGTAAGCGAAAATATTGTTAAATTTGGAGCGGTCAACCGCTCCTCGTCTGTGGAGATACGTCGGGTGGTGTTGCATAACGAGGGAGAAGTACCCTTGATCATCCGAAAAGTGGAGAGCCGTAAGTTCCGTTGCAACATCGGCCACACAACCATTCCTCCCGCGGGTCAAGCAGAGTTGGAGATTCGCTTGACTCCCACCGCGTGCGATTATGGAGCGGTGGTGGAGCGGGTGCGAATAGTCACCAACGACCCCGAACACCCTGTGCTGACGGTGCGTGTGACCGCTATAGTTGAGCATAACTAACAAGCAAGAATAGAATTAAGATGTTTGAAATTACGGAGGCAAGGGAGTTGGCCTCAGGTATTTTTTTGATGAAGGTGCATGCACCTCGAGTGGCTGCATCGGCACTGCCGGGACAGTTTGTGATTGTTCGTGCCGATGCTGTAGGGGAGCGCATTCCTCTGACAGTCAGTGATTACGACCGCGAAGCAGGCACAGTGACAATTGTAACGCAAGCCATCGGTGTCTCGACGCGCAAGATATGTGCATTGCAGGCAGGCGACAGCCTTGCCGACTTTGCTGGCCCACTGGGACATCCGTCGGAGTTTGTCGCAATGCCGGAGGATGAGTTGCGAACCAAACGGTTCCTCTTTGTGGCCGGAGGTGTGGGTACCGCACCTGTCTACCCGCAGGTGAAGTGGTTGCATGAGCATGGTGTGGAGGCCGATGTGATTATCGGTGCCAAGAGTAGCAACATGCTCATCTACACCGAGCAGATGCGTGCCGTAGCCAAGAATCTATACATCGCTACCGACGATGGCTCGGCCGGTTACAAAGGAATGGTTACGGGACTTATCGATGAACTTATCGGCAAGCAAGGAGCCGCCTACGATGAGTGTGTTGCCATCGGTCCGATGATTATGATGAAGTTTGTGACGCTGACTACCAAAAAGTATGACCTAAAGACCATTGTCTCGCTTAATGCCTTGATGGTCGATGGTACAGGTATGTGCGGTGCTTGCCGTGTGACGGTGGGTGGACGTACGCTTTTTACCTGTGTCGATGGGCCGGAGTTCGATGGCCATGCCGTCGACTTCGATGAGGCGATGCGCCGTCAAGGGATGTACAAAAGTCAGGAGCAGCGTGCCGCCGCTATTGCAGCCGAGCGTGCCGCAGGTCACAAGTGTAGAGTAGGTTTGGATAAATAGCGATAGGTAAGATGGCAAACAAGATACCGCGCGTGCCGGTGCGCGAACAAAATCCGGCAGTACGTGCCACCAACTTCGAGGAGGTATGCTACGGCTACAACTTTGAGGAGGCTCAGTTGGAGGCCACCCGATGTCTTCACTGCAAGAATCCTCGTTGTGTGGCTGCGTGCCCTGTGGGGGTACAGATTCCCGATTTCATTGCGGCTCTGCGGGAGGGCGATGTGGCGGCAGCCGCTGCAGCGATTGCGAAAGATAGTTCTCTTCCTTCGATTTGTGGACGTGTGTGTCCGCAGGAGACGCAGTGCGAAGGCTCTTGTGTATTGGGCATCAAAGGCGAAGCGGTGGCTATCGGCAAATTGGAACGTTTTGTGGGCGATTGGCAGATTGAACATGCCGACGAACTGAAGGAGACTCCGGTAGCACGCAATGGACGACGTGTTGCGGTGGTTGGTAGTGGCCCTGCAGGCTTGGCTTGCGCTTGCGATTTGGCACGTATGGGATACGATGTTCACATCTTCGAAGCGTTGCACGAAGCGGGAGGTGTGCTGGTCTATGGTATTCCAGAATTCCGTTTGCCCAAGCAACGCATCGTTACAAAGGAGATTGAGGCGGTGAAGCGGTTGGGTGTTACCATTGAGACTGATGTGATTGTGGGACGCACCATCACCGTAGATGCGCTACTTGATGAAGAGGGCTACGATGCTGTGTTTATCGGTTCGGGTGCCGGTTTGCCACGATTCATGGGAATTGCCGGTGAAAACTTCAATGGAGTGGTCTCAGCCAACGAGTTTTTGACACGTGCCAATCTGATGCATGCCTATGATGAGCGTTACGATACCCCTATCTACACGGGACAACGTGTTGTGGTCGTAGGTGGAGGCAATGTGGCGATGGATGCCGTGCGTACAGCACGACGTCTGGGTGCTGAAGCTACCATCGTCTACCGTCGTTCGGAGCAGGAGTTGCCTGCACGTGCCGAGGAGATTCATCACGCCAAAGAGGAGGGCATCGCGTTCCGCTTGTTGTGCAATCCGGTGGAGGTGTTGGGCGATGAACGTGGCTGGGTGCGTGCCGTTCGTTGCGTGGAGATGACGCTGGGCGAGCCCGATGAGAGTGGTCGTCGACGTCCGGTAGAGAAACCCGGTTCGGAGTTCGAAGTGGCATGCGATGTGGTAATCATGGCGTTGGGTACTTCTCCCAATCCGCTGATTTCGCGTACTACAAAGGGACTGGAGACCAACCGCAAAGGGTGCTTGACAGCCGACGAAGAGGGCGTGACTACCCGCGAAGGAGTCTTTGCCGGAGGTGATGCGGTGACCGGTGCTGCAACTGTCATCTTGGCTATGGGTGCCGGTCGTAAGGCGGCACAAGCGATAGACCGTTATGTAAGAGGAAAACCCAATCTCAAACTTAAATAACAAAAAAGATGAAAAAGTATTTAGCAGAAATGGTGGGAACGATGGTTCTCGTGTTGATGGGCTGTGGCGCAGCTATCTTTTTCGGTTGTGGTGAGCCTGCTGAAGTGTTGGCTGTAGCTATTGCATTTGGTTTGTCTGTTGTGGGTATGGCCTATACCATTGGGGGGATTTCCGGATGCCACATCAATCCGGCAATTACCTTAGGTGTATGGCTTTCGAAGCGAATGAGCGGTCGCGATGCTGCAATGTACATGCTCTTTCAAGTGATTGGTGCCATCATCGGTTCGGCAATTCTCTATCTGCTGACCTCTACGGGTGGTTACGGTGACTCTACATCAACGGGTGCTAACGCATTCGATGAAGGGGAGATGTTGCAGGCCTTTGTGGCAGAGTTGGTCTTCACCTTTGTCTTTGTGTTGGTGGTACTCGGTACTACCGACGAGAAACGCGGTGCAGGTTCGTTTGCAGGATTGGCAATCGGTCTGACGCTGGTGTTGGTACACATTGTCTGCATTCCGATTACGGGTACTTCGGTGAATCCGGCACGTAGCATTGCTCCCGCAATCTT
>CAYUJP010000130.1:0-3576 GCA_964445055.1 uncultured Alistipes sp.
TCGAGGAAATAGCGTTGCGACTTGACGAGGTTACGAGCTTGGAGCACCATGGTCTTGGTCTCGTTGAGGATGGTCAGGTAGAGCAGACTGGCCTTGGTCGACGACTCCTTGCCACGGATGCGTCGCAACTGACGCTTGACAGCCTCGGCTATCGATTCGAACAATTCGTCACGCAACTCAAGGATGAGTTCGATGTCGGCAAAATCGTTGTTGCGCAACATGACATTGATACGCGAGAAGATGGTCTCCACATCGTCGTTGATTTTCATCAGGTCTTCAATCTGCTCCTTGGTCATGCCCTCGTGATTGTTGTCGATATGTTCGAAACAGGGGCGTGTGATGTGTAGCAACGACTTGGTAATCTCGTTCATGTAGTCGACCACCTGCACATAGTAGTGTCCCGAGTCGATTTCCGTCTCCTTGAGACGCAACAGCATGGGGACCACCTTGTATTTGCGTTCGCGCGAACGGTAGAAAAGGTCGTTGGACTGTTGTACCATCTCGCGCAGGACCTTGCGATTCTCCTTGAAGACGGCGATGAGTGTGCGGTCGTAGATACGGGTTACCTGCCCCATCGTGTCGCACACATCGGCAATACACTCCTCGATGGCCCCCTCGGTATCCTTAGCACGCGAGACAACGGGAGTCTGCTCCTTGGCGGCCTCACGATTCTTGCGCAGATTGCTACGCACCAACATCCAACCGCACAGCAACGACACCCCGACTATCACCCAATTGCCTCCGTACATCAGCGCCATACCTACCAAGAAGGCAATGGTCAAGGCGCCAAAACCTGTAACAAACCAACCCGACACAACGGTCATCACACCGGTAATGCGGTAGACCGCACTCTCACGGCCCCAGGCGCGGTCAGCTAACGAAGAACCCATGGAGACCATGAAGCAGACATAGGTGGTCGAGAGTGGCAGTTTGAGCGATGTGGCTATCGATATCAAGATAGAGGCTGTGGTGAGGTTGACCGTGGCACGAATCAGGTCGTAAGAACCCCCTTCGCGCTCCTCTTCAGGAAGTGTTTCGAAACGACTTGCCAGAAACTGTTGCACACGTTTCGGCATGGTGCGCTCGTAGAAGTTGTCGATGTTCATGGCAGCTCGTACCAAGCCACGCGACACCACCGACGAGCCATAACGCTCCTCCCCCTCGTTTTGGCTCGAAAGAGATAACTCGGTCTTTGAGACGGAGAGTGCACGACGCGATGTCCACAGGGTGACAATCATGATGATACCCGCAGCCAACAACAAGGTCATATTTGCCGAGACATCGGTTGCAAGCCCTCCCATAGACATGGAGATATCGCCCGTTTCGCGTGCCATCATGTAGGAGTCGTAGCCTGCCACCGGGACACCGACGAAATTGACCAAATCGTTTCCGGCAAAGGCAAGTGCCAAGGAGAATGTACCCGCCAAGATATTTAACTTCAGGATGTTGACCTTGAAGAGTTGCAAGAAATAGAGCAACGAACTACAAATCAACCACAAGACAAAGAGCGAGAACATCAGATGGGCATCGATATACTGAAAGAGCGCGGTTTGGCTCAATGCACCTCGCAACCCCTTGAACAGTGCGAAATAGACGATGGCTGTGAAGGAGATGCCACACCACAATGCGCCGAAACGGCGAAATATCCGATGGTAGCGAAACGTAAAGATGGCACGCGAAAGGTACATCACTATCGTGCCGCATGTGAATGCTAAAATGACGGACAGCAAGATACCTGCCAGGATGGCCATAGCACGGGTGGAGTTGATGTAGTTGCCGATTTCGGCTATCGAACGTGCATTGTCGGAGGTAATGACCGCCATGGAGACCGCTAAGCCCGAGCCCAACAAGCAGAAGACCAATGCCACAGTAGTGGAGGTGGGAAGTCCCATGGTGTTGTAGACATCGAGCAGAATGATGTTGGCCAACATCACCGACAGGTAAAGAATCATCACCTGCCGAAAGGTGAAACAGGCAGGGTTGAACATGCCGCTACGCGCCACCTCCATCATACCGCTGGAGGTCATGGCTCCCACAACGATACCCACCGATGCCACTGCCATGATGACACGCACGGGAGCCGCCTTGGAGCCTATCGCTGAATTGAGGAAATTGGCGGCATCATTCATCACGCCGATAAAGAGACCTGTCACGGCAAGAATTGCCATCACCGCCAACATAAAGGTGTAAATCGGTTCCATCATATCTTCAGTTTCGGGTACTCAACCGTCTGCAAAGATAGGAGTTTGTGGTCCCTTTCGGCAGAGCGTCTGCCACTTTTAACAAAAAATTAACATTCGCACACGGCAACAACCTCCCTGCAACGAGGAAAGACTATCGATGTGTTGCTCTGTACCAAGCCGTGTTCAACCACTCACTGCGATAGGTGGTTGCGGGGTCGTAGGTCGATACCCCTGAATAGTTGTTTATCGCATTGAGTTTGTAGTTGTAGGCCGAGAAGAAGTTCTCGGTATGTAGACGGCACGATGCAGGGAATGCCCGATTGAGTTGCGTAAGAAAGGCGGAATATAATGTCTCATCGGGCGCCAGTTGTTTCATCAGGTCGCCCAAATCGTAGAACTGATGCGACGACATGCCGTCGTAGCTCTGCAAAGAGGAGGCATCGGCGCTCTTGTCGGTGGCGGCATAGATGGCTTGCACCGCGGTAGCCAGCGCATCGAGTTGGTCGCAGACCGCCACAGAGGTGCATGACGAACGGGTGGAGGCTCGTTCGGAATAGTATTGGTAGATTTGTCGGCAAGCCTCCTCCAACGAGTAGGATGCTCCATCGGACTGGAAGAGTGCCGGAATCACGGTGTCATAGGGGAAGCCGTGTGCCATCACCTCGCAGGGCGATGCCAACACATAGTCAGTGACATCGCGCAGGTCGTAGAGTGCCTCGATGGAGGCCATGAAACAGGCATCGAAGAGCAGGTAGTCGAAGTGTACACCCGCAGAGAGCAACGCTTCGCGCAACGCATCGATGTCCATGTAGAGACCACGGTCGTAACCAAACCAACGTGTCTCGATGGTCCCGGGAATCTTGTACCACAGTGCATCGTCCGCTTGTTCGGATGTCTTGCGAAATGCGCTACGCTCGATGGTGGCAGGTAACCATCCCTTGGCATGGGAGCCCAATTGCAACGCATAGTGCCGAGCCGGAGCCAATGCCGCCATGTCGCGAAGGATGGAGCCCATCACCTCCGAATCGGTGGTCTTGCCGAGGTCGGTATAGCGCAACAATGTGTCGCGCTGACAGCCGTTCGTCAGCTCGTCGTAACGGTACTCAACCACATAGCCGTCGGCTCCCGATGGTTGTGTGAATGCCACGATACGACCCAGCGGAAGGATGTTTTGGCTGAGGGCTTGCGCCACATCGTTGAGATTCTGTTCGTAGTAGGAGTAGAGGTTACTGCCACAGATGAACATCAGCAGACTCTGCTGTGCAATGGCCGGACGTTGCCACAACGCAACGCGTTGCACCTCCGTGCCCTTGTGCGAAGTGAGGATGAGTTCACCCAGATGTTGCAACGCATCGCCCGCGTTGTTGCCGGTCACCTCCAATCGTAGTGTGGT
>CAYUJP010000131.1:0-1856 GCA_964445055.1 uncultured Alistipes sp.
TCAGCTTGTTCGAGCTGCTTTACCAGCGTTGGCATGGTCATCGGGGCAAAGAGTTTTGCCATATCAATCTCAAGTTCGACCTCCCAATTGACCTTTGTGGCGAATGTCGATTCTCCTTGGTCGGATTGGTAAATCTCGGTGCGCTCCGGTTGCCGACGTTCGATGAGGTTGCCTGCATCCCACTTGCCGTTTCCGTTGCTGTCTTCGATGACGCGTATGCGCACCTCGCCGGCGGGTACGTAGGCAAAATCGATGTCACCACTGGTTACTCCTTGTTGCTCTTGAAGCAGAGAACCATTGCCATTTAGAAGTTGCACGACATACGTATCGTTGGGAGTCTTCCCCTTGATGTGTAGTTTGATGGTGGCAAATTTCTCGGGGTCGGCTGTTGTGTAGGTGGCACGCAACGTGTCGCACTGCTCGTTGGCAATATTTTCGATTGCCCCTTGGGGAATGGTCAATTCGTACTTCGCTCCCACAATCCAATCGGATTGAAGACGCCAGACACGTCGATTTATGGTATCTTGTACAAAAGAGATGTGACCTAGTTGTGGCTCGGTGAGACTCTCGGTCGTATAGGTTAATGACACGTTTAGGGAGTCTATACGACGCAATGGATACTCAAATTCCATCTTGATATTGGTCAAGGGGTCGACATCGCCCGATGTGCTCCAATTTACCTTGAAAGGGTTGGGTTTCTCCGGCTCTTCCCAGGGCTCTCCGGCAAGTTCGGCACGCTTGCGCTCACGTTCCAACTTTTCGCGTTCCTTCTCCTCGGCTTTGCTCTCGATGTAGCGCCATGCAAGTTTCAGTGGCTCGGTAGTTTCCTGTAGCTCATTGATGGAGTCGTGCTTGAGATAGGTGATTTCACCTCTGATGGTATCGGGCAGGAGAGCCGATTCCATGTCGAACCAGAGTGCTACCGTGTCGCGCCCTTGCGTTTGCGGATCCCAGATGACATGTTCGGCAGGAATGCTGTCGAAACGGAGTAGTTTTACCTCGGGATGAGCCGCACCAAAGTAGAGCATCGCTTTATGTTGCGAAGGGCGTTCGGCTTGTTGCAATGTTTGACGGCGAAAAGCAACATCGGTAAACATGCGCATGTAGAGCTGGGGCTCGGCTGTGACATAGTGACGCAGGGAGTCGTACCAGATAGCGAAATCGGGCAGTTGTGATGGGTTGATGACGCTATCCAAGAAACCTACCTTATCGATAGAGGGTTCGTACATCTGGTTGTCGTTGGTATCCAAGTAGGCATAGACGCGGTAGTCGGCAGGCTTCAAATTCTGAGCCAGAAATATCCCATTGGTCTCGGCACGTGCTATCACATGAGGTTTGAGGTTGAGTAGGGTGGAGTCGTAGTCGGGAGTCTGTGCCACAGAGTCGGCGAGGTAGAAACAGATGAATGTCTTGCTTACACTATCTGCTTTGTATGCATCGGCCGTATATCCCGAGAGCATCATCGAATCGATTTCTGCACCGGTGGAGAATACATAGCGCATGGAGTGTAGCGGATTCCCCTCGTTATTATCGCGTATGGCACTACCGAAGTTCAATGCGTAGGTGGTATTCTCTTGCAACGTGTCGCGCAACTGGATGAGGATGCCCTTGCCACGTAGGGTAATGGTCGGCTTCTTCTTCATCTGCGGTGAGGTGTAGAACTCCTTCTGTTGGTCCTTCAGTTGCACATACTCATCGAACTCGATGTAAATTTTTCGGTCCGTGAAGTTGGTGGTGAAGTTATCGGGAGACATGGTGGTAATCACCGGAGGTAATGAATCCTTAGGCCCTCCGGTAGGGGTCATGATGGAGGCACATCGCCACAAAAAGGCGGTGCAGAAACAGAGTAGCAACGT
>CAYUJP010000131.1:1956-3545 GCA_964445055.1 uncultured Alistipes sp.
CCGGAGGATTCGGCTTGTACCCACGCCTTGAGAATCACATCGGTGTCGTAGCCTACGCTTTTGAAGCAACTGTGCAGCCCCAATGTGACGATACATAGCAGAATGAGATATGTAAAGATTCGTTTCATTGTTTTGATTCCAATAGTTTGTCCCGAAGTTCAGCCATGGTGAGCCCCAACAACGGATGGCGTCGTTCCTTCATGATTTCGCAGAGCGGTGTTAGTACGAACTCTCGCTCAGCGATGTGCGGATGGGGTATGGTAAGCTCCGCGGTATCGATAACAACATCGTCATAAAATAAGATGTCGATATCGATGGCACGTGAGGCGTAGCGTTGACCTGTAGATGCCTTCTCGACCATCTCCTCTGCGCGGTTGCGTCCCAGTGCATCTTCAATGAGGTGAACTTGTGTCAGCACTTCGTTAGGTGTCAGGTCGGTGGATACAAGCAACGCTTGGTTGGTGAAGGGTTCATCGGATTGAAACCCCCACGCCTTGCTCTGATAGCTGTGCGAACAGCGCAGAATAGCTCCGATTCGGCTGTTTATCAACTGCTGAGCTTCCCGTAATCGGGCCTTCATATCTCCTTTGTTGCCACCTGTTAAAAGTACTACACGAGCCATAGTTTTTACGTTATTTGCGTCGAATCTGTTTGCTGACACTCAATGCAAAGTGGGTAAATACAATCGTCGGATTGCCATTTTGGGTAATCTGACGCATGGCTGATTCAATTTCAGAGAGTAGGTACTCCACATTGTCGTTGTCGATAAAAGGTGCAAATTTTGAACAAAAATCAGCTTCGGCTCCCCAAAGATAACTGATATCTTGTAATCCTGCGTGAATCATGTAACTCTCGCGAAGTAGACGAGCCGCATGTTGTAGAAAAGCACGTTGTTGCTCGCGCGAAAGACGCGACACATCTTCAGCCCACGAAATCAATTCGAGGTGCTTGTCGTTGTAGCTCAGTCGCATGAGCGAACAAAAGAGCGAGAAACACTCTTGGGTCAGTTCGTCATCCTCGTCCTTCAGCAGACGTTGCAAGGCTAAGTAGTCGCCACCAGCCAACCGTGCGATGTTGTGCCGTTTGATGGGGTCGTGTTCCCCAAGATGCTCGGCGACTTGCTCTAAAACAGTGGTCTCAATGCGGGGTACGGAGACCTCTTGCGTACGCGAACGAATGGTCTGCAAGAGTTTGTCGGGACGTTCGGAAACCAACAAAAAGAGCGTCTTCTCCCAAGGTTCCTCCAAAATTTTCAGAATCTTGTTAGATGCCTCTTCGTTCATGGTCTCAGGCAACCAGATGAGCACCACCTTGTACTCCGCCTCATAGCTTTTAAAGGCAAGTTTGCGAATGATTTCATCGGCCTCTCGTGCTGTAATGGTACCACGAAGCGTCTTGCCCAAATCGAGTGCATCGTACCACTGTTGTGTGGAGAGGTAGCCTCGTGTTTGCTCGAAGAGTTTGCGAAAGAGCGGAAGGAAGGCATCGGTAAGTACAACTTCTCCCGACTTCTTCCCCTGCTTGTTGACAGGAAGTACAAGGTGTAAATCGGGATGAGCCAACGAAGCAATCTGCTGACAATTGGGACA
>CAYUJP010000132.1:0-2022 GCA_964445055.1 uncultured Alistipes sp.
GGTAGCTTGTCAGCACACCTGCCCGCACCGTACGTTGCGTAGCAAGATTCGACAAGATACCCTGCTTTGCCACCTCGAATGCCTCTTCGGATTCGGGCATCTGCTCGATAATCTGTTCAAAAGCCTCGATGGCTTGTTGCATCTTATCATTCTGCGTAGCGATGAAGGCATAGAAGGTGTAGGGGTCCTCCTTGTCACGTCCATCGCTGAGGTTAGCAAAGGCTGTGTAGGCCAATGCACGTGCCTCGCGCATCTCTTGGAAAACAATGGCATTCATGCCACCTCCGAAGTAGGTGTTGTACATCATCACATTGGCATCGTTCTCCACAGCAAAAGGCTTGTTCAGATTGGTGTATTGCAGATAGTAAATCTGCTTGGCCTCATATTGTGCCAACAGCACTTCGTTTTCGACCGTTGTGCGCAAAGGGAAGCGTTGTGGCTTCACTTCACTGAGGGTCGATGACACGTGATGCATCTCATTGAGTTTATTTGCTACTTGCGCTTGGGTGTCGGGGCCATAGTACAACAAAGTATGCGTGTATCCTTTCAGTGCGCGTACGCTCTCTAACAACGACTCCGATGACTGTGCCACCAACTGCTCGTTGGTCAGTGTCTGTGCTTGTACCGCTTGCGGACCATAGAACGTATATCGTTGCAATGCCGAGTAGTTGGCTCGCTGGTTGTGCTTTGCGTCGTCACGCTCCTTGAGTGTATTTGCCTTGAGTTGTGCAAGTACCGACTCATCGCCCTGCACCTGTTGCATATAGGTCTCAGCCAATGCTACGGCACGTTCCATGTTCTCGTTCAGGCCATCGATGATTACATAGGTACGATTTGCAAGAACCTGTATGCGGAACGAACAGCCCAGCGCATAGAACTCGCGTTGAATCTCCTGCAACGATTTTTCGCCGGTACCCAATAGACTGAAGTAGTCGACAGCAAGTGCCAATTTGGGGTCGGTTTGTGTACCAAAGTCATAGACGTAGTAGAGTTCAAAGAGGTCATTGTCGACATTTTGTTTGTAGAGCAACTCCAATCCGGAACGGAGTTGTGTCACCTGCATATCTTTCGTATAGTCGACAAAGACGGGGGCTATCGGCGTGACCTCAGCCTTCTGTATCGAACGCAGAAAATCCGATGTTTTGTCGCGATTGGTCTCGATGGGGGTGATTTGAGGCTTCTCAATCTTCTGGATATGTGTATCCTCGCCCTGACGTTTGTAGATGATGGCGCACTGTTGCGGGTCGAGTTTACGCTGTGCCCATGCCACGACATCGTCCTTACGAAGAAGCGACAAGCGTTGAATACGATTCACTACATCTTTCCATGCAACACCTTGGATGAAGGCATTCGTAAAGGCCATCACTCGACTCTCGTTCTGCTCCATCTCCTCCATCTCATCGCGTTTGAGATTGGTAATGGTCGATGTCAGAAGTTCCTCATCGAACTGGCCTGCACGCAACTTCTCCACCTCAGCAAGCAATAGGTCGCGTGCCTGCTCCAACGTCTGTCCCGAGCGGGGATTACCTACAACTAACAACATACCGTAATCAGCCAATTGCTCTCTGCCGGCACCAGCGCTCAACAAGAGTTGTTGCTGATTGATATCCACATCCAGCAGACCACACTTGTTGTTGTTCAGCAGAGAACTTACCAATTCGATGTAATCGGCATCCTCGCTTCGTGCATCGTCGGTACGCCAACCCAGCACCACCATCTCGGCCTCTTGGCCTACCGCGGTCTTCTCGACAGGGACTGTGGCGACAGGCTCCTTCTCATAGTTCCACGTTGGCAACTCCTTGCGTTTCAATGTACCAAAATAACGATCGATAATTGAAATGACTTTATCAGGGTCGAAATCGCCCGACAAGCAGATAGCCATATTGTTGGGAACGTAATAGTTGCTATAGTAATTTTTGAGGTTGGTAATCGATGGATTTTTTAAATCTTGCTGCGTACCCAGCACAGAGTGTAGTCCATAGGGATGGTGGGGATAGAGCGCCGTCATCAACGAGTCATACA
>CAYUJP010000132.1:2122-3531 GCA_964445055.1 uncultured Alistipes sp.
GAGTGTAGTCCATAGGGATGGTGGGGATAGAGCGCCGTCATCAACGAGTCATACATGCGGTCGGTATCGTGTGTCAGCGACATATTATACTCCTCGTAGACAGCCTCCAGTTCGGTATGAAAACCACGAATCACCGCATTTTGGAAACGATCTGCTTGTATCTTTGCCCAGTTCTCTACCTGATTTGAGGGAATCTCCTCGGTGTAGACCGTCATGTCGTATGAGGTAAACGCATTGGAACCATCGGCGCCAATGGTTGTCATCAGTTTGTCATACTCGTTGGGGATGGCCCACTTCGATGCTTCATGAGAGACCGAATCAATCTGTGCATAGATGGCACGTCGTACCTCCGGGTCAGTTTGTTTGCGATACTGCTCATAGAGTTGCTCTATCTCATCGAGCAACGGTTTCTCCGCCTCGTAGTTCTGTGTACCGAAGGAGGGAGTTCCCTTGAACATCAGATGCTCAAAATAGTGAGCCAAACCGGTCGTCTCCAAGGGGTCGTTCTTGGACCCCACACGCACAGCGATATAGGCACATATACGCGGAGCCTCCTTGTTCACCGACATATAGACCTTAAGTCCATTGTCCAAGGTGTAGATACGGCTCTGCATCGGGTCTTCAGCCACCGTCTCGTAACGATAGGTCGAATCGGAACACGAGACAGCGAACCATGTCGCTACCGTAGCGACACAGAGCAACAACAATCTGCTTGTTTTCATTATGTTTATAAGGTTAAATTTAAATTCTCTATCCGGAATTACGTATAGCTACCCTACGGAAAGCACTCCTTGGAACAGTTGCGCTGTATCGCGAAGCACAAGCAGGAGCATCTGTACGCAGACTACCAATTTAACGCCTGTTCCCACTATAAACGAAAGAAACGAACCACACCCTACTTTCAGTGCTCGACCCGGCCGGGTGCTGTCGTGTAGCAATTCACCTGCCACAGCCCCCACAAAAGGGCCTACAATGACTCCCACAAGGCCTCCGACCAAAAGTCCCACGAGGACGCCCACCGTAGCCCCCCGACTGCCGGAACGCGTGCCCCCGAAGATTCGTGTCATGTAGCCGGGGAGTAGATAGTCCATCACTGTCACTGCCAACGTTATCAATGCCCAAAGCCACAAGGTATTGGCAGAACATATAGAATAACTACAACCATACGCACAGAGCAAGCCTACATAGCTCAGCACCGGTCCCGGAATGACGGGAACCACACATCCGATGATGCCAATAGCACTCAGCAGAAGTGCGAATATGGAGAGTAGAATATCCATCTCGAAAAATAAGAAACCCGCCTACAAATGTCAAAACATCATCGGCGGGTGTTGGTCGTGTAACTATTTTACAAGCCGATTGGTCTCGGTGTCGGGGAACACCACCCAGGGCCGAAAATGTTTAGCTTC
>CAYUJP010000133.1:0-3513 GCA_964445055.1 uncultured Alistipes sp.
ATTGCACACACGCAATATGCCACTCCGCTGGCACAATTGCTCAAAGATGCCGGTTACTTCACCATCCACGTCGGCAAAGCCCATTGGGCGGCTGCCGGTACGCCCGGTGCAAGCCCCTACAACATGGGCTTCGTGGTGAACATTGCAGGTACCATAGCAGGTATGCCCCGCAGCTACCTGAGCGAGGACAACTACGGCAATACGCCCGAGAAGTGGAACATGCTGGCCGTGCAGAACATGACCGAATATTACGGCACCGGCACCCACCTCACCGAGGCACTCACACGCGAAGCACTGAAGACGCTCGACTACCCTATTCAGCATGGCGAGCCCTTCTATCTCTACATGGCACACTACGCTACGCATACCCCTATCCAGCCCGATAAACGTTTTGTCAAGAGCTATGCCGATGCGGGCATGGACCAGGGAGAGTCGCGCTATGCCTCTATGGTCGAAGGAGTCGATAAGAGTTTGGGCGACATCCTCGCATACCTCAAGGAGAAGGGGGTCGAGAAGAATACCATCATCATCTTCATGACCGACAACGGAGGTAACAGCGAGAACAAGCAGAAAGGTGGCGTGCTTCATACGCAAAACAAACCCTTACGTGAGGGCAAAGGTTCCTGCTACGAAGGGGGTATTCGCGTTCCGCTTGCCTTCAAATGGCCGGGTCACATTGCACCCAACACCCGCGTCAATACACCGGTGATTGCCGAAGATCTCTTCCCGACCATCTTGGAGCTTGCCGGAGTGAAGAACTACCAAACCGAGCAGGTCGTTGATGGGCAGAGTCTCTATCGCCTCATCACGCGAGGTTCGCAAATCGCAGCGAAGGCTGTCGCTCGTGGCGAAGTCACCACACAGCAGGAGGCCACACGATTGATTATCGACGAGAAGGTATCGGGCATCGACCCCGAACGCGCACTTGTATTTCACTATCCACACCAGTGGAAACCCTACGACCTGCCCGACATCGACTATCTGAGTGCCGTGCGCAAAGGCGATTGGAAGTTGGTGTACCGTTTGCAGAGCGGTGAGTTGGAGCTCTACAACCTGCACGACGACATCGGTGAGCAAAACAACCTCGCTGCACAATATCCCGACAAGGTGAAAGAGCTTGCCATCGCCTTGGGTACTCGTCTACGCGAGTGGCATGCCCCCATGCCGATTGTTCGCGCTACAGGCAAACCGGTTGCCATGCCCGACGAGTTGCTTCAATAGGTCGGTCGACAGACACACAAAGAGCGACATTGCCCCTCCCTGTGGGTGATGTCGCTCTTTGTATCGTCTCTGCTCGCGCTACACACGACACATTGCATAACCTCGCACATCGGCACGTTGTTCCTTACAAAAAATGAGTAACAACAGCGGTTTGCATCTGTTGTCACTCATAGGTATCACCTGCGCGCGTCTATGCGACACACGCCCGCGTTGCAGTGCATCTGCTCAGCAACACATCTATCTTACTTCTTTCCCTTGGGAGCGAGAATCATGTTCATCTTCTTGCCATCGAGTTTCGGCATCATCTCCACCTTGGCAAACTCTTCGAGATCGGTTGCAAAACGCAACAACAAAATCTCGCCCTGCTCCTTGAAGACAATCGACCGACCTCGGAAGAAGACATAGGCCTTGACCTTGGCACCCTCCTTCAGGAAATTCTCAGCATGCTTGAGTTTGAAGTTGTAGTCGTGGTCGTCGGTCTGAGGTCCGAAACGAATCTCCTTGATGACCACCTTCACCTGCTTGGCTTTAATCTCCTTGGCCTTCTTCTTCTGCTGATACAAGAACTTCTGATAATCAGCGATGCGGCACACGGGGGGATCAGCCTTGGGCGAAATCTCAATCAAATCGAGTTCCATCTCATCGGCCAAACGCAACGCCTCACGAATGGGCATCACGACAGGCTGCTCGATGTTCTCACCAACCACACGCACCTGAGGGGCTGTGATTTCGTTGTTGATGCGGTGAGGGTTCTCTTTCTGCGGTGGGCGGCGTTGCATGCCACCACGTGGTGCTCCCGCCGGTGCAGGACGGTTACCGTTGTTTCCCTGATTATTCCCCGAGCCAGCTGGTCTCGGAGTGAATGGACGTGTTGTGTTTATAGCAGTGTCCTCCTAATTTGATTAATAAAAAGTTTGTCCTATATAGAGGGTACCTCATCGCATGATGAAGTACCCCACTGTTCGTGCATTACTTCGCGATTTTGTTGGCATCCATCTCCTCCTTGACGCGGTTGAGAATCAAGTCCTTGAACTCCTCCAACGACAGCTGACCCTTGTCACCCTCACCTTGCACACGAATCGAAACCTTCTGCTCGGCCTCCTCCTTCTCACCTACGATGAGCAGGTAGGGGATTCGTTTGAGCTCGTTGTCGCGAATCTTACGACCAATCTTCTCGTTGCGGTCGTCGACCTGCGTACGCACGTCGTTGCAATTGAGGTAGTCGCAGACACGATGTGCATAGTCGTTGTACTTCTCAGAGATGGGCAACACCACCACTTGGTCGGGCGAGAGCCACAATGGGAACTTACCACCGGTATGCTCCAACAACACGGCTACGAAACGCTCCATCGAGCCAAACGGTGCTCGGTGAATCATGATAGGACGGTGCAACTTATCGTCGGCACCTTTGTAAGTCAAATCGAAACGCTCCGGCAGGTTGTAGTCGACCTGAATCGTTCCCAACTGCCACTTGCGACCGATGGCATCCTTGACCATGAAGTCGAGTTTCGGGCCATAGAACGCTGCCTCGCCATACTCAACCGTGGTGTTCAACCCCTTGGCCTTGGCAGCCTCGATGATGGCATTCTCAGCCTTCTCCCAATTCTCGTCGGTACCGATGTACTTTTCGCGGTTGTTCTTGTCGCGCAACGAGATTTGTGCGGTGTAGCTGTCGAACTTCAGCGTGCGGAAGATGTAGAGGATGATGTCAATCACCTTCTCGAACTCCTCTAACAACTGGTCGGGACGCACATACATGTGGGCATCGTCCTGCGTAAAACCACGTACACGTGTCAATCCGTGCAATTCGCCCGTCTGCTCGTAGCGATAGACCGTTCCGAACTCAGCCAAACGGATAGGCAGGTCTTTGTATGAACGGGGCTTCACTCGATAGATTTCGCAGTGGTGAGGGCAGTTCATCGGTTTGAGCAGATACTCCTCACCCTCGATGGGCGTATGGATGGGTTGGAACGAGTCCTTGCCATACTTGGCATAGTGGCCCGATGTGACATAAAGTTCCTTGTTGCCGATGTGCGGAGTAATCACCTGCTGGTAGCCATATTGTTTCTGTACCGAACGCAAGAACTGCTCCAGACGGTCGCGCAAGGCAGCCCCTTTAGGCAACCACAACGGCAGACCTGCACCCACACGCGGCGAGAATGCAAAAAGTTCCATTTCCTTACCAATCTTACGGTGGTCGCGTTTCTTAGCCTCCTCCAACAATGCCAAATAGTCGTCCAACATCGACTTCTTGGGGAAGGTGATGCCGTAGATACGGGTCAGCATCTGGCG
>CAYUJP010000134.1:0-3493 GCA_964445055.1 uncultured Alistipes sp.
GCAACCGGTTATGCCGATATCGGTTTCGATGTCGACATGGGCCCGTTGTTCCAAACCCCCGAGGAGGCTGCTAAGCAGGCTGTGGAGAACGATGTACACGTAGTAGGTGTTTCGTCGTTGGCTGCCGGTCACTTGACCCTCGTTCCGCAGATTATCGCCGAGTTGAAGAAGCTGGGTCGCGAGGATATTGTGGTTATCGTTGGCGGTGTCATCCCGGCACAAGACTACGATGAACTCTATCGCGACGGTGCGGCTGCCATCTTTGGCCCGGGCACGCCGATTGCTACTGCGGCAATCAAGATTCTGGAGATTCTGATGGCCGAGTAGTTACTTCGGTAGTTTGAATCGTTACTCACAGCGGAGATTGCACCCTCGGCGAAGGTGCGGTCTCCGCTGTTGTATGTTCACCAAAAAAGAACTATCTTTGAATGACGTAAGTTTAAAGGAAACGACGCTAATTACAGTAGAATATGTATCGTGGCTTGTCTGATTTTATAGCACGCCTTGAACGCGAAGGCGAGTTGGTGCGTGTGCAAACACAGGTGTCGCCCATCGAAGAGATTGCTGAACTGACCGACCGCATGTCGAAACAACCGCATGGAGGCAAGGCACTTCTCTTTGAACAGGCCGAGTCGTCGTTTCCGGTGGTGACCAACCTCTTTGGTTCTGAGCGACGTATGGCTTTGGCCTTGGGTGTCACATCGCTCGACGAACTCTCTACGCGCATCGAAACGTTGTTACAAACTGCCATGAAACCTCATGAGTCGTTGTGGGAACAACTGAAGTTATTGCCCCTGCTCACAGAGGCTGCACGGTGGTTCCCGAAGCATCTGCGGGGGCGAGGGGCATGTCAACAGGTGGTGCTCAATGGCGATGCGGCGCGGTTGGATAAGTTACCTATACTAAAGTGTTGGCCTTCGGATGGAGGACGCTTTGTTACGCTCCCGATGGTGCACACCGTTGACCCCGATAGCGGACAGCGCAATGTGGGTATGTATCGCATGCAACTGTTCGATGCACACACTACGGGGATGCACTGGCACATCCATAAGACCGGTGCACGGCATTACGAAGCGTATCGTCGATTGGGGCGTCGCATGCCTGTGGTTGTGACTTTGGGTGGTGACCCTGTCTACACCTATGCAGCAACGGCACCCATGCCCGATAATATGGATGAGTATCTGCTGGCAGGATTCCTACGCCATCGACCTGTGCAATTGGTGAAGTGTGTGAGTTGCGATATGGAGGTGCCTGCCGATTGTGATTTCGTCATTGAGGGGTATGTCGACCCCACGGAGGAGAAGGTATTGGAGGGACCCTTTGGCGACCACACGGGATTCTACTCGTTGGAGGACTATTACCCCAAGTTTCACGTCACGACCATCACCCATCGCCGTGATGCCGTCTATCCCGCCACATTGGTGGGGATTCCTCCGCAGGAGGATGCCTACATAGCCCAAGCCACCGAACGAATCTTCTTAGCTCCGATACGTTTGGCCTTATTGCCCGAGGTGGTAGATTTGTGGATGCCACAAGCCGGTACGGCACACAACATCGCGGTGGTCTCCATTCACAACCGCTATGCAGGTCAGGTGCAGAAGGTGGCGCAGTCGTTGTGGGGCGCAGGACAGATGATGTTTAATAAGATGCTTGTTGTTGCCGATGCCGACACACCGATACGCAACTGCACGTTGCTTGCCGCACGCGTACGTAGGTTGCTACCACAACGAGATTTGCATTTCGATGAGGGAGTACTCGATGTACTGGACCATGCAACAGCAACCACCGGATTTGGTGGAAAACTCGCAATCGACCTGACACAATGTGTTACGCGTGAGGAACCTACGTTGGTGTTGCCTGCATCGTTCCACCTGAGTGAAGGGGTGAATAAGGTCGACTGTCGTGCCGTAGCCACGTGGCGTACCTTGTTGCTCTATGTAGAGCGCAGTGCCTCCTTCTCAATCGAAACATTTGTCTCGGCAAATGCTATGCAGGGGGTGGTGTGTGTGGCACTCTTCGATGCCGAAGCAGCATCGTTGTCGCTCGAAGAGTTGCTGTGGATTGCTGTGGCAAACTGCGACCCACGCAGAGATGTGTCTCTACATGACGATAGGGTGTGGATTGATGGACGTAGCAAGCATCCGGGCGAAGCGGGTGCTCCGGCACGTTTCCCGAATGTGACTACCGCGTCGGACGAGATGATTGCGCAGGTCGACAGTCGATGGGAGGAGTATGGTATCGGGCCTCGGATAGCATCGCCGTCGCGGCGCTACAAACCCTTGTTGTTGTCAGATAAAGCTGCATGGTGATGTGGAATACAGAGAATCGTAAGTCGGTGGTGCTGTTGCTACCCCTATTGTTGGTATGCGTGGGTGCACTCTGCTTGTTGCATCCGTTGCGTGGACATCGCGCGCACACCACCTATCCGGAAGAGTTGGTCGACCCATCTACAATCGAACTCTTTGAGTTTGATCCCAATACAATCGATTATCGTTCGTTGCGACGATTGGGCTTCACAAAGCGCCAAGCTATTGGCATCATCCACTATCGCGAGGCGGGAAAGGTGTTTCGCGAGCCGACCGATTTTGCCGGATGCTACCAAGTAAACGACACCATGTTTGACCGCTTGGAGCCTTACATCCATATCGCTGACAAATATAAATACAAGAGTCGTTCGTATCGTTAGCATCGTCGAACATGCAGTGTAGCGATACCTTGAACAAATGACTTGAGCGGAATAGCAACGGAGGGGATATTGTAAAAAAACAGCAGATCGAGATGCAATATTTTTTTGTCGGATATTGTGAAATTAACCAAAATGATGCTAACTTTGCAACCCCGAATGTGTTGTCGGGTTGTGGCGTGTGTCGCAACGAGTTCGACAACAGAAAATTGAAAGGAGGTTGAAGTACTCTGGATAGACGTATATAGACAATAACAACAACGGATGGCTTGCTGTGGCGCAGAAGTGTGCAAAGCAGGTCGAAGGTGTCTGTTCGGAGTACGATGCTTTTTTTTGAAGTGAGCAAGTGAAGCACCTCCAAGGTGTGGGTGCACCTATCGAAAGCAGGGTAGTCATTCTCCCGCGAGTGAAGACCGAAAAAGGATGATAACAATAGTGTAGAAACAAATTAAAAAAGTTGAAGATATGATTATCATGCCAGTAAAAGAGGGCGAGAACATCGAGAAGGCCCTCAAGAAGTTTAAGCGTAAGTACGAGCGTACCGGAGTGCTGAAGGAGTTGCGTCGTCGTCAGTATTTCACAAAGCCGTCGATTGCAAAGCGCGAGGCTATGCAACACGCTATCTACGTGGCACACATGAATCGCGACGAGGAGTAGTCAATCCTCTCGCATCGAGTCAAGCGACATCTCTCTTATCCGTTGCGATAGGAGAGATGTCGTCTTTTTTTGTTGAGATAGCGCAAGAAGCGTGGTTATCGTGTTGTGTGTGGCGGCATTGGGACGGTTGAAGGCAGAAATTAGATAAAATTT
>CAYUJP010000135.1:0-3492 GCA_964445055.1 uncultured Alistipes sp.
GCTATCCTCGCTCGTCGGGGCGGGTGCTCCCGTCCCTTGCCGCTGGGCGCTCCCCTGAGCGAAGAGTTTATCAATAAGGTAAAATTAACCCGTGACACAGTTTATCTGACGCCTCCTTTTGCTATAATAATTGAACTGGCGGATTCTCACCTTTGGCACTTTGTGTTGCCGTGTGTAAGTCCATACCCATTTGGCATTGACTTTATATTTCTCTGCAATCTCTTCGGCAGTGTAATATTCGGAGATGTCGAAATCTTCTTTGGGCACGATACGTTCATAAGGTTTGGTTTTCATCATCAACTCAATATCTGCACGACGGATAAGAGACTTCTTGCCGCTGATTCTTGAAGCACGAAGCTTGGATTCCTTCACCAGTTTATAAATGTATTGCCGAGTTACGCCCATCAATTTTGCTGCTTGGGCAAAAGAGAAGAGATCCTGTCCCTCGGCAGCTTGTCGAGGTTGCAGTAATTCTTGTGACCGTTTCAACTGTCGCTTACGCTCTCGAATACGTTCTTTGTAGCCAAGATTGGAACACTGGTGGCTACAATAACGGGTCGTTGTCTTTTGAGCTATAAATGGCTTCCCACACCATTGACAAATCTTTCTTACTTCCATATTTTCCTTGTTTACATTGGGGCTAATTTCGCCTTATTTCTCCCGGATTTTGTCAACACATGTAAACCACTGTCAACACACGTCAACTAATGCGTCACTGTGACATTCGGGCTAACCGTGAATTTCCGTCGCGGTAGAAATATGATAGAAAAACATGGATAAAATCCGTTACCTCCAAATACGGACTGGAAAGTGTTAAAATGGAAAAATCGCTGAGTTTCAGCGACTTTATTCTAAATAGTTATGGTTGCTTATGGCAGTTTCTAAGCCATCACTTTCCGATGCAGAACTTTGAAAAAATGGTTTCGAGAACCTCATCGTTTGTAATTTGGCCGGTGATGATTCCCAGGTGGTAGAGCACCTGCCGAATCTCCTCGGCCAAAAGGTCAGCGGTGAGTGTATCGAGACCATTGATGGCATTGTGCAACGCCAGATGTGCTTGTTGTAATGCTTCGAAATGGCGACCGTTGGAAACAATGGGATCGCCGTGGTCAAGAGCAGTGGTGTCGATGGACGATTGCAACGCGGTGAGCAAACGGTCGATAGCTGTGTTGTCGCGCACGGAGATGGCTAAAACATCTGTAGGAAGAAGTGCGACCAATTGCGGTTGAAGATCTATTTTGTTGATTATGCGCAATAGATGCTGTTGTGAGGTGACAGGTATTGTATCAAATGTAGGGTCGTTGGCATCGGCAAGTTGCAGAATAATTTGAGCTTGTTCAATGGCGCGATAGGCACGATGAATGCCCATTTGCTCAATCGTATCATCTGTATTGCGAAGTCCTGCCGTATCGATGAATCGATAGAGAACGCCTTGGATATTAAGAGTGGCTTCAACTAAATCGCGTGTAGTTCCCGGAATGTTAGAGACAAGTGCCCGATCTTCATTGAGTAACCGATTGAGCAAAGAACTCTTGCCAACATTGGGACGGCCGACAATTGCTACAGCGACCCCCTGTTTAAGTACATTGCCTAACGTGAAAGAGTGTAAAAGTCGGCCGATAGTATTGGAGAGTTGTTGCATGGTTTGTCGAAGGTGATCGCGGTCGGCAAATTCGACATCCTCTTCACTGAAATCAAGCTCGAGTTCAAGCAATGAAATGAGGTGTAACAACTCTTCGCGCAGTTGCTTTAAAGCCGAGGCGTAGCCTCCACGCATTTGGTCGGTCGCAAGACGATGGGCGGCACGTGATGAAGAGGCAATCAGGTCGGCGACAGCCTCCGCTTGTGAGAGGTCCATCTTGCCGGCAAGAAAGGCGCGTGTAGTGAACTCCCCCGGTGTAGCCATACGTGCCCCATGCTGAATGAGCAGTTGCAAGAGGCGCTGTATGATATATTGTGAACCGTGACATGAGAATTCTACCGAATTTTCTCCCGTGTAGGAGTGGGGAGCACGAAATACGGTCGCCAAAACGTCATCGAGTAGTTGCTCTCCATCCATGAGTGAGCCATAGAGCACGGTGTACCCTTCAGCATCAACAATGCGTTGCTTCCCCCGAAATAGCGCATCACACAACTGAAGCGCATCTTCTCCGCTGACACGAACGATTGCAATCGCGCCCCCAATAGCCGTTGCCGGGGCTACAATGGTATCATGCCCCGGAATCATGAACGTCGAATTTTCAGTTTCTGGCCGATGCGCAGGGTATTGGCGTTGCGAATGTGATTGTCTTGCATGATACGTTTCTGTGTGGTGTGGTAACGACGAGCTATGGAACCTACCGTATCGCCCTTTCGAACGGTGTAGGTGACATAGTCATTTGTTACCGGACGTCTCGGTGTGGGGTTTGTTGGATTGAGATACTCCTTGAGATAGATACTATCTTTGCGTTGAATCTCCTCTTCGTTGGAGATGTAACGACAAGCATACTGTTGGGGTAAAATGAGCGTATAGGGTCGATTGGTCGCAGGGACAATATCAATGCGATATTGAGGATTTAATAGGCGTAGCATTTCGATAGGAAGATCGAGTGTGGAGGCCACTTGTCCGAGGTGCATTAATCGAGTTACCTGAATGGTATCGACAGCGAGTGGTAGCTGAGCATCAATGGATGAGATACCATGTTGTCGATGGTAAGCATAAGCGTAGGTGGCACCGATAAAGGCAGGAACGTAGCCACGCGTTTCGCGAGGAAGATAATCATAGATATCCCAAAAAGTCTTACCTCCTCCGGAACGAGCAATCGCTTTGTTTACATTGCCAGGTCCACAGTTGTAGGAGGCGATAGCCAACATCCAATCGCCGAAGAGATCGTGCATCTCCTTCAGATAGCGACAAGCAGCCCGTGTGGCAAGCAGGGGGTCATAACGCTCGTCAATAAGGGAGTTGACCTCCAATCCATAAAGTTTGGCTGTGGCGGGCATGAATTGCCATAAACCTGCGGCACCGGCATGTGATACGGCTGTGGGGTTTAGAGCAGACTCGATGATGGGAAGTGCTCGTAACTCGACCGGTAATCCAGCTTTGATAAGCTCCTCTTCTATCATTGGAAAGTAGTAGCGAGCAAGTCCTAAAATGTAGCTGATGGTGCCATATCGAGGGTCGATGTAACGCGAAATGTAGTTGCGTACGATAGGATCATAAGTAAGATGCAGTGGGGAGACTAATGCTCGCAGCCGTTGTACGTAAAGCGAGTCGAGAGCAGCATCGGTTGTTCCTAATTCGACAGAGTCCTCGCGAATGTATCGATTGAAGAAATCATCATAAGAGGAGACAACATTGCGATGATACCAATCAGAGAGTAACGAATCACGTAACTCGGGAGTGTAGTCTGCGTATCCATGTGCACCGAATCCGGCATGCAGAGGTTGAGTGTCGGCATCCCCTTGAATATATTTGATGATGTAGACCGTGTCATGATGTATAGGCGAAAC
>CAYUJP010000136.1:0-3457 GCA_964445055.1 uncultured Alistipes sp.
GCACGTTGATAGACCCATTCTGTGGTATGGAGGATATGCGCGATATGCTTATCCGTACCCCCTGCGACCCCGACATCACCTTTTCCGATGATCCTTTGCGCATGATGCGTGCAATACGTTTCGCCACGCAACTACGATTCGATATTTACCCCGATACTTTTGATGCGATTTGTCGCAACAAGGAGCGTATGCGCATTGTATCACACGAACGGATCGCAACAGAGTTGAATAAGATTGTAGCAGCGCCACATCCCTCCTATGGATTCGACTTATTAGAGCGCACAGGTCTTCTCGCTCTGATATTTCCTGAGTTGCAGGCGCTGAAGGGAGTAGAGCGTATCGGGAAACATGCGCACAAAGATAACTTTATCCATACGCTCAAGGTTCTCGACAATGTAGCAGAAAAGAGCGATGATTTGTGGCTACGTTGGGCTGCTATTCTGCACGACATCGCTAAGCCCCAGACAAAAGCTTATGATGCACATGTAGGATGGACTTTTCACTCGCATGAGACGGTGGGGTCAAAAATGGTACCACAGATATTCCGACGCATGAAACTCCCCATGAACGAGCACATGAAGTTTGTGCAGAAGATGGTATTCCTACACCTACGTCCCATCATTCTGTCGGAAGATCAAGTAACAGATTCGGCTGTTAGACGATTACTCTTTGAGGCAGGTAACGACATTGAGAGTTTAATGACACTCTGTGAAGCAGATATCACTTCGGGTATCGATACCAAAGTACGTCGCTATTTAGCAAATTTTCAATTGGTCCGTTCGAAGCTGAAGGACCTAGAGGAACGTGACCGCATACGAAATTTCCAGCCTCCCATAACAGGCGAGATTATCATGCAAACCTATGGATTATCCCCATGTCGGGCAATTGGCGAGATCAAGGAGCAGATTAAGAATGCTATTCTTGACGGCGTCATTCACAACGACTACGACGAGGCCTATGCTCTGATGGAACAATTAGCTGCTGAACGAGGTTTGACACGACGAGAGTAATCATTGTTTATATTCTAGGGGATTTTCTTCACAAATCATACCCTTGTTAGAGCGACCATCGATATAGATCCAAAGCGGCTTCTCGAAATGTACATGGCGCAAAAATGGACCTTCATCAACAGCAGTCATTGTTGACAGACGGTCGAGGTCAAATAGGCCCTCTCCAATGGAGGGATTGATAGTAAGATATCCTATTCCTAATGAGGTGACATTCTGGAAGAAGTGTGTTCCTTGGCTTGGCTCTACGCGAAAATGTGCCAACCCACACTCCACAATCACACGCGCCTCTGTAATGTGAGGCCACTTGACCGGAATGCCAAGGAATGGATCGCTCGACCCCCACCTGCCCGGACCAACCAAAATGTACCCACGACTTTCGGCCTTCATTTTGCTATTCAGCGCATCCAATTCGGCTACAATTCGCTCTGTAGAGAGCGAATTAAAAGCATCTTGCTTAACATAGATTATATCTTGCACATGTTGCATTGCACCTGTACCCAGCGCACTCTCCGCATAGATAAGTGCCTTGGAATGGTCGATTTTGCTCCAATCGAGAGAACGATTATCGTTGTTATCGATAATCGGGCGAATCTGCAACAGATTGAATATTCGTTGCTGACCGTAGGGAACATCCATATTGACCGCAAACTCCACTTCAACAGGACAACGCATCTCCTCATTTCCTAATGCAAGGATATCGCGAATAATCTCAGCCAAAGGGAAAGTATTATATTTCAAGATGGCGTTAAATGTTATCACTTTTCGTCCTTCGTCCATCGGAGAGTCCGAGATGCGCTCATTCTCCCTATCCCACACTGAAGCGACATAACGAGTCTGTCGCAAAGGTGTAATATCAGCAATAGAGAGACGCTGTAGATTCACCGCATCATCTGTCGATGTACGAAACGCTTCAGGGCGCAAATCAAGAGCTAATATCTCATTCTGCGTATCACGTAACGCTAATTCTGGGGTAGATGTTTGCAATACCTTCTGTGGATAATAGGGAGAGAAACGGAGAGTGCGTCCTCCGTCAACCACTAACTTTCCCAATCCTAACGCAATATTACAAATACCCTCTTCCGGAGTTTCATCTCCCAATGGGTAATAGTTGATGGAACGAGCTACGCCCGAAATAGTTGGCAGGAAGTAGCCATTTTGTTCCGTACCACACACCTCTTGAATGACGATTGCCATCTTCTCCTCTGAAATAAGATTCTGCGAAGATTGCACATAAGCCTTCGATGCGGCAAAGTAGGTAGAAGCGTAAACGCTCTTGATAGCTTTCTGCAACAAGCGCAATTGTCGGTCCTCATTATCAGGGATATAGGGAATCATATAGGTGGAGTATATCCCAGCAAAAGGCTGATAATGTGAGTCCTCGAGTTTCGACGAAGAGCGTACAGCCAATGGTCCTTTAACCGTCCGGACATAAACTTTTAGAGCCTCACGCAACTGATAAGGCAACGTCGAAGAGACAAACTCCGAAAGAATCTCTTCATCGGTCATCTCTCCTGAGATGACATACTCCAAGCCGTTGCTCTTGATAAATGTATCGAAGAAATCGGTGGCAATCACTACCGTGCGGGGAATCGTCACACGTACATTCTCGTAGTGGGCATAGCGATCGTGCTTCATCAGCATGCTATTCATAAATGCCAAGCCTCGTGCTTTACCGCCAAGTGATCCTTCGCCAATACGCGCAAAAGCAATCGTATCGGAGTAGCTCTTAGGGTCAAACTTTGCAACAACGCCTTGCCCCAATAGTGTACGATAGTCACGAATAAGCGTAACTAATGCAGTTCGGTGGTCAGCTATAGAGAGGAAATGGCTCTTGTCAAGTTGTCGAATCGAGGTAGCCAAAGGGAAGAGACCTCTGGAGTAGAGCCATTTCGAAAGATTATTTTGTGAGGTGTTGTATTCGAAGACATCGTCCGGAATGGTCGCTATAAGTTGCTGCATCTCGTATAGGTCCTTTGCCCGACCAATCACCTGCCCATTTGATAGGTTTTTAAACAAGAAATCTCCGAAAGCAAATTTCTCGGCAATAAAGTTAGCCAACTCTTGAAGCAAAGTCTTCGAATTTTTGGCAATAAATCCAGCATTAAGTGCACGTGCCGAGTCGGCAAAGGAGGTCTGGGAGGATTGCAACAGGACAGGCATCAGTGGATTATCCTGTTTAATGAGACGGCATAAGTCAATTCCTGCGTCCAACTTCTCAGATGTAGACACATCACCCTTATGGAGCACAAAGCCCACATCTGAGATAACACCCAGTAAATTGTTCTTATATCGCTTGTAGAGCGTCACGGCATCCTCGTAATTGGTAGCCAAAAGAATCTTTGGGCGCGCACGTTTACGCAAGACCTGTTGTTGCTCGTTAAATGCATCCTTCAAGAATTCGGTATTCTGCTCCAGAATCATCTTGTAGAGTGCAGGCAAGTAGGTGG
>CAYUJP010000137.1:0-3380 GCA_964445055.1 uncultured Alistipes sp.
GAGTGCTATGGACCGGAGTCGCAGGAGATGGAGGATATGTACTACCGCCTGGATAGCGAGATGTCGGACTTCCTGGACTACCTCTATGCGCAGGGGCGTCAGGACGATACGGTGGTGGTGCTCACCTCCGACCACGGCACAAGCCCTTCGTACGATGCAGGTATCTTCGAGAAAGACCGTTTCAACGCATCGCAGTTTCAGGTGATTGTCAACAGTTTCCTCTGTGCACAGCATGGGACGGGCGAGTGGGTCGTTGCCTACGAGAACAACAACCTCTATCTGAACCATACACTCATCTACAACAAGAACCTCGACTTGGCGGCAATGCAAAACGAGGCGGCAACCTTTGCCATGCAATTCAGAGGGGTGTCGCATGCCCTCTCGTCGATAGCCATGCGTTCGAGCTACTTCGGCAGCGGTTATGGCGAGAAGATGCAGAACAGCTTCTATCCCCGTCGGTCGGGCGATGTGCTCATCAACTTGGCTCCCGGGTGCATCGAGGAGCGACAGAGTGTCCGTTCGGCTTCGGGCTCGATGTATGGCTACGACACGACGGTACCGCTGATTTTCTACGGTGGAGGCATCGCGGCACGTCGAGTGGGACGCAGTGTGGAGATGACCTCCGTGGCACCGACATTGGCCTACCTGCTGAATGTGCCCGAACCGGCAGCCTCCGAAGGTGTTGTGCTGGAGGAGTTGAAAGTGAATTAAACGATTGCAAAAATGGATAAAATACAAGAGGATATCATTGCCGAATTTTCGGTCTTCGACGATTGGTTAGACAAGTACGACTATCTGATTGGGCTGAGTGAGACCCTGCCACTTATCGACGCAACTCACCGGACCGACCGCTACCTGATCAACGGTTGTCAATCGCGTGTGTGGGTCGATGCACGCATGGAGAATGGCAAGGTCTACTACAGCGCCGACAGCGATGCCATCATCACCAAAGGCATCATCGCGTTGCTCATTCGGGTACTCGATGGACGAACTCCCCACGAGATTGTCACCACCGACATCTACTTTATCGATGCCATAGGACTGAAAGAGAACCTCTCACCGACACGCTCAAACGGATTGCTGGCGATGCTCAAGCAGATGAAACTCTATGCGCTGGCCTACGACACCGAAGGTCGGGCCTAATCTCGACGCGGTGTATTGTGCAATGCAAAAAACGGAGGATATCATGACACCTGAAGAGATATTGAAAGTGGAGAAGGAGATTATCCTTACCCTGAAAAACATCTACGACCCGGAGATTCCGGTGAATATCTACGATTTGGGACTCATCTACGACATTGATTACACGCCCGATGGGGTGGTGTCGATACGCATGACACTCACAGCCCCCAATTGCCCCATGGCGGAGCAGTTGGTGGAGGATGTGAATACGCAAGTGGCAAAAATCAATGGCGTGAAAGATGTTGCCGTGACGTTGACATTTGACCCTGTGTGGGACAAAAGTATGATGTCGGAGGAGGCATTGATTGAGCTGAATATGCTGTAATCCCCTATGCACGCGGAGGACGAACATCGTCGGTTGGACAGTCGGTTGGAGGCAGGCGCCGGGGAGTATGCCTGCGGAGACTTTCTGTCGCATGTGGAGGCGATATCTCGCAGTCGGCTCTACGAAACGTTGTTGCTCGAACGATTGGCCCGCAAACATCGGGTGGTGCAACAATTCTACAAGGAGAGTGCATCGGATTGGAATCAGACCTTCTATCAGTTGCTGTTTCGCACGGTGGGCGATGTGAAAAATCGCACGGCCTTTGTGCAGTTGGCACGAAAGGTTCCCTACCACTTGGTGCTGAAGGAGCGTTCGTCGCTGCACATGGTTGAGGCGCTGTTATTCGGAGCTTCGGGACTATTGGAGACATCGGCGGAGGATGACTATGTGAGGGCTATACGGCGCGACTTCGACTACCTGTCGCACAAATACCAACTAAAGCCCATGTCGGCGAGTGAGTGGTGTGTGACCTCGGTGCGTCCGGCCAATCATCCGGTGTTGCGTGTGGCACAATTGGCGGCATTTCTTGCATCGAACGACTTTCTGATTGACAAATTACTCGCCTGCCGGTCGGTGGGGGAGGTGCATCGGCTCTTTGCAGCGGAGGCATCGGACTACTGGTATAACCACTATCTGCCCGGTGTGGCATCGGTACGCATGCCCAAACGTATGGGTCGCACCAAGAGCGAACTGTTGGGCATCAACCTTGTGGCGGTCATGCAGTATGCCTATGGTGCCTATCGGGGTGACGAACGACAACAGACGCAGGCCCTTGCCCTGTTGCACTCCATCACCGCGGAGGAAAACCGCTACATGAAACAGTGGTGCAACCGTGGACTTGCTCCCGCCGATGCCTTCGAGTCGCAAGCGCTGTTGCAACTCTCTACCGAATATTGCGAGGTGCAGCGTTGTCGGCAATGTCCGGTGGGGCGGTTGCGTCACGATGCACTCGACAACGCATAGCGGTGGGGTTGCCACACGCCGCGGGAACGGTGTTTTGCGCGAAAAAAGCGCGAGCAGAGGGACGAGTAACGTAATTTTTTATATCTTTGTAAGATAATTGAGTTTTTTAACGCACTAAACGATTCAACAACCCTATGAGTAATGTTGCAGCCAACATAATTAAGTTTTTCTTCGGTTCGAAAGCCGACAAGGATCGAAAGTTGATAGAACCTTATGTCAACAAAATCAAGGAGGTCTATCCCTCGATAGCTGCGCTGTCGAACGACGAACTGCGTGCGCACAGTCGTCAGATGATGCAGCAAATTGCCGACTTCATCGCTGCGGACGAAGCACGTATCGTGGAGTTGAAGGCGATGCTCGAACAGCCGGATGTGGAGCTGTCGGAGAAGGAGCGTGTTTCGAAGGAGATTGACGAGACCACCAAGCGCATCGACGACAAGATTGAGCAGATTCTCGACAAATTGTTGCCCGAGGCGTTTGCCGTGATGAAAGATACGGCTCGCCGTTTTGCGGAGAACGAGACCGTAGAGGTGACGGCAACCGACTTCGATAGACAGTTGGCGGCATCGAAAGATTTTGTGACCATCGAGGGCGATAAAGCCATCTATGCTACCCATTGGCAGGCTGCCGGCAACGAGGTGCGTTGGGATATGGTACACTACGATGTGCAGCTGTTTGGTGGTGTCGTGTTGCATCAAGGCAAGGTGGCCGAGATGGCTACTGGTGAGGGTAAAACCTTGGTGGCAACCCTTCCGGTATTCCTCAATGCATTGGCTCGCAAGGGAGTCCACATGGTGACGGTGAACAACTACCTCGCCAAGCGTGACTCGGAGTGGATGGGCCCGATGTATGAGTTCCACGGATTGTCGGTGGCATGCATCGACGACACACAGCCCAATTCGGAAGCACG
>CAYUJP010000138.1:0-3343 GCA_964445055.1 uncultured Alistipes sp.
TGTGGATGCTGGTCTTCATCTATGGAGGGTTGGCTTGCCTCGGCATCCGTCGTGTCACACGACGCAACGACTGATTGCGCATCACCAACGCCGCTCAACTGCAACATTACACGGCGATTTCCCGTCACATCGGTGGGAAATCGCTGTGTTCTTATCCCACAACCTGATTCCCTCCATCCGCAACCCGGTTGGTGTCTCATCGCCGTCCGCTAAACGGTCCGCCTCTCCCGAAAAAAAGCAGATGCAACCTCCACGCAATCCTGCGAAAGTTGCATCTGCTTAACGTATCAATCCTCTCGGAGCCGACTACTCCGCTTCGGTCTCGTTAGCTCTCTCCGGCAATTTAAACTCGGTGAAACCGACACCTAACAGAATGTTGTACCACTGAAACACCTTCTTCATGTCCGACACATGCACACGGTCGCGGTCGTAGTCGGGCAACACCTCGGCAAAGAGTGCTTTCAGTTTTTCGGGAGCCTCTTTGTGGCTGATGGCAGGCTTCCCCTCGGTGTAGTTGTAAATCGAAGTGAACACCTCAGCCAAAGGTACATCGTTTCCCTCGGTGAAAATCGAAATCTCGGTCAGCGCACTCACCTTGGCATTCGATGCGGCATTCATACGCTTGCCGTCGGCCAACGACTCCACAATGACACCGCGCGACGATTGCGCCACATACTTATACAAACCGGGTTGACCCGAAATGGCCAAAATCTCTTTCAATTCCATACTCTTTATCGTTTTATGATTCGTAAAACTTATGCTGCAAAACTCCTGTTCCAATGCGGTCTCTATGCATCGGCTTTCTCCACATGTACATCCAACTGTGGGTAGGGGAAGTGAATGCCGGCATCGGGAAGTTGCGTGTAGAAGAGTTCGTTCTTCTCGTAGAAGATATCCCAATAGTCGGCCGAGGCAACCCACGCACGTACCACCAGATTTACCGAACTGTCGGCCAATTCGGCCACTCCGACAAAGGGCTTCGCCGGAGCTTTCGGGGTGGTCAGCACACGCTTATCCTGCTTCAGGAGGTCGAGAATCGCACTACGTGCCGCAGCCACATCGTCACCGTAGGCAATGGCGATGTTCCACTCCACACGACGCAACTTCTCGGCTGAGTAGTTGTTCACTATGGCGTTGGAGATAGAGGAGTTGGGTATGTATATGCGCTTGTTGTCGGTGGTGGTGACCACCGTCGAGAAGAGCCGAATCTCCTTCACCGTACCCGCTTGTCCTTGTGCTTCAATGTAATCGCCGATGCGGTAGGGTTGCATGAACATAATCATCACGCCTCCGGCAAAATTTTGCAACGTACCGCTGAGTGCCATGCCGATACCGAATCCCGAAGCGGCAACCAGTGCCACCAACGAAGTGGTGTTGAATCCCAACATCTGCACCACCACGAGAATGAGCACGGCATAGACAACGCCCTTCACCAAACTCCGCAGAAACGAACGCAACGACTCGTCGACATGCCGACGGTCGAACGAGTGGTCCATCAGACGAATAAACCGCTGAATCAACCACTTTCCAACCACATAGATAGCTACCGCCGCAGCCAACTTCACGGCAACCCACACCGCTTGTCCGGTCAGGTTGCGCAAGAAGGTCTCGGCATCGAGCGAGGTGAAGTGCTCGACCCACTCTTTCCATTGTGCTTTCTGCACACTATCAGGCAACATCAGCGACTCCGCCTCTAAGAAAAAATGAAACATAAAACCCTTTTGTGCTACTTTGTCGGCTTCGTCTGCCTCAATATAGGTCGCTGCTGCACAAACATACACGCTCGGTACTCACTCATTGTGCATGCGACGACATCGACCACCGACTCCAAATTCAGAGACAAAAGTAGCTATTTTCTGAGAAAAAGCACTACTTTTGTCGACACATTTCTGTTCGATTATGGATATTCAAGTTGAAATCATACAAATCAATGTTGCGGGTCAAGACCAACCCGGTCTCACCCAATCGCTTACCGACATCTTGGCACGCTACGATGCCTTCATCCTCGACATCGGTCAGGCAAACATTCATCAATCGCTCACCTTGGGTATCCTCATTCGCACCACCTCCGACAAGTCGGGCTCTATCATGAAGGAGCTGCTTTTCAAGGCCTCGGAGTTGGGACTCACCATCCGCTTTACACCCATCGACGAGGAACGCTATACGGCATGGGTGGGCATGCAGGGCAAGAATCGCTACATCATCACCTTGTTGGGACGACAGGTTACGGCGCGCCAAATTGCCGATGTGTCGGGAGTTATCTCGCGACAGGGGCTCAACATCGATGCCATCAAACGTATGACGGGCCGTGTGCCGTTGCATGAGGACGAACGTGCGCCCAAGTCGTGCATCGAGTTCTCCGTGCGCGGTTCGCTCACCGAGGAGGCGACTTCGGCCATACAATCGCAATTCATGACACTTTCAAACAATGGGGGTGTCGACATATCGTTCCAACGCGATGACATCTATCGTCGCAGTCGCCGATTAATCTGTTTCGATATGGACTCCACACTCATCGAGACCGAAGTCATCGACGAGTTGGCCGAGCGGGCGGGTGTGGGCGCACAAGTGCGGGCCATCACCGAGCGTGCCATGCGGGGCGAAATCGATTTCCGCGAGAGTTTCACCGAACGGGTCTCGTTGCTCAAAGGTCTCGATGTGTCGGTCATGGAGGAGATTGCCCAACATCTTCCCATTACCGAGGGACTCGAGCGCATGATGACCATCCTCAAGCGAGTGGGCTACAAGACCGCCATCCTATCGGGTGGTTTCACCTATTTCGGCAACTATCTGCGTCAACGCTATGGGTTCGACTATGTCTATGCCAACGAGTTGGAGATAGTCGACAACAAACTCACCGGACGCTATGTGGGCGAAATCGTCGACGGTCGACGCAAAGCCGAATTGTTGCGCCTGTTGTGCCAGTTCGAGAATATCCACATCGCGCAGTCTATTGCCGTGGGCGACGGGGCAAACGACTTGCCCATGCTCTCGTTGGCGGGTTTGGGCATCGCCTTTCATGCAAAACCCAAGGTGAAGGCTACAGCGGGTCAGTCGCTCTCCACCATTGGACTCGACGGCGTACTCTACTTCCTCGGTCTCAAAGACTCATGGATGGAGCGATAACGGCTCTCGCCCATGCGTGAGCACGGCAGCGCTGCATACAACGGGGGGATTTAGTCCGATTGTTCCATCGACGATTGTCTGTTTCCGCGACTTTTGTTTACGGATTTACAATCTCGCGGAATACACTGAACAACAAATTGTTGAATAGCTCTTCCGATTTGGTTTTTTGTAGAGTTTTCGCTACCTTCGTCGCGATAAAAAGTCTCCATGATTAAGA
>CAYUJP010000139.1:0-3289 GCA_964445055.1 uncultured Alistipes sp.
TGCTTGTACTTCCAATGCGCAGCTACCCCTCGCTCGGCAATATCGTCCATGCGTTGTGTCCGAATCTGCACCTCTACCCACACTCCATCGGGGCTCATGACTGTCGAGTGCAATGCCTCGTAGCCATTTGCTTTCGGGGTGTTTATCCAATCGCGAAGACGGTCGGGTTTTGGGGTATAGATGTCGGTGATGGTCGAATAGATTTGGTAGCACTGTGTCTTCTCCGAAGGGAAAGGCAACGGCTTGAACACGATGCGTATGGCAAATAGGTCGTAAATCTCTTCAAATGGTATCTGTTTGCGTTGCATCTTCATCCAAATGGAATAGATGCTCTTTACACGGGCCGATATCTCGAAATTGATGCCATCTCGCTGAAGACTCTCAATAATGGGCGCATTGAATCGGGCGATAAACTCTTTTCTAGAACGTTCAGTTTCACCGAGTTTACGACTAATCTCCTCGTATTGCTCCGGAAAACGATACTTCATGCTTAAGTCTTCCAACTCACTCTTGATGGCAAACAGCCCCAATCGGTAGGCCAAAGGAGCAAAGAGGTAGATGGTTTCACTCGTAATCTTAATCTGCTTGTTGAGTGGCATCGACCCCAATGTCCGCATGTTGTGCAGTCGGTCGGCAATCTTTATGAGAATAACTCGTACATCGTCCGACAAGGTGAGCAACACCTTGCGAAAATATTCGGCCTGTTCTGAGGTGTCGGCATTGAAGACTCCCGACATTTTGGTCAGTCCATCGACCATAGAGGCTATCTTCGGCCCGAATATACGTTCCATGTCCTCGACCGTATATTCGGTATCCTCGACCACATCGTGCAACAGTGCTGCAACGACAGACTTTACACCCAGCCCTATCTCTTCGATGACAATCTTGGCGACGGCTATAGGGTGCAACAAGTAAGGCTCTCCCGAACGGCGACGTACACCCGCGTGGGCCTCCTTTGCTAAGAAGAATGCCCGTTTCACGAACTCCCAATCCTCCTCTCTCTTGCAAATCTTCTTGCAGGAGTGAAGCAGATCTTCCCATCGCTCTTGGATTAACTTCTCGTCTTCGTCGGTATACCCCATACTATTGCAAATGGTTGTGAGAACCTTACAAAGGTTCTCACAACGATGCTCCGATTTTTGTTACTTTTCCACCGGTGTCTTCAGTGCTTCGCGCACGCGTTGCTCAATCTCGTTACGCAAGGTCTCGTTGTTCTTGAGCAACTCTTTCACTGCATCTCGCCCTTGACCCAATTTTTGGTCAGCATACGAGAACCACGAACCACTCTTCTTGATGACTCCATAGTCGACACCCAAATCGATAATCTCGCCAACCTTCGAAATACCCTCACCAAACATGATGTCAAACTCGGCCTTTTTGAATGGAGGTGCCACTTTGTTCTTGACCACTTTGACGCGTGTACGTGTTCCGAGTTGTTCTTCACCGTCTTTGATGACGGTCACGCGACGAATATCCATACGCACACTTGCGTAGAACTTCAGCGCGTTACCACCGGTTGTTGTCTCCGGATTTCCATAAACCACGCCAATCTTATCGCGAAGCTGGTTGATGAAGATACATACAGTCTTGGTCTTGGCAATGCTTGCCGTCAACTTGCGCAGTGCCTGCGACATCAGACGCGCCTGTAAGCCCATCTTCGAGTCACCCATATCTCCCTCAATCTCTGCTTTTGGAGTCAAGGCTGCTACAGAGTCAATGACAATGATATCGATAGCACTCGAGCGAATCAACGAGTCGGCAATCTCAAGAGCCTGCTCTCCGTTATCGGGTTGCGATATCAGCAGATTATCGACATCTACGCCCAACTTCTGCGCGTAGAAACTATCGAATGCGTGTTCTGCATCGATAAAAGCCGCAATGCCACCCGCCTTTTGTGCCTCGGCGATTGCATGAATGGCCAATGTGGTCTTACCCGATGATTCGGGGCCAAAAATCTCAATGACACGTCCTTTGGGATATCCTCCCACACCGAGTGCCATATCCAATGTGATGGAGCCTGTCGGGATTACCGGCACTTGTTCAATGTCGTTGCTATTCATGCGCATGATGGAACCCTTGCCAAAATCCTTCTCGATTTTGTCCATCACAGCGCTGAGTACCTTTAGACGGTCTGCATTAGGTTGTTGTTTCTCTGCCATATCGTTTGTTGTTATTATTTTGCTTGGTAAGCCTCGACAATCTGCTGAAAGTGATTTCGTGTGTCGACCTTGGTAAATATCTTCTCGATGCGACCCTCTTCGTCGATGACGAATGTCGTACGCAATACCCCCATGTATTTACGTCCGTACATCGATTTTTCGGCCCATACACCGAATGCTTCACACACACTGTGGTCGGTGTCGGCAAGCAGGGTGAAATTCAGCGACTGTTTTGCGCAGAAATTGCGATGCGACCGCGCACTGTCGGGACTTACACCGACAATGCGAAATCCCAGGGTTGCAAGTTGTTCGCGTCCATCACGCAGACTCTGTGCCTCGAGCGTACATCCCGACGTATTATCCTTCGGATAAAAGTAAAGAATGGTCTTCCCTCCCTTCAAATCAGAGAGTGAGAGAGGCGTCTCATCCTGCGTTACAGCACAAAAATCAGGGGCATAGTCACCTACTTGCAGTGTAATCATTGTCGCGATGCGTTTTATTGTCCAAAGATAGAAAAAAAAATCGGAATAGCCTATTCCGATTCAAAGAATTCATCGCATCTGTTGAGCTTAAATAGCTCTCCCGACAACCAATCTGCATAAATCTCCACGTCATCTTGACGACTCCTGTCTGCCTGCGACCCCAAATCGGCATAGACTCTTCCGGGACAAACTTCTCTCCACCTGCGAAACGAGGGAAGAGTCGCCCCTTCCCTCGCTATACGTGTGGTCATCGCTCTACGCCAGCACCAACTTCTCAATCTCCTCTACTTGACGACGGAAGTTCTTATCTGTCTCAAGCAGATTCGACACGGCTTTGCACGAGTGGAGCACCGTAGCGTGGTTACGTCCACCAATGGCAGCTCCGATTGCCGCCAACGGTGCCTTTGTATGTTGCTTCGCCAGATACATGGCAATTTGACGTGCTTGAGCAATGTCGCGTGTTCGCTCCGGCGAGTTAAATCGTGCAGGGTCAAGTGTCAGATAGTTACATACGACATCGATGATACTCTCAATCGTTATCTCTTTCTGATAGAGCTTCACATAGGCCTTCAACACCTCTTTTGCCAACGAGGTGGTAATCTTTCGTCCCATGAACGAGGCGTTGGCAATCAGAGCCGACAGAGCACC
>CAYUJP010000140.1:0-3273 GCA_964445055.1 uncultured Alistipes sp.
TCAATCGATACGAAGAAACTATGACACTCTTATTCCAAAATTGCACGGTGTTGCCGATGACCGCATCACCGGATGAGACAAAATATTTTGCCGGCTATGTGGGTGTGGAGGGTCGGCGGATAGCTTTGGTTACAGCTTCGGCAACGGAGGCTTCGGCATGGAGTGCTCAGCATCCCGATGTGCGTGTGGTTGATGCGCAGGGAGGGGTACTGATGCCGGGACTCATCAACACCCATTGTCACATGGCAATGACCTTGCAACGTAGCTATGCCGATGACATTGCGCTCATGCAGTGGCTCAACGAATACATTTGGCCCTTTGAATCGCGCCAGAACGATGATGAAATACGTCTCGGAGCATTATTGGGTGCTGCAGAAATGCTGTTGGGAGGCGTCACCTCAGTAATTGATATGTATTGGTCAGAACGTGCAATTTTCGATGCTATCGACCAATCGGGCATGCGTGCATTGCTCTGTGCTAGCTATCTCGACACTCGTCTGGAGGCTTTCGATACAGATTTGCCTGCATTGCTGGAGAAGTGTCGTACCTCAAGTCGCATCCGAGCGGGATTGGCGCCACATGCTCCCTATACTTGTTCGACAGAGAATTTAAAACGTGGGGTAGCATTGTGTCAACAGAAGAATCTACCGCTGACTATACATGTTGCCGAGACGCTCGACGAAGATCGACTCATTCGACAACGTTATGGTTTGTCGCCTGTAGCTTATCTTGACTCTTTGCACCTATTTGATGGCCATACCATCGTAGCACATGCCATCCATCTCAGCGATGCCGATGTGCAGACGTTGCGCAATAGAGGCACCTTCGTAGCGCATTGCCCATCGAGCAACATGAAGATTGCAAGTGGTATAGCTCCTATCGAACGTCTTCGCGCCGAAGGCGTAGCTTGTACCATCGCAACCGATGGCCCCAGCTCAAACAACGATTTGGATATGTGGGAGGAGATGCGTAATGCCTCATTCCTACAGAAAGTCTCTACGATGAATCCTTGTGCTGTGCCTGCCTACGAGTTGCTACGCATGGCAACACTCTACGGTGCAGCGGCATTGGGACATGCCGGTGAGTTGGGCATTATTCAGCAGGGAGCTTTGGCCGACTTGGTACTGCTCTCTACTTCGAAACCACACTTCCATCCTCGTCACGATTTGGTGGCAAATATCGCCTATTGTGCTAAAGCCTCCGATGTGGAGATGGTGGTTGTCGATGGTGAGATTTGTGTCGAGCAGGGACGTCTCTTGCACATCGATTTGCCCCAACTCTATGCCCAGGTCGATGTAGCTGTGCATCGTATCACGCAACAGTAGTAACTGAAATTCCACTATGCAACAGAGCCACACCGATAGGTCGGTGTGGCTCTGTTTTTTTTCTTAATTCAGACTATTCTACCGCCTCGTCGTACCCGTTGGCACGAGCCTTCCACATGAGTAGGAAGACCAACATACCGACAATAGCTATCGTGACGATACCTGCATAGGCCCAATCCCAACCATAATGTTGTGCTATGTAGCCCAGTCCGACACCTGATACCACCGTCGAGGCATACCCGAACAGACCTGTTAATCCATTGGCAGTGGCTGCCGCCTTCTTGGTCGCTTGATTTGCGGCCGCAATGCCGATGAGGGCTTGCGGACCATAGATGCAGAATCCGGCTGCACAGAGCGTTGTAAAGAGTATCCACACGGGAACATCCTTGGGTAGTTGCCAGAAAATAAAGACAAAGAGGGCCGCTCCCGCCATACAAAATACACAGGTGCGGTGTGCCCGTCCACGCAACCATTTGTCGGTGGCCCATCCTGCGAAGAGCATCCCGATGATGCCGGCTATCTCAAACATGGCAACTAACCATCCGGCATGTTCCATGCTCACTCCCTTCGATTGGCTGAGCAACGAAGGACCCCAGTCGAGTACGGAGAATCGCACGATGTAGACAAAGAAGTTGGCAAAGCCTAAAATCCAAATCAATGGGTTGCGAAATACATGTTTCATCAGAAAAGCCCGATGCTCGGCACCCTGTGGTGCGGCTTTTGCCTGTTTGCTCTCGGTTCCTTCCAATTCGGGAAGTCCCACTGAACTTGGGGTGTCTCTCAGAAAGACAATCAGTCCGATAGCTCCGGCAAAGGCAATGGCCGATGGAATCCAGAAGCACCACTTCCATGCACCTGCATGATGTGCTCCCACACCGGCTGTCCCCATGATGTAGCCACAGAGAATAACCACCAATCCTGCACCTACCGAGTGCGAGGTATTCCACACCGACATCTTCGTGGCAAGTTCCGTGGGCGGAACCCAGTGTGTCAGCAATCGTGCACAGGGCGGAAAGCCCGTGCCCTGTAGCATGCCGTTGATGACCCACATGATGCCCATAAATAGAATCATCGTGTTGGTGAAACGATCGCCTGTGTGCTCTCCGGTAATCCAGTAGGATACATCCTCTCCAAATCCAAAAGCAAAGTTGGCAAGGGCACACAATGCCAATCCAATAGCCATATACCAGCGGGCATTCATGCGGTCGGCCAGGATGCCATTTACAAAGCGCGACAGACCATAGACAACGCCATTGAGTGTAAGAAAGATACCGAGGCTTGTCTTCGAGATGCCGAGGTCCTGCTCAAGTCCCGGCATGGCAAGCGAGAAGTTTTTGCGTACGAAGTAGAAGAGTGCATAGCCAATCATCGTAGCAAAGATGGTGCGCATCTGCCAATACTTGAAACGCTTCGACTGTTCAGGAGTCATGATAAAAGTTTTGTTTTGCGAGTTTTATACACAAATATAAACATAAAACATAGAGAAACAAAACAAACAGCCATTGTCTCCTGATAAAGAGATAGATATTCGTAGTATGCTCCAACGCTCTTGAACTCAGATTTTAGGCAATCGTTGCAATTTTTTATTATTATCATTTGGATATGTCTGTTTTTATGTCTAAATTTGTCATAACACTAACGAGATGGGCTATATTCTTACTCATTACGAATGAAAGGTGGGAACAGAATTTGTGCAGAGTATTGTAGTGAGGAACAATCTGTAGTTATAAAACGTTTATTTCAAACAAATGATGGAAAAAACAGTATGTCCAAAGACATGGCTCACCGAGTCTATCTTGGCGACATTCTTTTGTTGCCTGCCATTCGGAGTGGTGGGTATCATACATGCCGCTAACGTGACTACACTCTATGCGCAAGGACTTATAGACGAGGCATATGAGGCGAGTGCGAATGCTAAAAAATGGACAATGATAGCATTTTGGTGTGG
>CAYUJP010000141.1:0-3261 GCA_964445055.1 uncultured Alistipes sp.
CATTGCTGTAGAAAAGTCCGAATTGCTTCGGACTTTTCTACGGAGCGGAGCATTTCCACTCCCTCTACACCTCGGCAGATGCTACGTTCCTCCATTGGCACACGCATCGTGCAAGCGGTGTAATTTTATGCATTAATCATCATCGGCATGAGCAACATCAAGGTCTGACTACCCTTCTGCTCATCGTCGTTGACAGGCGAAAATACTCCGGCACGCGTAGCATCGGCCAATTCGGCAACAATGGTCGGTGTATCGAGATTTGAAAGCACCTCCACCAGATATATCGCCTTGAAACCGATGGTGATGGGCTGTCCTTCGTAGTTGCAGTTAATCAAGTCTTTGGCCGACATAGAGTAGTCGACATCCTGCGCCGAAAGTTCAATCTTGCCACTGCTGATATCCATGCGAACAAGGTTTGTCGAGGCGTTGGAGCAGACTGCCACACGCTTCACCCCATTGAGCAACTCCACACGATCGACCAATATCTTGTTGGGATTGTTCTTCGGAATCACCGCATCGTAGTTGGGATAGTTACCCTCGATGAGACGGCACACCATGGTGTAATCAGCGAGTTGGAATCGAGCATTCTTCTGGTCGATGACCACCTGCACCGGACGCTCATCCTTGACCAAGATAGCGCGCAAAAGCGTGGCGGGTTTTTTTGGAAGGATGAAATAGGCATCCTCGCTCACTGCGTTCTTCGAGGTGTGCTTCACCAGTTTGTGCGCATCGGTAGCCACAAAGGTAACGGTGTCGCCTGCCACACGAACATAGACACCATTCATAATGGGACGCAAGTCATCATCGGCCGTAGCGAATACCGTCTTGTTGATACCGTTCACCAACACATCGACATCGAAATCCAAAGTACGCGAATCGGCTGTCGGCTCCGGAATGGCCGGGTAGCTCGATGCACTGGCTCCCGGGATGAGAAGGTGACCACTGTTCCACTTTATGTTGATTTCGAATGTCTGATCGTTGCAATCGAAGGTAAGAGGCACATCGGCAAACTCCTTGAGCGAGTCGAGTATCTGCTTGGCAGGTACGGATATCACTCCATCACCGGCAAGATTCTCTACCGTGATAATCCCGACTAAGGTCGTCTCCAAATCGGAAGCTGTGACCTTCAGCTTGTCATCGTGCAACTCCATGAGAAAATAGTCGAGGATAGGCAATGTGCTCTTGTTGTTGATTACCTTTCCCGTGGTCGCCAATAGCGACAGCAACGTAGAACTTGATACGGAAAACTTCATGTTCGCTTGTGATTTATCTTTGTTTTTCTTTATACGCTCTGTTGTTCGGTTTGTGGCTATAGGGTTGCCAACTTATCGAGTGCCATCTGTATCATTTGTCGCACATAGGGTTTGTAGTCGGTGCAAGCATCCAATGCAATGCGCTGTGCAATGATGGTGCAGATTGTTGCCGCACGATGTCCCATGAGCGATGCCAACCCCGCCAAAGCCGAGCCCTCCATCTCAAAGTTGGTGATGCGACGTCCGCAGTGGGCAAACGACTCGATTTTAGCATTCAAATCGGGGTCAGCCGGTGCAAGACGCACCCACCGTCCCTGCGGTGCATAGAATCCGGGAGCCGATATGGTGATACCCTCACGTGTCGTGTCGCTGAAAAGTTTGGCAAGCGTAGCATCGGCCACCGCAAAGTAGGGTTTCGGCAACAAGTCGTTCCACGCAGTATGAGTCATGAACGCCTGTTCGAACTCCAAGTTGCAAACTTCGTTGCGTCCGGCGTAGTAGTTAAGCAATCCATCGAAACCGACAGACATCTGCGAGAAGACCGCCTCACCCACCTTGATATCGGGCTGAATGGCACCCGACGTACCCAATCGCAACAGAGTCAACTGTCGGAATTGGGGTTTCACCTGACGTGTAGTAAAGTCGATGTTGGCCAGTGCATCGAGCTCTGTTACAGAGATATCGATATTGCCGATGCCGATACCCGTAGACATCACCGTGATACGTTTGCCTTTGTAGGTACCCGTAACGGTGTTGAACTCACGGTTGGAGACTTCGCACTCTCGGCTGTCAAAGAAGGAAGCTACTAACTCCACACGGCCCGGGTCACCCACAAGGATAACGATGTCAGCCAATTGTTCGGGGCGCAAATGGAGGTGGAATATAGATCCGTCATCATTGATAATCAACTCAGAAGATGGTATCGTTCTCATAATTGACGCTCTTTAATTTTCATTATTGGCATAAAAGTAATAATTTTACATCGAAATGCAAAACAAATCCGACGTTTTTTATTTAATATATGTATAGCTATGACGCTCATTAAATCTATTTCCGGGATTCGTGGTACGATTGGAGGATTTCAGGGGGACAACCTCACCCCGATGGATGTGGTGAAGTTTACCACCGCCTATGCCCGATTTCTGTCGGAGCGACAAGAGAGTCGCCTGAAAATCGTCATTGGTCGAGATGCTCGTCTCTCCGGAGAGATGGTTGAAGACCTCATTGAGGGTACGTTGTTGGGATGCGGTGTCGATGTCATCAACGTAGGGCTCTGCACCACACCGGGTGTAGAGGTTGCTGTCACCACCTACCATGCCGATGGAGGTATCATCATCACCGCTTCGCACAATCCCCGTCAATGGAATGCGCTGAAACTACTGAATGCCTCGGGCGAATTTCTCTCCGACGCCGAAGGAAAAGAGGTGCTGGCACTCGCCGACGACGAAGAGTATGCCTACCCAACCATCGACGAAATTGGGCATGTGATTGTACGTGCCTCCTTCAACGACGAACACATACGCCGTGTATTGGCACTTCCGTTAGTCGATCGGCAGGCTGTTCGTAACCGTAAATTTCGTGTAGTGGTCGATGCCGTCAACTCGGTAGGTGGCATTGTCATCCCACAGTTGTTGCGCGAACTGGGTTGCGAGGTAATTGAACTCAACTGCCAACCTACCGGTGAGTTTGCCCACAACCCCGAACCGCTGCCCGAAAACTTGACCGAGATTGCCTCTGTCATGGTGAAAGAGCATGCCGATGTAGGTATCGTGGTAGACCCCGATGTCGACCGTTTGGCATTTGTGAGCGAAGATGGGTCGATGTTTGTCGAGGAGTACACATTGGTTGCCGTAGCCGACTACATTCTCAGCCACACCTCGGGCAACACCGTGTCGAACCTCAGCTCCTCGCGTGCCCTGCGCGATGTCACCCAACAGCACGGAGGCAACTACTACGCATCGGCTGTGGGTGAGGTCAATGTCGTGGCAAAGATGAAGGAGGTGTCGGC
>CAYUJP010000142.1:0-1370 GCA_964445055.1 uncultured Alistipes sp.
CTGAAATTCGATTTTCAGGGAATAGCGGGTTTTGGAGACGACCTTCACTACGATTTTGGCTTGAATCTACACCAAGCCGATTTGATCGCTATGGGGTTGAATCATCGCGATAGTCTTTCGAAGCTTGCTCTTGTGGCTGAGGTTTGTGCTTCGGGACGTACGTTGGACGACCTAAATGGACAGATAGAGCTCTCCAAAGGGCGTTACTACTACAACACCGACACTTTGACACTCAATCGATTGTTGCTTGAAGGTAGGAATAGCCCTCAAAGTAAGTCGTTGAAACTCAATTCCGATTATCTCGATGCCGAGTTCCATAGCAAGACCAATTACAAGACGGTGTTTGGTTACATACAGTCGTCTATCGAGCGATACATACCGATGCTCTCACAAGGAGCACACGAGCAGGTGAATGGACGCACCTCGATGAGCCAATTGGATAGTACATCAACGCTAAAGGTTAAAGCCAAGCATCTGAATCCTCTGCTCGATGCCATAGACCCCGGATTGCAAGTTGCCGACAATTCGCAACTAACAACGACGTTCAACCACAACTCCAACCAAATTACGGTGACGGCTACTTCGGATTATATAGAGCGAAATCGGATATTTGCCACAAAGTTGAGCCTTAATTTAGCGAATAATAGCTTAAGTCCGCACGATAGCGACTCCTTGCATTTGGATTTACACAGCGATGAACTCTACATCGGAACGATGCGTCTGCCGAATTTCTTTATCTTCGCAGGTGCTCTCAACGAAAACATGTCAGTTCGTGCCATGTTCCGTGATGCAACGGAATCCTTCTCCGGGAAGGCCGATGTCGTGGCTCGATTGCAACACGATGTACAGCGAGGACGGACAATCGATTTAAGTATTGGAAGTACCTACATCCAAAAAGGGAATCAATGTTGGAACCTCTACTCCGATGGCATAAGTATCGATACAGCGCAGATTGCCATTCGACAACTGACGATATCGAATGCCTCCGATAATCAAGAGATGTTTGTCAATGGCGTAGCATCGCGTCACCTCACAGATTCGTTGCAGGTTCATCTGCACAACTTCGACTTGTCTCCCCTCTCGCAGTTGGTGCAGAGCATGGGCTACAACATATCGGGGTATGCCGATGGTCATGCGTTGGTACGTTCGGCTTTGCAAGGTGCAGAGATTACGGCCGACATGACGCTGGATAGTGTGAATGTCAATCAACTTTCAGCACCACCGATGCGTCTGGTCTCCGCGTGGGATTTACAGAACAATCGGGCGCGTATTCTGGTAACAGATCGTGTAAAACAGGATACCTTGATACGAGGTTTCTATGTCCCTACAGAGGTGCGTTACTATGCCGAAGGCTCTTTCCCTCGATTGAA
>CAYUJP010000142.1:1470-3247 GCA_964445055.1 uncultured Alistipes sp.
AAAGGCTCGCTGTCGTTGGATTTGAATCTGCAACACCTCTCTAACATTTCGTATGCACTGACGCTGACGCCTCACAATATGTTGGTCCTGAATACGGAGAAGGATGATAACGAACTCTTTTACGGCCATGTCATGGCATCGGGACGTGCCTCCATCAACGGCAATAAAGCGGGAGTGAAGATGAATATCGAGGCATCGACTAACGACAACACCACTTTCTGTCTTCCGCTATCGAGTAAGTCCAATGTATCGCGAGTCGACTTCGTTACCTTTGAGTCTCCGAAACAGCAGCAGGCAGATACCCTCAATATTCTCGAACGTAAACGATTGATGTACGAGCGAAAGCATCATGTGAAGACAACGAGCGGTAGCCCAATGGACATCAATATGACCTTGAACGTACTGCCCAATGCCGACTTCCAATTGGTTATCGACCCAACGGTGGGCGACATCATCAAGGGCAACGGAGAAGGTACCTTAAACCTGCACATCAACCCGCGCTCCAACATCTTCGAGATGTATGGCGACTATACCATCACCGAAGGAAGCTATTTGTTTACGTTGCAGAACATCATCAACAAGAGGTTTACCATCGAGAGTGGTTCCACCATACAGTGGACAGGCGAACCTTTGGATGCTCAACTCAATATCAATGCAGTCTATAAACTGAAGACCTCATTGCAACCGCTCATCGGGTCGAGTGTCTCAACGGGTGGAGGTAGCAACCTCAATCGTGCTATTCCGGTGGAGTGTATCATCAACCTCAGCGACCGACTCTCGCAACCGACCGTAACCTTCGATGTGAAGGTCCCCACAGCGGATGCCGAGTATCAGACCATTGTGGCAAATACGCTCAATTCGCAATCGGCCATTGCCGAACAGTTTATGTATCTCATTGTGGCAAACAGTTTCTACTCCGACCTGTCGGGAAGTTCCAACAACCTGGGTGCTACGGCCTCGGCTGCGACAGGGTTCGAACTGTTGTCGAATCAGCTCTCCAATTGGCTTTCGTCCGATGACTACAGTGTGGTGTTCCGTTATCGTCCCAAGTCGGAGTTGTCTGGCGATGAGGTCGATTTTGGCTTCTCCAAGAGCTTGATAAACAACCGGCTCTATGTGGAAGTCGAAGGAAACTACCTCATTGACAATAGCCAGGCTGTAAACCAACAGATGTCCAACTTCATGGGTGAGGCCTATGTGACGTGGCTTATCGACCGTGCCGGAACGCTCAAGTTGAAGGGTTTCACACAGACAATCGACCGTTTCGATGAGAACCAGGGTCTGCAAGAGACGGGCGTAGGCATCTACTACAAGGAGGACTTTAATAATTTCAAAGACTTAAAGGAGCGCATAAAGAACAAATTCCGAAGTCGGCGCAAGCGAGAACAACAGTCCGAAGCATCGTCTGTAACACCGCAAGATAGTACCGCTGCTATAGAATCGAAAAAAGAGTAAAAACTTAAATAATTTCTTTGAAGATGATGATTTCATTATTGCAAGCCACCGCAGATGTGGCTACGGTAGAGGAGACTCGAATGGGTCTATGGGAGTTGTTTACCAAGGGCGGATGGTTGATGTGGCCTCTGCTCTTCTTGGGTGGTGTAACGATTTTTATCTTCGTAGAGCGTTTCATCGCCATTCGCAAGGCTTCGAACTTCGACATGAACTTCATGAATCGCATTCGCGACATGATTCTCGATGGTAAGATTCCTGCAGCTGTGGATCTGTGTCGCCACACCAACACCCCCATCGCACGCATGGTTGAGAAGGGCATTGG
>CAYUJP010000143.1:0-3242 GCA_964445055.1 uncultured Alistipes sp.
GTATAGCTCTACCATCGACATAAGTGTATGCACGCGAGAGGTTCTCGTCATGCATGGCCACAAGTACACTGTCGCAAGTGTAGCGTACATCGGTTTCGATGCAGTCAAAGCCGGCACGTGCAGCCAATGCAATGGCCTCACGTGAGTTTTCACCCGAAAGGGTACAGCGCATGGTGGCACCTCGGTGTGCAATAAAATGGCGCGATGGGGTAGCTCCGTTTGCCGATAGGGCGAATGCCATCAACGGCAGTGTGAGCAGGAGAATAGGTCTCTTCATTGTTTTATTTTTCAATTTGCACAACGAATATACACATTATTCCCTGTTTCTGTCGACTTCCGAGAGGGAAAAAGACGAAAAACCCGCTTGGTAAATCCCGGAAAAAGAACTACCTTTGCTCTGCCTAACTAAAAACAACTTGCAATGAAACGCCTATTCTCCCTTGTGCTATCACTCTTGTGGATAGCAACAGTTCAAGCCCAACTTGTCCCTGATTGGCTCAAGGAGGCTACACTGTATCACATTTATCCCTCATCTTTTCAAGATAGCAATGGCGATGGTGTGGGCGACTTGGAGGGAATACGTTCGCGTTTGCACTACATCCGGAGTCTCGGAGTGTCAGCCATCTGGCTGAGCCCCATCTTTGAGAGTGAGTTTGAGGATGGTGGTTACGATATTACCGATTTTTATAAGGTCGATCCACGTTTTGGCACCAACAGTCAGTTGGTGCAATTGGTGCGCGAGGCGCATGACTTGGGATTACGAGTCTGCTTGGATTTAGTGGCGGGTCACACATCTGATAAGCATCCTTGGTTCAAGCAATCTTCGCTTGCCGACACAGAGATGCAGCATAGTCACTACTACATTTGGAGTCTCTCGAAGGAGTCTATGCCCACGCGTAAGTTTGTGCATAGCGATGCCCCGCGTAACGGCAACTTCATGAAAAACTTCTTCGACATACAGCCGGCACTCAACTATGGATTTCTTCATCCCGACCCCAACGAACCGTGGCAACAGAGCTACGATGCTCCGGGACCTACCGCTGTGCGACAGGAGCTAAAGAACATCATCGCCTTTTGGATGGATAAGGGGGTCGATGGGTTTCGTTGCGACATGGCTCAGAGTTTGGTCAAAGGCGATGACAAAGAGCACACAGGTACACGCCGTCTGTGGCACGAGATTCGTTCGTGGTTCGAGGAGCGTTATCCCGAAGGCATTCTCATTTCGGAGTGGAGTCAGCCTCGCCAAGCATTGGCCGCAGGTTTCCACATCGATTTGATTATTCACAATGGTGCAGGAGCAAAAATCTATCGGTCACTGGTGTGCCAAACCAACGACAAGGGCGACCGTCAGACCCCTTGTTTTTTCGATTACGAGGGACGAGGCGAAGTGAAGCCTTTTGTGGAGAACTATCGTACGGAGTACGAGGCAACGCGCCATTTGGGTTACGCATCGATGCCCACTTGTAGCCACGACATCTGGCGACTCAACCGTTTCGACCGAAATACCCCTGCACAACTCAAGACAGCGCTGACACTCTTCCTGACGCTTCCGTCGGTGCCCATCATCTACTATGGCGAGGAGATAGGTATGCGCAACTTGGAGGATGCTCCCATCAAGGAGGGTAGCTACACTTCGCGCAATCGCAGTAGTTGTCGTACTCCCATGCAGTGGGATGCAACGGACAATGCCGGATTCTCCACCGCTACAGCCGAACAACTCTATTTGCCTATTGATGCCGACCCTGCACGTCCTACGGTGGCGGCACAAGAGGATGACCCACAGTCAATATTGAACTATGTACGCGGACTCATCGCCTTGCGCCACACCGCTCCGGCTTTGGGTACTTATGGGTCGTGGCGCTATGTAAGTAGCGAAGATCAGCCCTATCCGATGGTCTATGCACGCGAGTGGCAAGGCGAGAAGTATCTTGTGGTGCTCAATCCTTCGAAGGAGCGTGTAGAGGCTCGTTTCCCCGCTGAGGGCAATCGTGCCGAGGTGGTCTATCATTCGGGCGATGCCGCACAATACAGTGTGAAGCGAGGTGAGGCGATAGTGAAGGTGAAACCTGTGACTGCTACTATAATGAAGATGAATTAGTAAATTCTTGTTAAACATTATTTGATGAAACGAAACATTATTCTTCTGCTCGGTGCCCTTTCGATGCTCTATACCGCATCGGCACAGAGCACCAAGCAACAGACACTCGAAGATTTAAATCGTACGGGGTCGCTCTACTACAGCTACGACAACTTCGAACGTGTGGCTCAAACTCCGGCTCCCGAGGGTTATCTTCCCTTCTATCTGAGTCACTATGGCCGTCACGGCTCGCGTTGGCATGCCTCGAAGTCGGTCTATGAACATCCGCTTAAGGTGCTTACCGCAGCGCACGAAGCAGGCACACTAACTAAGTTGGGCGAAGACCTTTACAAACGTGTAGTAGTCATTGCCGAGGATGCGCGTGGTCGTTGCGGTGATCTTTCGCCTCGTGGTACAGCCGAACACCGTGGCATCGCCGAGCGTATGTACTACTCTTTTCCCGAAATCTTCTCGACAGCCGATGGCCGCACTTGCAACATCCGTTCGCGTGCCACGTTGGTGCCTCGATGCATTCTCAGCATGGCAGCAGCCAACGAGCGTCTCAAGGAGCTCAATCCGCAACTGAACATCAAGCGTGAGGCGAGCAAGCGTAACGAAAGTTACATGTCGCACCGTCCTGCATCAGATAGTATTGCAAAGATTGTGCGTCCTCGTATCTCTGAGTTGCGTAAGCAGATTTGTTCTACCGACCGTCTGATGAAATCGCTCTTCAAGAAACCCAAGGAGCTTTCGGAGAATGAACGTTTGGAGTTGATGGTCGACCTCTTCAGCATGGCATCCATCATGCAGGATGTCGATTATCTCAACTGCTCGCTCTACGACATCTTCACCACCGACGAGCTCTATACACTCTACTCGGTGCGCAACTACCAGATGTACACGGAGGTAGGTCCTTCGGCTGAATTTGGCGATGGACCAAAGAGCGATGCTTGCAATCTGTTACAAAACTTTATCGATGAGGCCGACGAGGCTATCGCCACCGGTGAACTCAGTGCGTCGTTGCGCTATGGACACGATGTTTATGTCATTCCGTTGGTATCGCTCATGTCTGTAGAAAATTGCGACACCGGCGAGAGCGACTTCAATAAGGTCAATAGCGTGTGGAGTTGCTGGATTGTATCGCCCATGGCAACCAACATCCAAT
>CAYUJP010000144.1:0-3231 GCA_964445055.1 uncultured Alistipes sp.
GTGATTTTTAATTGTCGCATACTCTTTTTATCTCGTCGTTTTATACTGTTTGGCTGACAATACAGGGAGAAGCAATAGACCTCTCCCTGTAAAACATCTCACTCGCAATCAGCGGATTAGCATCTACAGACGCTTCCTCACGCAACGACTACTCAACCAACGTGTAGCCTGCAGCCCGTCCGTTGGGATAGATGCCATCGATGGAGGTAACTTTCTCGCTGAGACGTTGCAAATCCGACACCGAGAGCACCTGACGATCGTTGATGTGGGTGATGATGAAACCCTCCTTTACCCGAGCACGGGCAAGGATGCCATTTTGCTTAATGCTCGTAACCTGCACACCACCTTTGATTTCCAGTTCCTGGCACAATTTAGTTGTGACATCGCGGAACTTTCCACCCAAAGCCTCATACACATCGACATGATCCCGAGTGATTAACTCTGTTTTACCAGCCTTATTACGTAAAACAACCTCAAAAAGTTTCACTGTGCCCTCTCTTTTTACAGAAATTTTTACTTTATCGTTGGGACGGTGTTTTGCAATCTGCTCCTGCATGTCCGAAGCGTTGGTAAGTTTTACGCCATCGATGGAGAGAATCACATCGCCCTTGCGGATGCCTGCAGCCGATGCAGCCCCATCCTCGGAGACACTTGCCACATAGACACCGCCTAACTCGGAGATACCTGTCTCCTTGCCCATCTGATCGATGAAATCCTGGTCGATGTAGCGATAAGCGATACCCAGCAATGCACGCTGCACAACGCCATATTCCTTTAGGTCGACCACTACTTTCTTCACAATCGACTCCGGGATGGCAAACGAATAGCCGATGTAGCTACCTGTCTGCGACTTGATGAGGGTATTGATGCCCACCAACTCGCCGCGCGTATTGACCAAGGCTCCACCTGAATTTCCGGGATTCACCACTGCATCGGTCTGAATGAATGATTCGATACGGAACTGATCGGGAATAACATCCAATTGACGCGCCTTGGCACTGACAATACCCGCAGTGATGGTTGACTGCAAGTCGAAAGGCGAGCCAATGGCCAACACCCACTCACCCAAACGCAGCCCTTCGGAGTTGCCAAAAGGTATGGTAGGCAGTGACGTAGCCTCAATCTTGATGAGTGCCACATCGGTCGTAGGGTCGGTACCCACCACCTTGGCATCGAAGGTGCGCCCGTCGTTGAGTTTTACACGCAACTTGGTGGCATCCTCCACCACGTGGTTGTTGGTGACGATGTAGCCATCGTCGGAGATAATCACACCCGAACCTCCGGCATGACGCTCTTGCGTCTGCGGTTCAGATCGACGACTGCCTTGTGGAATACCGAAAAACTCGAAGAAGGGGTCATATCCCCCATTATAACCCGATGAGAGTTGCACTTGTTGTGTCACTTCGATGTTAACCACTGCCTTGACCGCATTCTCTGCGGCGTAGGTTAAGTCGGGATATTTGTCTGCCTCGTAGGAGGTAAATTGCGATCCCAATGCAGGAGTATGCTCTACTTCACGTTCGATGTATTCGATTTTGTCGGATTGTGAACGTGTCACTACCCATGCTACGACACTGCCACTGATGGCTGATGCAGCAACCATTCCCAAAAACAAATAAGCTTTTTTCATTGTCTGTTACAATTACTTAAACATTTAGTAGAGTCTCTTCATCGGCACTATTTTTTAAAGTTTATGGTTATAACGCCACAATGCACAAAATAATTGTGTGCATTGTCACTTTTTTATCGGCACTCGTAACAACTAATCCTCGGCAGCATCAACGGAAGTCGATGATTTCATAGCCCGGATAGGCGTTCTTTGCAAAGCGTTTGAGTTGGGCTTGCGGCTCGATGCGGTCGATGCGAATGGTCAATGTATCACCATCGGCATCGTAGGAGAGTGTACGGGGTTTGCCACCTGCCTCCACCTCGATGGTGATGACACTGAGTGTGCTTTCCTTTTGGGTAGGTGTCAGTCGCAACCGTTGCATGTTGCCCTGTGTAGACAACAGTTCTGCGCGGAATTCCGAATTGATGAAGTCAAAGGCATGAGTAGGGTTTCCCAATAGGTTGCGACTCGACGTATCGACTCGATCGATTACCACCTCGCGGTGCTGAGGATCGACCTCCCACTTGGTTTTACCATCAGAGAAAGCCTCGGCACGGCCGATGAGCATGTAGAAGTTATCGTCCTCAACGGCATAGCTTCCTTCGGTACGAAAGTCGGCAGCATCGACCGTGAAGTGAACGGTGTAGCTCGGCATCGCACGAAAGTAATTTGCCAATGTCTCGACAACTTGTCGTGCTCGACCATTGTCCGCGGCATAGCTCTGTCCTACAAAGAGTAACAACAGAAGTTGCGCAATGCTATAGAAGATGCGTTGTTTCATCTTAGAAGAGTCCTAAATCTTGTAGTTTTGCCTCCAAACTGGGCAGGTCGTGATAGAGGATATCACGAGGTTTGGCCCCATTGGCATGGCCGATGATGCCGGCACGTTCCAACTGCAAAATGATACGTCCGGCACGATTGAACCCCACCTCGTAGTTGCGCTGTATCATCGAGACGGAGATTTTTCCCGTCGTAACAGCGTCACGCGCTATATCTGCGAACTTAGCGTCGTAGCGCACAGCCGAGCCACTTTCCGAGAAGACATCGTCAGAGGAGTCGCCCTCGGCCTGTTGTGTATCGGGAGCGTAATCGGGCAAATTGTATGCCGAGGTGTAGCCTTGCTGCTTGGAGATATATTCGGTGATACGTTCCACCTCCGGTGTATCGACAAAGGCACATTGAATGCGCGTCAGCTCACCGCCATTAGAGAAGAGCATATCGCCACGTCCGATGAGTTGTTCTGCACCTGGACGGTCGATGATGGTACGAGAGTCAATCATCTGCATCACTCGAAATGCAATACGCGCTGGGAAGTTAGCCTTGATACCCCCAGTGATAACACGCACATCGGGACGTTGCGTAGCGATAATCAAGTGAATACCTATAGCGCGAGCCTTCTGTGCCAAGCGCATCACAGGAGCCTCAACCTCCTTAGCTGTCATGATAAGGTCGGCAAACTCATCGACAATGACCACAATATAGGGCATATAGCGGTGTCCTTTATTGGGATTAAGGCGTCGCGCCATGAACTTTTCGTTATACTCCTTGATGTTACGCGTTCCCGCATCCTTGCACAGAGTCAGACGATTCTCCATCTCTACGCAGAGGGCATTGAGGGTATA
>CAYUJP010000145.1:0-3231 GCA_964445055.1 uncultured Alistipes sp.
CCATACGGATGGCATCTAAGTCAATCTGCTCCAGCACACGTCGTGACCACCCGACAAATCCGGCTGTGGCATCGCACACCGGCATGCGGGTTACACACTTCACATATTTCGAAGCGTAGTAGGATATCAGCAGTCGCGACATGGGCCAATTCACGACATTCACCCCTTGGGCGTAACGCGACCCAATGGCAACATCGGCCCCTGCAGACAAGGTTGCCGACAACCGCTCTAAATCGTCGGGGTTGTGCGAAAAGTCGCAATCCATCTCAAATATCGCCTCATAGTCGCGTTGCAGAGCCCATCGAAATCCGGCAATGTAGGCCGTTCCTAACCCCAATTTGCCACTGCGCTCTATGAGATGAATCCGGTCGGGATACTCCGTCATCCGCTCGCGAACAATGGTAGCTGTGCCGTCGGGCGAACCATCGTCGACCACTAACAAGTCGTAGCCCCCATCGAGCGACATGACCTTCGTAATCATGCGCGATATGTTCTCACGTTCGTTGTAAGTCGGGATAATCACCAATCTTCTCATAAGCCTCTCATCTCTTTGTTAAACGTATGTTTTCCCAAAAGATATCGAACCACAATGCTCTCTCGGTAGATATGTCGTGCCTCTTGGCGTTTGTTGCGTTGCAACTCTTGGCGTTTGCGTTGCAGGGTAGGGTGCTCCTTGAAAAATGCTTTGTAGGCTTTCACAATCGAGGCACTTTGTGCCCATTTTCCTCGAAACAGATAGAGCAGGGCGGCCACCCCATCGGTTAACGGTCGAAGACAGGCAACGGCGAAACGTTGCCGAGTAGAGGCGCATTTGAGCAACATCGCCAAGTTGTTGCGGTAGTTTAGATAGAGTTTGTAGGGCGAATCGTTGCTCAGCGTTCCTCCCCCCAAATGCCATACGCGGCTTTGTGGGACGATGCGTACACGCCACCCTTGCAGCTGCATGCGCCAACAAAGGTCTATCTCCTCCATGTGGGCAAAGAAATCGGCATCGAAGCCTCCCAACGCACGAAACACCGATGCACGACAACAGAAGGCGGCACCACTGACCCAAAATACATCGCGGGCATCGTCGTACTGCCCTTCGTCGCGTTCGACGGTCTGCAAAATGCGCCCTCGGCAGAAGGGAAATCCCAGTACATCGAGGTAACCTCCGGCAGCTCCGGCATATTCGAACTTATCGGGGTCGCAATCTGCCAAAATCTTGGGTCCCACGGCTGCTACATCGGCTTCGGCATCGAGCGCCTCGACCAGAGGGTCTAGCCACCCCTCGGGAGTACGTACATCGGAGTTGAGCAGTACCCAATATTCGCCCTCCAACTCAGCCAAGGCACGATTGTACCCTCCGGCAAAGCCGTAGTTGCGGTCTAACTTCACCACACGTACCTGTGGGTAGTGCGCATTGAGCCATGCTACCGAACCGTCGGTCGAGCCGTTGTCGGCCACGACAATCTCCACCTCCGGTGGCGTGTTGGCTACCACTGTCGGCAGGTAACGGCTCAGGTGTTCGGTGCCGTTCCAATTGAGTATGATGACCTTCGTAGGTGTCATTTACACACGTTTGTGTTTCCATCGACGATGTGACCAAAGCCATTGCCCGGGGTTACGTCGAATATCCTCCTCCAACTGACGCACATAACGTTCTGTCAGGCAGTTGGGTGCTACATCCTCCTCGCCATCGTAGAGTTGCAAAAACTCCAACTCGCAATAACCGCGCCCCAAATGATGTTGCCGACAGAAGAAGACCGGCATATGAAATTTTAGGGCCATCTTCTCCATTCCGTCAAAAAATACGGTGTCCTGATTGAGGAACCGGAACCAATGGCTGTTGGGGCGTAGTGGTGGATTCTGGTCGGCAATCAACCCGATGCCAATGCGTTGTCCGGGTGCATCCTGTGGCAGACGATGATCGATGTAGTAACGAATCACCTCTTTCATCGGGACCAATCGGATGTTGCGATGATGCCGCAGACGCATATACACCTCGTCCATCACCTTGTTCTCTAATGGATGATACACGGCTGCTAGGTACATCTCAGGGGTGTAGAGTGCAAGAAATGAGTCGAACTCCCAGCACCCGAAATGTGCCGTTGGGAAGAGCGCATCGCGTCCACGGAGCATGGTGCGCAACTCGTCGAGATTCTTTATCTTCACCTGCTTGCGACAAGCATCGTCGCTCATGAAAGCGAGACTGATGGTCGAGATAAATATCTCAGAGAGGTTATTATAGAAGGCGCGTCGAATCTGCTTAATCTCTGCTTCGCTCTTTTCGGGGAAGGAGTTGCGTAGGTTGGTTGTCACCACTTTCACACGATAGCGCAGACACTTGTAAACCACAAAATAGATAATCTCTTGCAACACATAATACCGAAACCAATGCGGAAGTGCTCCAACCAAGTAACACACGCCCCACACCATCGACGCCTCTATCCGTTGCCATCGCGTTATGTCGGGTCTGGCTTTACTCATTTCTCTCGCTCTCTTCTGAATGGGTATCTACAAACAGTTTCACGGTGGCGACGTGCATACGCAATGCCAACCATTCGTGCAACCGTTTCTGTTCGGTGTCGCTCAATGTACCACGACTCTTGACAACGCAGAGGAGTAGGGTGTCGGCTCCCTGTCCCTCTTTGTCGTAAGCTATGCTCTTCGAGAGTGCTATCTGTTCAATCTGAGTGACAATTGCACACGCCTCGCGCGAGATGTTATCGTAGTCGTATTGCTCCTGCTGGTGGTGTGCGAGTTGTTGTTTGAGGTCTGCTATCTGAGCACTCTTCTCGTTGAGCAACTCGGTGTAACTACCTTGCAACGATCGCAGGTCGATGTGGTCGCCCGTTGATGCCTGACGTATGGTCAAATCAACATTTTTTAACCCGTAGTTATCCATGTGCGAACGGATAGTCTCAATCACTTCATTGCTAAGGGGCTCGCCTCCCAACAACAATTCCACCACGGACGGTTGTTTGCCACTGTGGTAGCTCTTTTTGTACTCAAAAACCTGAGTCTGGTCAAACTGAAACTCCTGCTTCACGAACTTATCTACCGCAGCTTCAAAGAACGAGACACGCACCATATGCAACCCAATGACGACGCTCGGAATGAATGTTGCCAGCGTGATGAGCATCATGATGCGGTGTATGTAGCGTTCGCGTGCTACGTCGAGAAGGTGCTTCTTGCGGTAGTTGAGCATACGCACAATCAGAAACGTAGCCAGCGCAATGAATACCGTGT
>CAYUJP010000146.1:0-3213 GCA_964445055.1 uncultured Alistipes sp.
GTCGACATATCCTCTTGGGAGCAACTCGATCGAGAAGCGGGTGTCGAATTTTTCAGTGGCATCTTACTTCCCGGTTTGGTGGACGCGCATTGTCATCTGGAACTCTCCTACCTCAAAGGCGCATTGCCTGCCGGTAGAGGATTTACCTCCTTCGCAAGCAACATCGGGACGCAGCGCAAGAATTACAGCGACGACGAACGTTACGTAGCTATGCAGTTAGCTGACCAGCAGCTATGGGAACAGGGAGTCTCTGTCGTGGGAGATATTGCCAATGGAACATCGTCTTTTCGCATCAAGGAGCAAAGTGCCATACACTACCACACTTTTGCCGAGGTATTTGGTTTGCAAACACACACGCTCGATTCCATTCAACCGTTGCTTCAACACAAAGATTGCACACCTACGCCCCATGCAACTTACTCACTCTCTGACGCACCTTTTCTTGAGGTATGCCACACCGGGAAGAGTCCTCTCTCCATACACTTCATGGAGTCATCCTCGGAGGTCGAGTTGTTTCAACATTGTGGCACGCTCTACGAGTGGTACCAACAACGCGGTTGGACGTGTGACTTTTTACACTATACATCCCCGGCGCAACGTCTGACAGCCTCCATACCTGCTACACGACCTTTGCTACTGGTTCACAATTGTTGCGTTAACCAAGCGACTATCGACCATCTTCTTACCCACTTCACAGCCCCCATTTGGTGGTGTCTGTGTCCACGCTCTAACGACTATATATCGGGATTGCGACCACCGATAGAATTATTGCGAAACAACAAGTTAAACATCTGCATAGGAACCGACTCTTTGGCCTCCAACCGTTCGTTATCTATGGTAGACGAATTACGTCTACTTGGCGAGTCGATACCTCTTGAAGAACGACTTCAATGGGCCACTTCGGGAGGAGCTGCGGCACTCGCTCTCGACCACGAATTCGGCACCCTCGCTCCCGGACGCAAGCCCGGTGTAGTTTTGCTTACGGGAGTCGATTTCAGTACCTTGCAATTGCGAGCCGATGCCAAAACACGACGATTGGTTTGATTTTCAGACACGGAAGGCCTGTTTTTTCGGCACAATCAGCATCTGTTCAAAATTTCAATTCATAATCCAAATCGCATAATTACAATTCTATTTGCAACAAAATCATCATTGATATATATACTATTTTCGAATATGCGCACAGTTTACTTACTATTTGCATTTATAAAACAGTTGTAATAAAACCAATAATACGCAATTAAGACACATTTTTATGAAAAAATAGTTATATTTGCCGGACTGATTATATTCACTAACAAGACTATAAAACGTTACGAACACTTAATATGAAGAAATTTGGACTTTTTCTCATCTGCTCGGTACTGTGTGCCTTTGTCGGTTGTAGCGATGATGATACAACCGATGTTGCCGTACCCACTTTGGCAAAACCGGCCATTGCCGTCAATGAGAATACACCTACATCATTCGGAGTCGAATGGGAGGCTGTAGAGAACGCATTTGGTTATCAGTACGAAGTTACCAAGTGCGACGACCAAGGAAATGTCACCTCCTATTGCCCTGAGACGCAGACAGGCGTCACCTCCCTACGTTTTACCGATGCTGAGGCAGGTATTCGTTACACGGTCCGCGTCAAGTCGTTGGCTCAACCAGACAGCGAATGGAACGACTCCGACTATGCCGAGATTTATGTGGAGGTGCTCTCCGATGGTTTGTCTACTCAGACGTTCTCCTTTGAAGTACAAGCTACAAGCTACGATTCCGCTACCGTGAAGGTGAAGCCCTCCATCAACAACGAGAAGTACTATTTTGCCATTCTGAAGAGTTCTTCTCTGATAAACAAGAACAGTAACGCCATCATCAAGTTGCTGAAGGACAAAATTGAGAGTTCGTCATTGGTAGAGGGTGAGCAGACACTCACCGAGCAATGGCTCGACCCTGAAACCGCTTATACCGCCGTAGCATTTGGGTACGACACCACCACAGGAACCTCCACTTCACTGTTGAGCCGTTCCGATTCATTCAACACAGCGGTCGATACACGTATGTCTATCGAAGTTCTTACCCAAGAGATCGGTGACTACTCGATTTCAACCCAATGTATCCCATCCGTGTCACGTGCCACCTACTTTGCCTCGGTCGTTCCGGCAAGTAGATTCACCTCATCCAGTGATCACGAAGTGCAGGAAGCATTACTCGCTGAGGTGAATCAGTTGGTCACCAAGAACGGATGGTCATCGGTTGCAAATCAATTGTTCCGCACAGGTACAACCAACTACACAGCCGAAAGTCTCTCGATAGGCACCGAGTATTACATTGTTGCCTTTGGTGTACAACAATCTGCTTCGGGTGTTGCCGAGGCTACAACGCGACTCTTCAAGACAAAAGCCAAAACCTCATCGCCGGTAGCTCTTGTTGACTTCTCGTTACGTATTGTCGATGGCGAACAACTCGTAACGCCCCAAGTCGGTAAGGCAGCCGTAGGTATTCAGTTTAAGCCCAACGATGCTACCGTGCACTACGGTTTCGGAGTATTTAATGCCTCGATTCTCGACCTCGATGCTGACGATGTGGCAGCCTACTTGACAGGTGATCCTGCCGAGATGGACCCTGAGGATAATTTTATTGGTTACTACGTAATGGATTGGGGACGCACAATCTACATCGCCACGGTAGGTGTCAATGCTATCGGAGAGTTAGGACCTCTGCAAATTAAGGAGGTAACCATCACCGATGATAATCTTTGGGATGGCTCTACAGATTGGGATCGAAGCGATGTATCGGTATCGATGGCCGTCACGATGTTGGATGCCGGAAACCTCTCCTCTCAATATTCGGGCTACCCCGCACTGATTCTGCAATTCACACCCGGCGCAGGATGTGAAGACTATCGTTGGATGGACTTCTTGAAGGTTGGTGTCGTAGAACAATATGGTGAGAACACCATGTTGGATATTCTGATGGATAGTAGCTATCACTACGATGGTACAGATTCCGATGATATCGCTTGGTACGACCGCTCCGATACAGACGACGATGTATGGGGGTCCATCTACAACACGGGCATTCTTGGATATAGTTACGATATTGTGTTGGTGGCCCTCAACGCTGCGGGAGTACCGGGTAAGATGGTTAGCCAAACCATCAATTGGCCAAGTTCTATATCGGCACTCTCCTCATCGAGTGTTCACTCCATACCGAGTAGCACGATGT
>CAYUJP010000147.1:0-3213 GCA_964445055.1 uncultured Alistipes sp.
GTCGACATATCCTCTTGGGAGCAACTCGATCGAGAAGCGGGTGTCGAATTTTTCAATGGCATCTTACTTCCCGGTTTGGTAGACGCACATTGTCATCTGGAACTCTCCTACCTCAAGGGCGCACTGCCTGCAGGAAGAGGATTTGCCTCCTTCGCAAGTAGCATCGGGACTCAGCGCAAGAATTACAGCGACGAGGAACGTTACGCAGCCATGCAGTTGGCTGACCAACAGCTATGGGAACAGGGTGTCTCTGTCGTGGGAGATATTGCCAATGGAACATCGTCTTTTCGCATTAAGGAGCAGAGCGCCATACGCTACCATACTTTCGCTGAAGTATTTGGTTTGCAAACACGCACGCTCGATTCCATTCAACCGTTGCTTCAACACAAAGATTGCACGCCCACACCCCATGCAACCTACTCACTCTCTGACGCACCTTTTCTTGAGGTATGCCACGCTGGGGAGAGCCCGCTCTCCATACACTTCATGGAGTCATCCTCAGAGGTCGAGTTATTTCAACATTGTGGCACGCTCTACGAGTGGTACCAACAACGCGGTTGGACGTGTGACTTTTTACACTACACATCCCCAGCACAACGTCTGACAGCCTCCATACCTGCTACACGGCCCTTACTTCTGGTTCACAACTGTTGCGTTGACCAAGCAACTATTGACCATCTCCTTGCCCACTTTACGGCCCCCATTTGGTGGTGTCTGTGTCCTCGCTCTAACGACTATATATCGGGATTGCGACCACCGGTAGAACTATTGCGAAACAACAAGCTAAACATCTGTATAGGGACCGACTCTTTGGCCTCCAACCGTTCGTTATCCATGGTGGACGAATTACGCCTATTAGGCGAGTCGATACCACTTGAAGAACGACTTCAATGGGCCACTTCGGGAGGAGCTGCGGCACTCGCTCTCGACCACGAATTCGGCACCCTCGCTCCCGGACGCAAGCCCGGTGTAGTTTTGCTTACGGGAGTCGATTTCAGTACCTTGCAATTGCGAGCCGATGCCAAAACACGACGATTGGTTTGATTTTCAGACACGGAAGGCCTGTTTTTTCGGCACAATCAGCATCTGTTCAAAATTTCAATTCATAATCCAAATCGCATAATTACAATTCTATTTGCAACAAAATCATCATTGATATATATACTATTTTCGAATATGCGCACAGTTTACTTACTATTTGCATTTATAAAACAGTTGTAATAAAACCAATAATACGCAATTAAGACACATTTTTATGAAAAAATAGTTATATTTGCCGGACTGATTATATTCACTAACAAGACTATAAAACGTTACGAACACTTAATATGAAGAAATTTGGACTTTATCTCATCTGCTCGGTGCTATGTGCCTTTGTCGGTTGTAGCGATGACGATACAACCGATGTTGCCGTGCCCACATTGGCAAAACCGGCCATTGCCGTCAATGAGAATACACCGACATCGTTCGGAGTTGAATGGGAGGCCGTAGAAAACGCATTTGGTTATCAGTACGAAGTTACCAAGTGCGACGATCAGGGAAACGTCACCTCCTATTGTCCTGAGACGCAGACAGGTGCCACCTCCCTGCATTTTGCCGATGCTGAGGCAGGCATTCGTTACACGGTTCGCGTCAAGTCGTTGGCCCAACCCGACAGCAAATGGAGCAACTCCGACTATGCTGAGATTTATGTAGAGGTACTCTCCGAGGGGTTGTCTGCTCAGACGTTCTCTTTTGAGGTACAAGCCACAAGCTACGACTCCGCCACCGTGAAGGTGAAGCCCTCCATCAACAACGAGAAGTACTATTTTGCCATTCTGAAGAGTTCTTCTCTGATAAACAAGAACAGTAACGCCATCATCAAGTTGCTGAAGGACAAAATTGAGAGTTCGTCATTGGTAGAGGGTGAGCAGACACTCACCGAGCAATGGCTCGACCCTGAAACCGCTTATACTGCCGTAGCATTTGGGTACGACACTACCACAGGAACCTCTACTTCACTGTTGAGCCGTTCGGATTCATTCAACACAGCGGTCGATACACGTATGTCCATCGAGGTTCTTACCCAAGAGGTAGGTGACTACTCGATTTCAACCCAATGTATCCCCTCCGTGTCACGAGCCACTTACTTTGCCTCAGTCGTTCCGGCAAGTAAATTCACCTCCTCCAGCGACCACGAAGTGCAGGAGGCATTACTCGACGAGGTGAATCAGTTGGTCACCAAGAACGGATGGTCATCGGTTGCAGGTCAATTATTCCGCACAGGTACAACCAACTACACAGCCGAAAGTCTCTCGATAGGCACCGAGTATTACATTGTTGCCTTTGGTGTACAACAAGCCGCTTCGGGTGTTGCAGAGGCCACAACGCGACTCTTCAAGACAAAAGCCAAGACCTCGTCGCCGGTAGCTCTTGTTGACTTCTCGTTGCGTATTGTCGATGGAGAACAACTCGTAACGCCCCAAGTTGGTAAGGCAGCCGTAGGCATTCAGTTTAAGCCCAACGATGCTACGGTACACTACGGTTTTGGGGTATTCAATGCCTCGATTCTTGACCTCGATGCTGATGATGTGGCGGCCTACTTGACAGGGGACCCTGCCGAGATGGACCCTGAGGATAATTTCATTGGTTACTATGTAATGGATTGGGGACGAACAGTCTACATCGCTACAGTAGGTGTCAATGCTATCGGAGAATTAGGTCCTCTGCAAATCAAGGAGGTAACCATAACCGATGATAATCTTTGGGATGGCTCCACAGATTGGGATCGAAGCGATGTATCGGTGTCGATGGCCGTTACGATGTTGGATGCAGGAAATCTCTCTTCTCAATATTCGGGTTACCCTGCACTGATTCTGCAATTCACACCCGGTGCAGGATGTGAAGACTATCGTTGGATGGACTTCTTGAAAGTAGGTGTCGTAGAGCAATATGGCGAGAACACCATGTTGGATATTCTGATGGATAGTAGCTACCACTACGATGGCACAGATTCCGATGATATCGCTTGGTATGACCGCTCCGACACAGACGATGATGTATGGGGTTCCATCTACAACACAGGCATTCTTGGATATAGTTACGATATTGTATTGGTGGCCCTCAACGCTGCGGGAGTACCGGGTAAAATGGTTAGCCAAACCATCAATTGGCCAAGCTCTATATCGGCACTCTCCTCATCGAGTGTTCACTCCATACCGAGTAGCACGATGT
>CAYUJP010000148.1:0-3210 GCA_964445055.1 uncultured Alistipes sp.
AAACAGTTGGTGAGTGCGGTGGCCGATGCATACAATGCACGCATTCAAATCTCGTTGCTCGATAAGCAATCCAATGCAATTGTAATTTCACTCAACGACATCATCCCGCGTCGTGCCGAGGATGTCATCAATGCCCTGATTGCTCGCTACAACGACGAATCTATCAACGACAAGAATCGTATTGCCGAGTACACCGCCGATTTCATCGAGAAACGACTCAAAATCATCGGTGCTGAGTTGGATGCCGTCGACCGTCAAATCTCCACCTACAAAAAGGACAACGAGATGTACGATGTCACGGCACAAGCCTCGCAGAGTTTGACCGAGAGTTCTCACTTCAAGACCGAAGGTCTTGCCTTGGAGAACCAAATCAGCATCTCGCAATACATCAAAGACTACTTATTGAACGACAGCAAATGGCACGACCTGATTCCCGCCAATGTGGCCGTTGCAAACTCATCCATCTCCAGCCAGATCGGTACCTACAACGAACTTGTGTTGCGTCGCGAGAAGTTGGCTGACAATGCCTCGACCAATAGCCCTGTCATTCAGAATATCGACAACGAGTTGGTCTCGTTGCGTCGAGCAATCATCGCTTCGCTCGACTCTCACATATCGACGCTCGAAATTCAGTTGAGCGCCATCCGTCGCGAGGAGGGATTGGCGCGTACACGTATTGCTTCGGCAACCCGCCAAAGCACCGAGTTGCTCGACAACACCCGTCAGCAGCGCATCAAGGAGGAGTTGTACCTCTACCTGCTCAACAAACGCGAGGAGAACGAACTGACGAAGGCCATTGCCGACAACAACGCACGTATCATCGATGCCGCCTATGGTAGCAACGCTCCTGTTGCGCCTCGCTCGGCCATGATTCTCTTGGTCGCACTTCTCTTCGGGTTGGCTACCCCCTTTGGCGTAATCTACCTCATGGAGATGCTCGATACCTCCATCCGGGGACGTAAGGACATCGAAGACAAGTTGAGCATCCCGTTCTTGGGCGATATTCCCGAGTATCAGGGCGCAAAACGTGCCGGCTCCGTTATTGTGCGCGAGGCGGGTAGGGACAGCATCTCCGAGGCATTCCGACTCATCCGCTCGAACCTCGGTTTCATGAGTGTCAAGTCCGGAAAGGCACAGGCAATCATGGTTACCTCGTCAAATCCACATGCCGGCAAAACCTTTGTGGCGACAAACCTTGCCATGACCATGGCACTGGCCGACAAACGTGTGGTGATTGTCGACCTCGACCTGCGCCGTCGTACCTTGACCAAACAGTTGGGACAGCGCGAAAACAAAAACGGCGTTTCGGGATATATGTCGGGTACGGTTTCCAACCTCAACGACATCATCTTCCAAAGTGGATTGCACGAGAATCTCGACATCATCTTTGCCGGTCTGCAACCACCCAACCCGGCTGAGATGTTGCTCTCCGAGAAACTCGAACAGCTCATCGCCGAACTGCGTACACGCTACGACTATGTGATTATCGATAGTGTACCTGCAATGGCTGTTGCCGATGCCCAGATTACCGATCGTTTGACCGATTTGGCCATCTATGTGGTACGCGAAGGACTGCTCGACCGCCGTCAGTTGCCCGACATCGAGAAGCTCTATCGCGAGAAGAAGTTCCACAACATGTGTATCGTACTCAATGGCTCTACGGGCGGTAGTCGTCATGGTTACGGCTATGGATATGGCTACGGTTACGGCTATGGCTACGGTTATGGCTACGGCTACGGCTACGGTTACGGCGATGATGAGGCCAAGCGCGGTACACTCGACAATCGCTACAATCTGACCTATCGTCTGAAGAGTTTCTTGGGTCTGAACAAAAACAAAGAGGAGTAGATAAGTTATGGCTATTCAAGGTGCAGTCATTGCAATCGATTTCGACGGTACCGTCGTGACGCACGCCTACCCCGATGTAGGTATGGACATCGGCGCCGTGCCTGTGTTGCGCGAGTTGGTCGACAACGGATACCGATTGATACTCTACACCATGCGCAGCGGTCGATTGCTCGACGATGCGGTGGCGTGGTTTGCCAAGCAACGCATCCCGCTCTACAGTGTCAATGCAAACCCCGACCAAGCGGAGTGGACCGCCTCCCCGAAGGTCTATGCCAACCTCTACATCGACGATAGCGCGTTGGGTTGCCCCATCCGTTTCGAAGACGGTGTGAAACGCCCCTTTGTCGATTGGGTGAAGGTGCGTCGGCGTCTGGTCGATGAGGGCTTTCTCGACGAGTAGCCCCTCCCGCATACAACAAACCGAGGTGTAGTCTCCTATCGCGACTCTACACCTCTTTTTTTGTTCGTTTCGGGTGCGTTACTTTCCGTAAATAGCGCCTGCAACTCTTCGTTTTTTGCTAAAATCTCGTTATCTTTGCACAATAGGCTCTTGCCACGCGTTGCGCGTAGTTGCGTAGGTCGATATAGGTGCAGTGTGGCGCGAGCGGGCAGTCTGCGACTGTAAACAACAATTGTAATAATAAGCAATGAATCTATTTTCGGCCATCTCCGGTCTCTACCGCTATCTGTTTCGCCGTCATCGTCTTGTGGTGCAGGACGAAACCGACAACAGCGAGCAGTGGCACATGCATATCTCGTTGGCACGCATCTTTGCGGCGATGCTGGCGTTTGTCCTTCTGATGTTTGTCCTCATCCTCTCCATGGTGGCATATACCTCTGTACTCGAGTTTCTTCCGGGCTACAAGGCCAACACTTCGCGTGAGTTGCTGTTGCACAACATCTCGCGACTCGACTCCATCAGCCAACAACTGCGGCTCATGCGCGACTACAGCGACAATGTAGCCCTCATCATGGAGGGCAAGACTCCGGTGGTGCGCAACATCATGAAGCAAGACTCCGGCAAGGTCGACAAGACGTTGGTCCCTACCAACAGAGAGGACTCCCTCTTGCGACGGCAGATGCAGGGCGAAGGCCCCTATCAGTTGGGACAGAGCTCGTCGCGCCCCGTTGTGAGCAACGCCATGGCACCGGCCAAGGGTACCATCATCGCCAAGTTCGACCCCAAGCAGGGACAGTATGGCGTGCGCATCGCCACATCCTCCGCCAATGTCTTTGCCATCGATAGCGGTACCGTTATACTCAGCCTATGGAGTGCCGACGACGAAGGCTATGTCGTGCAAATCCAACATGCCGACAACCGATTGTCCGTCTACCGCAACCTCTCCCAATCGCTGGTGAATC
>CAYUJP010000149.1:0-3184 GCA_964445055.1 uncultured Alistipes sp.
GTTGCGCTTTGCCGGCTAATATCAGCACCTTCTTTCCGTTGCGATAGATGTGTAGCTGACGGGCGCGTACAGCCACCGTCAGTGTGTTGTCGTGCTGTAGCGCCTGCCAAACAGCATAATAGGCTCCTCCGGGTTCAAACAACTTCTTCTGAAGGTGCGAACATAAATTGGTGGTACCTATTTTCATTTGTTGTTGGTTGCTTTCGAAGGTTTGGCTAATTTCGAATTCTATTTTGTTTGGCTGTCGCGATGCCATGGCCTATCGGATTTCCAATATCTCCGGATGTTCCATCCGAACACTTTTGCTGAGTTTTTTCACCACCTCGCAATAACTGTGACGAATCAGAGATTTCACCAATTCGTCAGACAATTGTCCTTGCAGTCGGAGTTGGTTCCAATATCGCTTGTTCCAGTGCCAAGCCGGTTCGACATCCGAATACTTGTCGCGCAACTCAATGGCATAGTCGGGGTCGCACTTTAGGGTTAGATAGTAGTCGCGTTCGAAACACAAGCAGGCAAAAATCTTGCCGCAAACACGTAGTAGCAGACAATCTTCGCCAAATGCCATATCCTCGCTTGTTGTAGGTAGCGATAGGCAATATGCTCGTACATCTTCAATACTTTCAATCATATCATTCACCTCCAAATGTCGATGAAAACATTAACGCGATTCGTCATTCATAATTCATAAAATGTGTCTCTGTGCATCGACGAACCTATCACAAACTTGCGAAACTCCACATCGTCTATGCGGATATCCTCCTCTTGAAGCAACTCGTACATCTCCACAATATCCTCTTCGCTACCTGAGGTGAAGAGGCTGATGTGCGGTTGAAACACCTTGTCGAATTTGTCGATGGGTACACCGTACTTGCGCTGTAGCAATGTATCTAACTCACGATGAAACTCCAGAAGCGAATCGTTGGGTGTGATGTTCAGCCATAGCATCCTCTTGTGTAGCGTCACACCTGATATCCGGCAACGCATGGGGGTGTGTTGTCTCACCAATGCGAGCGCATCCTCGCGCACCGCCTCAAAGTGCTGTGTGCGGAAACTCTTCTTCAACGAGATGTGTAGCGGAAATTTGAACACCGTCTCTGGCAACCCAACTCCTCTATTGAGCTCCTTGCAAAGCCCGACAATCTGCCGACTCGTACATTCCGGTACGATGGCGCATACCCACGATAGCTCCTCCCTCGTCATCTTGCGAAATTTAGATTACGTCCTATCGCTTGTCCGTCGTAAATCGGTGAATCTTGCTACTGCGATCTTTCTGCACGCCACGCGCATAGATAATCTCCGGATAGCCAAAACCGATGATTAGGCCCATGTAGTGGTCGTCGGGGATGCCGAGCATCTTGCGTGCACCGGGGACATCGTTTATCACGCTTGCCGAATAGCTCATGATGGTGGTACCCAATCCGTGTGCATTGCAAATCAACTCAAAATAGGCACTGGCGATGTTGCAGTCGGCAATGTCATCGTGTGCCCACTGACCTTTGGCTCGTTTGTGCGCAACAAATAGGTGAGGTGCACCACAAAACAGCAGGTCGTCCTTGCGTAACGCCTGCTCCGAGCGCTTCATGGTTTGATACATCGAGCGACTCATGCCGGAACTGTAATATCCTCGTGAGGCATTCTTCTCCATGCCATCGTAGACATACTTCCAAATGTGGCGCAACGCATCGATGTCATCGATGATGGTCATCTCCAGAGTCATGGAGTTGCCTCCGGTGGGCACATTCTCCATGTCTTTGATGATTTGGTCCATCAATTTGCGGTCGACATTCTTACGAAGGTAACGACGGCAACTGCGACGATAGGCCACCAACCTATCAACCTGTTCTCCTAAAGTGGCATCGGGCTTGGGTAGGGAGTCTTTCGGGCGTTTGCCCAATATGCTGATAGCGCCCTCCGGACATACAGCCAGACAGTGCTGACACTTCCAGCAACCACCCCAACCAAATCTATCGAACTCTTTGATTTCGGGGAGTCCATCGACAAGTCTCAGCACCTGACCGGAGCAGACCTTTTCGCACTTGCCACAGCCCGAACACTTATCTTCGTCAACATAAAATTTCGCTTTGTTCTGTTCCATCATTATCTGTTGTTATCCTTAACTCAATATATGCGCAAATATATGCGCGAACTTGGTCGTCACCGAGTTCGTGTCGGCACGGTTATGCTCCAATCAAATCTACTATGCGATACTCATGTTCGGTAGCAGGCACAAACTTATCCAATAGGTCGCGTAGGGCGATGCGAAGCGATGCTGTATTGACACAAGGATGGCAACCTATGTAAGTTTGGCTCAGCAGGTCTCTATCTATTACGAGTAACACACTGTGTGTTGTATCGTTCATCAGTCCCATGGGCGAGACCGCTCCGGGATGTATGTCCAGCAAATCGACCATGTGGCTCTCATCGGCAAACGAGAGGCGGGCACATCCAAGTTGCGACGAGAGATACTTCGTCTTGAACACCTTGTCTGCGGGTAGCATGAGTAGATAGAACTGTGTCTGCTGACGGTTGCAGAGAAACAGATTCTTGCAGATGGGGGCCCCAAGTTGGGACTCCACAGTAGCACACTCCTCCATGGTGTAGGCCGCTGCATGGCTCAAACATTCGTATGAGATGCCGTGTGTGTCGAGAAAATGACAAGTACGCAACACAATCTCTTCATTCATATATTCCTCGTTTTTAACGAACTTTTTGCGAAATCTTTGCAAAACGACGCGCGAGATGGGTTAGCGATTCTCTTTTTGATAGGCAATTCTCGGCGAGCCGTCGGCAACATGGATAATACCACAACGCTTAAATCCGACCCGTTCTATCGCTTTGCGCATGGGGATGTTATCGGCATGCGTATCTACGCGAATGTTGTCTATCAGAGTGAACCCATACTCCACACATTGCCGAAATACACCGGTCATTGCGCCCGATGATGCAAGCCGATGAATCGTGCCGTAAGGACGATTGTTCACCCAAGCACCATCGATTCGTTGATAGGTCGGGTCCTCTCCGATGATAAAGGTACATACAAAAACAATCTGTCCATCAGTGTTTGTGCCGACCAAGCAGTGCCCATTGGCGATGTCCTGCCGTATCAACTCCTCAGACGGATAACCGTTTGCCCACTGTGTGGCATTGCCTCGCGAACGCATAAACCGCCGTGCCGACTCGT
>CAYUJP010000150.1:0-3175 GCA_964445055.1 uncultured Alistipes sp.
TTTCCGTTGGTTCCTGTCACACCCACCAACTGCAAAGATTGGCTGGGATAATCATAAAAAGCATTTGCCATATCGGCCAATGCAGCTTGAGTGTCTGCCACCACTACATAGCATACATCCTGTTCGCATTGCTCCGGTAAACGTTGACACACCACAGCCACAGCACCTGCGGCCACCGCTTGTGCAATGAACTGATGCCCATCTACGGCTGTTCCAACCACCGCGAAGAAACAACTTCCCGCCTTCACACTTCGTGAGTCCATCGTAAGCGATGAAATCTGCTGCGACAAAGCATGGCGTACCTCAACGGTTTGGGTTGTGGTTATCAGCGTCTCTATCGATTTTATTCTCTCTCTCATTTTATCTAACGTAATCTGTTATCTGTTTACCAACCTCAGCGACACACGTGCACCTCGTTGTATGGTGGCACCCGGTACAATACTCTGCTCACACACAGCACCTTTTCCCGTAAATGAGACTTGCAAGCCTCGCGACTCCAACAAAAAGAGTGACTCCTTAAGTCCCATACCGCGCACATCGGGCATTTTTGTTCGTGTTGTATCTATCGGTGTCACCACCACGCGATTCATCGAATCCACCGACACACGCCCCCAACCCGACCGCTGAGGACTCTCCACCTTATCCATCAATTTATTGGATGATTTCCGAATCTGCTCGATATCCCCACCCTTGACCGAATGGGCATACTGCTTTTGTTCAGTGGGCTCTACCGATGTGTACCACTGCTGATTTCGTTTGTAGATATAGTTCACAATGTCGCTCTCTACCGGTCCTGACAGACCGGCGCCATAAATATCTCCGAGGCCTCGTCGTGTAAACAGAGCTGTCAATACCGTATATTTCGGTTTGTCAGCGGGAAAATAGAGCACCATCGTACCCAGATAATAGCCATCGCTGTAACGTTTGCCATTCTGTGCATATTGTGCCGTACCCGTCTTGCCCGCAATTTTGTAGAAAGTAGTATCTCGGAAGAACCGTTTTGCCGTACCTGTCGTACCTACCTCTTCCAAGCATTCACGTACCTTCTTCAATGACGATTGTGAGCAAATTTTAGGAACCAACACTTGGGTTTGCATGCGTTTTTTGACCTTGCCACCACGACGAATCTCTTTAATCAGACGCGGAGCCACCATGCACCCCCCATTGGCTACAGCATTGTAGAGGGTAAGTGTCTGCAACGGAGTCACCTCAACAGCATAGCCATAGCCCATATTCACCAATGTGACATTCTTATACCAATTTTTATCTCCCGGAGCAGGCAAAAGCGGAGCTCGGGCACCATACTCATCGAGCCCTACCGACTCACCGAGGTGCAAGTTCTGCCGCAGATAATTTATATAACGTTCCGGATTATCTTTGTACGCCTCATATATTGCTTTGGCAAAGTAGACATTTGAAGATTGTGCCACAGCATCTTTCATGTTGAGTGGAGGTGAGGCGTGCGAATCTTGAACTTGTGTATTGCCCACAGGCACGCGCGCACCGTTTCCAGTGTCGTAAGTCAAGTCTAACTCCTTGCCGGCATCGTCAACCAAAGCAAGTAACGACGCCAGTTTGAAGGTTGAACCCGGCTCCATACGTTTTGACAGGGCATGATTCTCTACTTCAGCATACTCACCTGGCGACATCTTCGACAAGTTAGCGATTGCCAACAGTTCACCGGTCTCGACCTCCATCACCAAGGCGGTTCCCCATAAGGCATGCTGTCGTTCCAGGTTATTGCGCAAAGCTCGGTCTACCACATCCTGCATCTCGACATCGATAGTAGTTACTACATCGTATCCGTCTTCCGGCTCTTTATTCTCACTATCCACTATACGACCCGAAAAACCGCGTGCAATGTGTTGCCTGCGCACCAAGCCATTGGCACCACGCAATACGTCACGCATCACATACTCGATACCGAAGTTTTTTCCGATATCGCTAACCATCCCGATGGTACGTCGCGCCAAGCTACCTTGCGGATAGATTCGCTGGTCGGCATCACGCAGATGATAGGTCATACCCATGTTCCAATTTAAGATAGGATAACTCTTCAGGGTCTGCCACTCGTTGTAATCTACCTCGCGAGGCAACAAGGCTACCGGTCTGTGATCGCGTATCGTGTCATAGAGTTTCACCGTTTGAAACTCCTCTCCACGCAATCTATCCCACCAACGCGCAATTCGCCCGGAGGAACGAGCGACCAACGTATCTTTGAGATATTTCAGTTTATAACAACGTTCGTGTTCACGTTGCATCATGCGAGCATATTCTTGTGGCGTTTTATCCTTGAAATATGCCGATAGCAGTTTTGCAAGCGAATCGCTCTGCTCACGAAAGGTTTGCAGTGAGTCAAATCCCTGGCTACCATAGTCCATCTCCACTTGGTATCGAAAAACAGATGTTGCTAACAAACTTCTTCCGTCACGAGCCAAAATATTTCCTCGATGTGCACGAATCGTATCGCTCACGAAGATACGTCCCTCCAACCGACTGGCATTCACAGCAATCTCTTCGGAACAGGTCATAATGAAGATAAGACGTGCCAACACGATGAGCACAACCAGGATAAATAATCCATACACAACGTGCACACGTACAAGTATATCTTTCTTGATTGGAGAACTTTCCTTGATTCTGGCCATCGTTATCTTTGCACAGTTATTCGATGATTCGATTAGGCTCTTCGGGGTCGCACAAAGGCACCCCTTGCTCAGCTAAGGCACGCACGATTGCCGAATAGGAGGTAGTAGTGGCGCACTGCTTACTCATCTGTGCCGAACGCACACGAAGTGCCCGCACCTCTCGATCCAAATGGTTGCATTTCAAATCCCAATAGAGTCCCATAAAGAGCACAGAGATACTTAGGAACGAACAGATTGCCACGCATATAAAGTAGCGGTAGTAGGCTGAAAAATCCTTGTGTATCAGTATTCTTCCCGAGAAAATCAGCCACCAAGCATTGGTATTGTACCAATGTTCTATCCGTTGAGCACGTCGAACTTCTGCTCGAGCCTCAGCTTCGGCATCGCGGTCGGCTTTCAAATCAGCCTCAGCTTCACCTCGTTGCACACGTATCACCTCACTCCGGATTTTTCGAGCAAGTTCCGCATCGCGTTCGGCAGCCTGTCGCTCTGCCTCAGCATTTGGGTTAAAGTCCGTATCTTGGTAG
>CAYUJP010000151.1:0-3094 GCA_964445055.1 uncultured Alistipes sp.
GACTAATTTCTCAACCTCATGATAGTCGGGGAAGAATACTTCGATGCGCATATTGTATCGCATGTTGGTACGGTCAATGAGACTGTAGGTTTCAGGAAAAAGACGCCCTGTGTCGAGGGTGAAGATGCGTGGTGCATCAACAGCTTTGCAAGCCATATCGGTGAGCACTTGGTCCTCGATGCTGAGGCTCGAGGAGATGGCGATGCGGTCGCGATAGCGCTCAAAGAAGTATTTTAGCACTTCTTGTGGCGTAGTATTGCGAAACTGCTCGTTAAGTTTTGTTATTTCGTCCTGAGTCATAGTGCGATGGTTTAGCAAATCATGCCTGCGCCAACTGTGTCGTTGGTGTCGGGGTCGATGAAAATGAGACTACCGGTAGTGCGATTTTGGGCGTAAGTATCGAATACAAGTGGCTGTGCCGAGCGTAAACGAATGCGAGCAATGTCATTGACGACCAATTCGGAAAGGTTAGGAATGCATTCCAAAGAGTTGATGTCGACCTTGTATTCAATCTGCTTAACGATGCCAATGGTCTCGGCTGTGGCTTGTCGAATGACATAGCGCTTACCTAATTGCAGAGGTTCCTCGCGCAACCAACATACCATCAACGTGATGTCTTGCGACACCTGGGGCTGTTGTTCGTCGCTACGAACTAACAAGTCGCCACGGCTAATGTCAATATCGTCATCGAGGCACACTGTGACAGATTCCGGTGCAAACGCTTCATCGAGTTCCTTGTCTGCAAAGTAGAGGGAACTGACGTGCGAGTGGCTTCCCGAGGGGAGGATGGTCACGGCATCGCCCTTGTGCAATGTGCCTCCACAGAGACGTCCTGCATAACCGCGGAAGTCATGAAAACGATCGGAGATGGGACGTATAACGTGTTGAATGGGCATACGCATGGCATCTCGTTCTCGAGATTGGCCAATAGGTGTTGTCTCCAACAAATGCAACAGCGTACCCCCGGTGTACCAAGGCATATTTTCGGAGTCGGTGACTACGTTGTCGCCCAACTTTGCCGAGATAGGAATGAAAGTAACGGCTCCGATTTGTAGCTTTTCGGCCATGGTGCGATAGTCGGTGCAGATGTGGTTGAAAACATCCTGTGAGAAATCAACAAGATCCATCTTATTAATACATACTACGATGCGTGGAATTCCCAATAACGATGCAATGAAGGAGTGACGAATGGTCTGCTCGAGTACACCATTACGAGCATCAACCAAGATGATGGCGAGGTCAGCTGTAGAGGCTCCTGTCACCATATTGCGTGTGTATTGAATGTGTCCCGGAGTGTCGGCAATGATAAATTTACGACGAGGGGTGGCAAAGTAACGGTAGGCAACATCAATGGTGATACCTTGCTCGCGTTCAGCACGCAGCCCATCGGTGAGCAATGCGAGGTTAATCTCTTCGTTGCCACGGTTGCGCGAGGCTGTCTCCACTGCCTCCAACTGGTCCTCAAAGATGGATTTGCTGTCGTAGAGCAGTCGTCCAATTAGCGTACTTTTTCCATCGTCAACGCTTCCCGCAGTCGTGAAGCGCAACAATTCCATGTCCAAATATCCTTTTTCCATAATCTTTCTTCCAATAAATCAATTGAACTTAGGGGGGGTGGAGTGACTAAAAGTATCCTGCCTTCTTACGGTCTTCCATTGCGGTTTCGGAACGTTTGTCGTCGGCACGTCCTCCACGTTCAGTGACACGAGTGGCAGCAATTTCATCGATAATCTCCTCAAGGGTATGTGCTCGTGAGAGCGTAAGGCCGGTGCAACTGATATCGCCAATGGTACGGCAACGTACTTCGCGTTCAACGACCTCCTCGTCGGGTTTCAGACGCATGCATGGCTCGGCAGCCAACCACTGACCATCACGTAGAAATACACGACGACGGTGTGTAAAGTAGATGCTGGGCATCTCGATTTGTTCTTGGTAGATGTATTGCCATACGTCCATTTCGGTCCAATTGCTGATGGGGAAGACGCGGAAGTGTTCGCCCATATTTTTACGACCGTTGAAGATGTTCCATAGTTCGGGACGTTGATTTTTGGGATTCCATTGTCCAAACTCATCACGATGTGAGAAGAACCGCTCTTTGGCGCGAGCCTTCTCTTCATCGCGCCGTGCTCCACCAATGGCTGCGTCGAACTTATACTTCTCAATGGTATCGAGCAGTGTGGTGGTTTGTAGCTTGTTGCGACTGGCATTATATCCTGTCTCCTCCTTGACACGCCCCTTGTCGATAGACTCTTGTACAGAGCCTACGATAAGTTGTGCACCAAGTTTCTGGACCAAGGCATCGCGATATTCAATCGTCTCCTTGAAGTTGTGTCCCGTATCGATGTGTAGCAGAGGGAAGGGAATACGTGCAGGATAGAAAGCCTTGTAAGCAAGGTGTGTAACGACAATGGAATCTTTTCCACCGGAAAAGAGAATGACCGGACGTTCGAACTGTTCGGCAACCTCGCGAAGTACATAGATGGCTTCGGCTTCCAGCTCTTTCAAATGCGTTAACTTTCGGTTACTCATATGTGTATAGAAATTGATTGTTAGCTAAATACTCCGGATAGGTAGTTGCGAGTTAACTCGTGCTGTGGGTGGTGAAACACCTGCTCGGCATCTCCGGCTTCGATGATTTCACCCATATAGATAAAGACCACATAGTCGGCAATGCGCAGTGCTTGGCGCAACGTATGGGTGACCATGATAATGGAGTAGCGCTCCTTGAGTTTGACAAAGAGATCTTCGACAATTTTGCTCGAAATGGGGTCGAGTGCGGAGGTGGCCTCATCTGCCAGAATGAACTCTGGCTCGACAGAGAGACTACGAGCCAAGCAGAGGCGTTGCTGTTGGCCGATGGAGAGTCCTGTTGCAGGTTCATGGAGCCGTTCGCAGACTTCATCCCAAAGGCCGACTTCTTGGAGGTAATGCCGGACTATCGCCTCCAATTTGCGCCATCCACGTACTCCATGGATACGACAACCGTAAGCAACATTATCGAAGATAGACATAGGCAGAGGACAAGGACGTTGTGGCACCAGACCAATGCGACGTCGTAACTCGATGAGTTCAGCTCCGCTACTATGTACGATAT
>CAYUJP010000152.1:0-3080 GCA_964445055.1 uncultured Alistipes sp.
GTACAGCGCATGGTGGCACCTCGGTGTGCAATAAAATGGCGCGATGGGGTAGCTCTGTTTGCCGATAGGGCGAATGCCAACAACGGCAGTGTGAGCAGAAGAATAGGCTTTTTCATTGTTTTATTTTTCAATTTACACAACGAATATACACATTATTCCCTGTTTTTGTTGACTTTTGAGAAGGAAAAGACGAGAAGCCTACTTGGTAAATCCCGGAAAAAGAACTACCTTTGTTCTACCTAACTAAAAACAACTTGCAATGAAACGCCTATTCTCCCTTATGCTATTGCTTTTGTGTATAGCAACTGTTCAAGCCCAACTTGTTCCTGATTGGCTCAAAGAGGCTACACTGTATCATATCTATCCCTCATCCTTCCAAGATAGCGATGGCGATGGCGTGGGCGATTTAGAGGGAATACGTTCGCGTTTACACTACATCCATAGTCTCGGAGTATCGGCCATTTGGCTGAGTCCTATCTTCGAGAGTGAGTTTGAGGATGGCGGTTACGATATTACCGACTTCTACAAGGTCGACCCTCGTTTCGGTACTAACAGCCAGTTGGTGCAGTTGGTGCGTGAGGCACATGCCTTGGGGTTACGAGTCTGCTTAGATTTAGTGGCAGGTCACACTTCCGACAAACATCCTTGGTTCAAGCAATCTTCGCTTGCCGACACAGAGATGCAGCATAGTCACTACTACATTTGGAGTCTCTCGAAGGAGTCTATGCCCACGCGTAAGTTTGTGCATAGCGATGCTCCACGCAACGGCAATTTCATGAAAAACTTCTTTAATATACAGCCGGCACTTAACTACGGTTTTCTTCACCCCGATCCCAACGAACCGTGGCAACAAGGCTACGATGCCCCAGGACCTACTGCCGTGCGACAAGAATTGAAGAATATTATCGCCTTTTGGATGGATAAGGGTGTCGATGGTTTTCGTTGCGACATGGCGGGAAGTTTGGTTAAAGGCGATGACAAAGAACACACAGGTACACGTCGTCTGTGGCACGAGATTCGCTCGTGGTTCGAGGAACGTTATCCCGAAGGCATTCTTATCTCAGAGTGGAGTCAGCCTCGTCAAGCATTGGCAGCCGGTTTCCACATCGATTTGATTATTCATAATGGCGCAGGAGCAAAAATCTATCGGTCGTTGGTGTGCCAAACCAACGACAAGGGCGACCGTCAGACCCCTTGCTTCTTCGATTACGAGGGACGAGGCGAGGTGAAACCTTTTGTGGAAAACTATCGTACGGAATATGAGGCAACGCGCCACTTAGGCTACGCATCAATGCCCACTTGTAGTCACGACATTTGGCGACTTAACCGTTTCGACCGAAATACCCCTGCACAACTCAAGACAGCACTGACACTCTTCCTAACACTTCCGTCGGTGCCCGTTATCTATTATGGCGAGGAGATAGGTATGCGCAACTTGGAGGATGCTCCCATCAAAGAGGGTAGCTACACTTCGCGCAATCGCAGTAGTTGCCGTACTCCCATGCAGTGGGATGCAACGGCCAATGCCGGATTCTCTACCGCCACTGCCGAGCAACTCTATTTGCCTATCGATGCCGATCCGGCACGTCCTACCGTCGCAGCACAGGAGGATGACCCACAGTCAATATTGAACTATGTACGCGGACTCGTTGCCTTGCGTCACACCGCTCCGGTATTGGGCACCTATGGGTCGTGGCGCTATGTAAGTAGCGAAGATCAGCCCTATCCGATGGTCTATGCACGCGAGTGGCAAGGCGAAAAGTATCTTGTAGTGCTCAATCCGTCGAAGGAGCGCGTAGAGGCTCGTTTTCCTGCTGAGGGTAATCGAGCCGAGGTGGTCTATCATTCGGGCGATGCTGCACAATACAGCGTGAAGCGAGGTGAGGCGATAGTGAAGGTGAAACCTGTGACTGCTACCATAATGAAGATGAATTAGTAAATTTTTGTTAAACCTTATTTAATGAAACGAAACATTATTCTTCTACTCGGTGCCCTTTCGATGCTCTATACCGCATCGGCACAGAGCACCAAGCAACAGACACTCGAAGATTTAAATCGTACGGGGTCGCTCTACTACAGCTATGGCAACTTCGAACTTGTGGCTCAAACTCCGGCTCCCGAGGGCTATGTTCCCTTCTATCTGAGTCATTATGGTCGTCATGGCTCGCGTTGGCATGCCTCGAAGTCGGTCTATGAACATCCGCTCAAGGTGCTTACTGCAGCGCACGAGGCAGGCACACTGACTAAGTTGGGTGAAGACCTTTACAAACGAGTAGTAGTCATTGCCGAGGATGCGCGTGGCCGTTGTGGCGACCTTTCGCCTCGTGGTACAGCCGAACACCGTGGCATTGCCGAACGTATGTATTACTCTTTCCCCGAAATTTTCTCGACAGCTGATGGCCACACTTGCAATATCCGTTCGCGTGCCACGCTAGTGCCACGATGTATTCTCAGTATGGCAGCAGCCAACGAGCGTCTCAAGGAGCTCAATCCGCAACTGAACATTAAGCGCGAGTCGAGCAAACGTAACGAAAGTTACATGTCGCATCGCCCTGCATCAGATAGTATTGCAAAGATTGTGCGTCCTCGCATCTCTAAGTTGCGTGAGCAGATTTGCTCTACCGACCGTCTGATGAAATCGCTCTTCAAGAAACCTAAGGAGCTCTCGGAACGTGAACGTTTGGAACTGATGGTCGACCTCTTCAGCATAGCATCCATCATGCAGGATGTTGATTATCTCAACTACTCGCTCTATGACATCTTTACCACCGACGAACTCTATACACTCTACTCGGTGCGCAACTACCAGATGTACACAGAGGTAGGACCTTCGGCAGAATTTGGTGATGGTCCAAAGAGCGACGCCTGCAATCTGTTGCAGAACTTTATCGATGAGGCTGATGAGGCCATCGCTACTGGTGAGCTCAGTGCGTCGCTACGCTATGGACACGATGTTTATGTCATTCCTTTGGTATCACTCATGTCTGTAGAAAACTGCGACACTGGCGAGAGCGACTTCGATAAAGTCAATAGCGTGTGGAGTTGCTGGATTGTATCGCCCATGGCAACCAACATCCAAT
>CAYUJP010000153.1:0-3047 GCA_964445055.1 uncultured Alistipes sp.
GTACGCACCATCTCTGAATTGGGCGAGTGGCGTGAAATCACAATCGCTGATGGGAAAAAAGGATGGGTTGAGCAAAACGCAATCGAGGTCATCTAAAACACATACAGCTCACCATGTCGCAATTATTAAACAATGTAGTTGATGAGTTGTCTCGCCTTCCGGGTATTGGTCGTCGCACGGCACTTCGATTGGCCATGCATCTGTTGCGCATGGAGCCAGCCCAAGTACGCGAAATGACACAAAGCATCGATTGTTTTCGTAACAACATTCACTATTGTCAAGTGTGTCACAGCCTATCTGACGAAGAGCTCTGCCCCATCTGCGCGGATGCCGAACGTGACCACACTACAATTTGTGTTGTCGAGCAAGTGGCCGATGTTCTCTCAATCGAGAACACGCGTCAATATAAAGGCGTTTATCATGTACTGGGAGGGGTTATTTCGCCTATGCAGGGCATTGCACCCTCTGATTTAACAATCGACAAATTGGTTGAACGGGTAGCTCAAGGTGGAGTATCTGAAGTAATTTTGGCCATCTGTACCTCTGTAGAGGGCGAGACCACGCTCTTCTATCTCATGAATCGTCTACGCATCTTTCCTCATGTAAAGGTCACAACTATTGCCCGTGGCATCGGATTCGGTGATGAGTTGGAATATGTCGACGAACTTACTCTAATTCATGCGCTCACCAATCGTCACACTATTGAGTAACTATCCGGATTGTATATATAAGCAAGATAGGAAAAGAGAAGAGACTTTGTTAAAACAAAGTCTCTTCTCTTTTTATTCGGTTTTATCTTATTGTGCAACCGACACTACTCCTCGTCATCCTCCTCTTTCATATTGTGATAAACATTCACCACATCGTCGTCCTCTTCGAGACGTTCTACCAACTTCTCAATAGACTCGCGTCCCTCGGCATCCAACTCTTTGGTGTCACTTGGAATACGTACCGACTCACCCGATACTATCTCGAAGCCATTATCCTCTAACCACTTTTGAATTGTGCCGAATTGTTCGTAGGCAGCCTCAACGGTGACCGTAGTCTCATCCTCAGGGCAGAAATCATCTACACCCGTATCGATCATATTCAACTCCAACTCTTCGAAGTCAGTACCTGCGGGAACATGAAACTTGAACGAGCATTTATGCTCGAACATAAACGCCACACTACCCGATGTACCCAACGCGCCTCCGCACTTGTTGAAATACATACGCATACTTGCTACCGTACGGTTGGTATTGTCTGTTGCTGTCTCCACCAAAAAGGCGATACCGTGAGGACCATATCCTTCGTAGATGACCTCTTTGTAATCTGATGTATCTTTCGATATGGCTCGCTTGATTGCACGTTCGACATTCTCTTTAGGCATATTCTCCGCCTTGGCATTCTGCATCAGAATACGCAACCGGACATTACCCGAAGGATCGGGACCTCCTGCCTTGACTGCAATCTCTATCTCCTTTCCGATCTTGGTGAATGTACGGGCCATATTGCCCCATCTCTTCAATTTGCGTGCCTTGCGGTACTCAAATGCTCGTCCCATAGTGGTATCTTTTCGTTATTATTTTCAAATGTGTTGCAAAATTACGATAATTCACCGAAAAAGAAAAGACGTAGCCGAAAAAACATCCGGCATACGCCATTTACTTGGCTTCTATCTTCGTATCGTCACACAACACCGATGCTATCTCCTTAGAGAACACCCCTCAGCACCGGCTCTGCCGAGCTACGCGTCTTTGTTTCCGTCTCGTCTATCACCTCTTGGGGAACATAGAGGACCTTTACGAATTGTTGTACATCATTTGCGTCGTGTGTAGCAGTCCACGTCATGGCCGATGCAGTCACGTTGCTCACCATGTAGGAGTCCGACCACGAGGTCATACCTGCCACCCCTGTGTGATAATAGCCCGATATCTCCGATGAGGTAAGTTGGCAACTTCCCGTCAACTTTACAGCCCCTGCATAACCGATATTTTGGTAGAGTGTAAAGGTATTGTCGGCATTCAACACCACATAGACATAGACCAAATCCGAGAATGTATAACTCGTCCCATCGGGATTCTGAGCCTCACCCGTCCAACTTTGTAACTTCCACACACCTTCGAGGCGCTCCATCGTCAATTTATCCTCAGAGTCACCACCACTACATGCTGCAAATAGGCTACATACCCCCATCAGCAACATCCATCCAATTTTCCTCATTATGAAAGTATTTACTTTGTTTGCAAAGATAAGAAAATATATTTCCCTTTTATAACATATAGACCATTAAATCTCCACAAGTCCTCGTTTTATGGCATAAACCACCAAATTGGCCGTATTCTTACATCCTGTTTTTTCCAGAATATTCGCCCTGTGTTTATCGACCGTACGTTTTGAGATGTAGAGTTCATCGGCAATCTCTTGGTTCGACAAGCCTCGACAAACCATGGCCAAAATCTCCAATTCTCGCGATGAAAGTTCCTCATCATCGTACAAACGACTCTGATGTTGAGAGGTTCGCATATGCTCTGTGAGGCTGGTCATCAATTCGCGACAGATGTAATCATCGCCGGAACAGACTGTATCGATAGCAGCCAGCACCTCACTGAAATCGCTATCTTTCAGCAAAAAGCCCTTAGCTCCCGCGGTCATCATCCGTTTGTAGTACATCTCCTCGCCGAACATCGATAGCGTGATAATTTTTAAATCGGGTTGCAACGCCAAGGCCCGCGCTGTGGCTTGGTCACCGGGAATGCCCGGCATGGAGATATCCATAAATACGACATCTGCACTTATATCGGGAAGCATGGCAAGAAACTCCTCGCCCGAAGAGGCCTCGCCCACCACTTCACAGCCTATCTCTCCATTTAACAAGCCTCGCAGACCATTCCGAAAAAGCGAATGGTCATCGACCAATATGATTTTGTGTTTACTCTCCATCTACATCTCTGTTTGCGTCCATCTCTACCGACACCCAATCTCTTGAGTGTTTGAATTGCGCCACATTTTCGCCATTGATTCCTATGCAAATATGGGCTTGCATACCTTGTCCCTTTGTCCCT
>CAYUJP010000154.1:0-3004 GCA_964445055.1 uncultured Alistipes sp.
CCGATGGACGTCCGGTACAGTATGTATTAGGAGTTGAAGAGTTTTGCGGGTTGGAATTTCGTGTCGCGGAGGGGGTGCTCATTCCCCGTCCGGAGACCGAAGAACTTGTTGAAGCAGTTGCCGGTGACATGAAACCTACGGACTCGCTTCTCGACATTGGTACGGGCAGCGGATGCATTGCCATAGCACTCAAACAACGCTTTCCTCAGGCACAAGTGACTGCTGTAGATTGCTCATCAGCCGCACTTCAGATTGCACAAGATAATGCACAACGACTCCATGCAGAGGTGCGCTTTCTTTGTGACGATGCGTTGTCGGGTCTACAGCAACTTACCTCCGCACGATTCGATGTAATCGTGTCGAATCCACCCTATGTTCCACAGAGCGACTGTTGTGACCTGCGCATCAATGTACGCGATTACGAGCCACACGAAGCGCTCTTTGTTCCCAACGAAGACCCACTCTGTTTCTATCGCGCCATCTTACGTTTTGCTCATCGTACTTTACACCCTACGGGGCGTGTGTGGTTTGAAATCTACGAACACTTCGGTGAGCAGATGCAACAGTTGTGTCGGGAGGAGCAGTTTGAGGTGCTTCAACTCCGCAACGACATCAACGACAAACCGCGTATGCTATGTTGCACACCCCGAAAATAGTCAGTGCAGGTGCGCCTCGTGCCAAGAGTGCAGAGCAGGCACTCGTGGCACTGATGCGACTGTGTGCTCGAGCCGAGCGGTGTGAAGAGGATGCACGACGACTGATGTTTCGATGGCAAGTTGCCCCCACGGACCAAGAGACCGTGCTTCGACGTCTCAAAGCAGAGAGATACATCGATAATCGTCGTTATGCCGAGGCCTTTGTGCGTGAGAAGATGGCACTCAGCGGATGGGGTGCACGCAAGATAACCGATGCATTGCGACGCAAACGTATCGACACCGAAATCATACGTGAGGCTCTTGCCCCGCTACTCTCCACAACCGACATGCACCAACGTGTATGCGCATTATTGCAACGCAAACTCCGTACAACCAAAGGAAAAACCACCTACGAAGTACGCACGAAACTGATTCGCTATGCGTTGTCGCAAGGTTACGACTACGAGGTTGTGCGCAAAGTACTGGACACACTACTTACACCCGACGACTCATGCGACGACCTATTTTAGCACTTCTACTAACATTTTCGCTCCTTGCGACATACGCACAACATACGACAAGTTATCGTTTCCCTGTGCGCGATGTATCTGCACTCTACTCAGCCTCCTTTGCCGAGATGCGACCTAACCATTTTCATTCAGGCATCGACATCAAAACCGGAGGTGTCGAAGGCAAAGCCGTGGTAGCGGTAGCCGATGGATACATCGTGCGTATGGCGGTTGTGCCGGGTGGCTATGGGCGCGTACTCTATGTTGCACACAACAACGGTACGACATCGGTTTATGCTCATCTCAAACAATTTCGGCAGGACATGGAGTCTTATCTGCGTTACTGTCGCTATCGACAGGGACGCAGCAATATTGACATCGTATGCAAACCTACGCAATTCCCGGTACATGCAGGCGACACCATAGCGCTCTCAGGCAATTCTGGAGCCTCCGTGGGGCCACATTTGCACTTTGAGTTGCGTGAAAGCGAGAGTCAACGTACCCTCAATACGCTTGCCCGCGGACTCTTTCCCGTTCATGACACAACACCGCCTCGGTTGATGCGTCTGCACTATGTGGAGATAGATACACTTCGTGGGATTGCACAACACGCGAGATTAAGAAGTTATGATATTGTTGTTGCCAATGGAGGAGGTTATCAATTGCGGCAGACGCAACCCATTGCTGTCGGCCGAAAAGGGTATTTTATTGTAGAGTGTTCCGACCGGAAAGACCAAGTTACCAACACTTTTGGTATCTACCATATCGCGCTGTCGATTGACTCGGTGGTATGCTACGAATATCGCATGGATGGTTTTCTTTTCTCCGATACACGCTATTGCAATGCTGTGAGTTACTACCCCTTACAACTCTCCTCGCGCAACGAGGTGTTTCGCCTGACCTGCTTGGAGGGGTGTCCTACACGATTCTATACCCAACTAAAAAACCGTGCACTGCTCCAGACACACGCCGGTGAACGTCATCAGTTGCATCTTGTTGTCGAAGATGAGTGTGGCAACACCTCCCAACTGACCTTTCAGACCGTGGGAAAGCCCGATGAGGATTGTTTCCGAGCAACCACCGTGTCGGACACCCTGCCTATCGTACATTACGACCGTGACTTCACACACGAGCAAGATGGCATACGTGTCAGCATTCCGGCAGGCACGCTCTACGAGTCGTGTTTCTATCGGCAACGACCCTCAACGTTACCACGACCCAACGTCACGTCGATTGACATCTGCTCTTCGGGAGTTGAGATATTGGATGTACGCACACCCCTGCATAGCTACGCAACGGTGAGCACCGACATCTCTTTTGTTCCGGATTCGTTGAGAAGCCACACCGTTTGGGCATCACTATCGTCCAAAGGGGTGCTACGCTACGAAGGTGGTTCGCTCGAAGGAGAACGGTTAACCCTCTCCACACGGTCGTTGGGTACCTTCTATCTTGTAACAGATACGGTACGTCCCACACTACGTCCCCACTTTACGGAGGCGGAATTGGGACGCACGTCAGCCATTACCTTCTCTGTGAGAGACAACTTCTCGGGTATCAAAAGCATCGCTTGCACCATCGATGGGCGCATGGCTATCGTAGAGGAGAACCGCATGAAAGGGACATTCACACACTACTTCGACGACGAGATATTTGGCCGACAACGCGATCATACCCTCTGCATCGTTATAACCGATGGAGCAGGGAACGCCACCACATGGAAACGTACCTACTACCGATAGGCGAAGACGCTTTTATTTTATTTGTTGTCTACAAATGACATTGTCCTTTTTTTTGTACCTTTGTAAAAAGAAAACGTTTAATAGAGGATAACTATCATGAAAACACTACGAATCGTAGATT
>CAYUJP010000155.1:0-1473 GCA_964445055.1 uncultured Alistipes sp.
ATATTTCCTGCTCCAAAACTTACCACTACATCGGTCGATAACAAGGCGACTTGCTTCGCCAAGGAGTCTCGTTCAACGATGATATGGGGTACGGTAATCAAATCAGCGATGATTTGCGATGTAATCCCATCGATGGGTTCTTCGCGTGCCGGATAGATGGGCAACAGTACCACCTCATCGGCTGCTGAGAGTGCTTGCGCGAACTCCTTGTAGAAGTCGCGTGTGCGCGTGTAGAGGTGGGGTTGAAAGAGCGCCGTTAATTTTCGTTGAGGGAACATCTTACGTACAGAGGCAATGGTCGCGGCGATTTCGCGAGGATGGTGTGCATAGTCATCCATGTAGACTTGTCGCGGAGTATTCACATAGAACTCGAACCGACGTTTTACACCGACAAAAGATGCCAATGCTTTGCGCAAGCGGTTGGTGTCTAAAGGCTGTTTGTCGTGGTCGGCTGCGCACCACATGGCCGCTATGGCCGCTACGGCATTCTCGACATTGACCCATCCAGGAATTCCCAATGTACAATCGGTAATCACTCCGGAGGGAGTGGCTACGTCGAATGTGTAATAGCCACCCGTACGCAGGCGAATGTTTGTAGCGTAGAAATCGCAGGGTGTATCAAACGCATAACGGTAGTAGTGGATGGCAGGGTTGCGGAGTGCAACCTCCACACCGGCCTTGATAATCAAGGTGCCACCCTCCTTGATACGTTCGATGAATTGGGCGAAGGCCTCTTTTACAGCTGCGTGTGTGCCGTAGATATCCAAATGGTCAGCATCGGCTGCGGTCACTACTGCGACATCGGGTGCAAGCCTCAAAAACGAGCGATCGAACTCATCTGCCTCCACAGCCATGCGTTGTCCGCTTCCCAACACCAAATTGCTTTGAAAATTTTTGGAGATACCTCCTAAGAAGGCATTTCCCTCGTAGCCCATCTGGTCGTTGAGCCAAGCGATGAGGGTTGAGGTCGTTGTCTTGCCATGAGTTCCGGCTACAGCCATCACATATTTCCCTTGTGTTAGGTGACCTAACATCTGAGACCGCTTCTCGATGGTGAAACCTTGGTCGCGAAACCAGCAAAATTCGTGGTGGTCGTTGGGAACGGCAGGCGTGTAGACGACCATAGTGTCGTGTGCATCGCGAAATGCCAAAGGTATGGCCTCGATGTCGTCGGTATAGTGTATTTCAGCCCCTTCGGTCTCGAGCGCTTCGGTGAGCGAAGAGCGCGTGCGGTCGTATCCCGCTACCGCAATGCCCTCGTGTAGGAAATATCGTGCCAAGGCACTCATGCCGATACCACCGATACCGAGAAAGTAGATTTGATGAAATGTATTCATGAATTTACCACAGTTTTATAATCTCATTGACAATTCGATCGGCTGCATCCGGAACAGCCAGCGATGCAATATTCTTGCTTAGGACCTCTCGGTGAGGTTGGTCGTTGAGCAACGCTTCGGCCCTCTCCATCACTTC
>CAYUJP010000155.1:1573-2976 GCA_964445055.1 uncultured Alistipes sp.
AGGTTCCCCGAATGACGAACAATCCACGATTTCATGGCTTCGTTGAGGGTGCGACAGCCGAGCGACCCGCCAACTACCAGCACCACCGGGCGCTTGGCGTCCAGCGCAAATTGCTCAATCGCACGGGTACGCTCCTCAAGAGCTGTCGGTGTGAAATGCGTTCTCAGAGGATTGCCTGTGAGAACAATCTTCTCAGCCGCAAAGAAACGTTCCATGTGGTCGTAGGCAACGCAAATCGTCTTTGCTCGACGAGACAAAAGTTTATTGGTCAGTCCGGCATAGGAGTTTTGCTCCTGAATGAGTGTAGGTACGCCAAGCTGTTGTGCAGCCCAAAGAATAGGCCCGGATGCATAGCCTCCAAAACCTACGACAATATCGGCTTTGAAGGAGCGGACAATCTGCTTGGCGCGACGTGCGCTCCTGAGTAGTTTGAATGGAAGTTTTAGATTCGATAAGGTAAATTTGCGCTGTAGTCCTGCGGTGGGTAGTCCGATGATGCGATATCCGAGTGCGGGGACCTTTTCCATCTCCATTTTCCCTTCGGCACCGACAAAGAGAATCTCTACGTCTGTGCCAAAGCGATGTTGGAGAGCCTGTGCCACAGCTATGGCTGGATAGATGTGTCCTCCTGTTCCTCCACCGGATACAATGATTCGTTTCATGGTATAATGTTTCTCCTATTCTTAAAATACTTATCTCTACTTCCCCCATGAATCGCGGTCAAGTGAGCGATAGTTTATGGCCTCGGCAATGTGGGGAGCCTCAATCTTGTCAGACCCTGCCAAGTCGGCAATCGTGCGAGCCACCTTCAAAATGCGGTCATAGGCTCTGGCGGAGAGGTCAAGTCGATTCATGGCGCGTTCCAATAGGGTGCGTGTAGTTGCATCTAAGACGCAGAACTCTCGCAACATACGACTGTTCATCATGGCGTTGGTGTGACATCCTATAGCGTTTGCAAAACGAGCATGTTGAATCTCACGTGCACGGATTACGCGTTCCCGAATAGTGGCACTTGACTCCCCTGCCTGCTGCGATGACATCTCTTGGATGGATACGGGTATCACCTCAATGTGTAGGTCGATGCGGTCCATCAGAGGGCCGGAGATACGTCCCAAATAGCGATGAACACTTCCCGGGGGACAAGTGCACTCGCGCGTAGGATGGTTGTAGTACCCGCAAGGACAAGGGTTCATTGCGGCTACCAATGTAAAGTTTGCAGGGTATTCTACCGTGTAGCGAGCACGGGATATGGTGATACGTCGCTCCTCAAGAGGTTGGCGCAACACTTCGAGTACATTGCGCCCAAACTCCGGTAGTTCGTCTAAAAAAAGGATTCCATTGTGTGCCAACGAGACCTCGCCCGGTTGTGGCGATGACCCTCCTCCAATGAGTGCTACTTGTGA
>CAYUJP010000156.1:0-2976 GCA_964445055.1 uncultured Alistipes sp.
CTCATGGTCCACGATTTCGAGAATCCGTGGAGTTACACCACTCCCAAGGGCGTGGTGAAGAAGATGTCGCAACTGCTGAACTCGGCAGTATTCCCCGGTATTCAGGGCGGTCCGCTAGAGCACGTCATCGCAGCCAAGGCTGTGGCATTTGGCGAGGCACTCGAGCCTAGCTACAAGGAGTATCAACTCCAAGTGCAGAAGAATGCCAAGGCGATGGCCGCTGCCTTCGCCAAGCGTGGCTACAAAATTGTCTCTGGAGGTACCGACAACCACCTGATGTTGGTTGACCTGCGCACCAAGTTCCCCGACTTGACCGGTAAGGCTGCCGAGAAGTGCTTGGTTGCAGCCGACATCACCACCAACAAGAACATGGTCCCCTTCGATAGCCGTTCACCTTTCCAGACATCGGGTCTGCGCTTCGGTACACCAGCCATCACAACGCGAGGCCTGAAGGAGGCGCAGATGGAGACCATCGTGGCACTCATCGACCGTGTGCTCTGCGACCCGGAGAACGAATCGAACATTGCTACGGTTCGTCGTGAGGTCAACGAACTTATGTCGAATTATCCGCTCTTTGCCTGGTAGCCATGAACGAGGTTGTCGATTTTCTGCGTGAGCTCTATCAGCACAACGACCGCAACTGGTTCGAGCAACATCGGCCCGTGTGGTTGTCGTTGCAAGAGCGTTTTCGGCTCTTCGCCAAGCGGCTCATCGATGGACTTTCGACAATCGATGCCGATGTGGCGGGATTGACGGTGGCCGATTGCACCTATCGTATCTACCGCGACACACGCTTCAGTGCCGACAAGTCGCCCTACAAGACATGGTTGGGCATATTTGTTGCTCCGCATGGCAAACGGTCGGGCTATGCCGGCTACTATTTCCACTTGGAGGGGGAGCCGAGCGATGGCTTGGCTACAGGCCACATGTTGTGGGCAGGGTTGCATTGTCCCGATGCAGTGGTGTTGCAGAGTGTGCGCGAGGAGATGCTCGACCACAGTGAGGAGTTTGCCACAAACATCCGCCGTGCCGAGGGCTTCAGCCTCGACTGCTCGGAGCAGTTGCATCGTACCCCCAAGGGGTTCCCTAAGGGCACACCACAAGATGCATGGTTACGACTCAAGGAGGTAGGGCTCTACCGTGCGCTTGATATCGACCTGCACGACGACGAGGCACTGCTGAACTACGCACTTGACGAGTTTCGCAAGACAGCCCCCTTTGTGCAACAGCTCAATCGGGCGGTGCAGTATGCTCACGAAGAGATGATGTAAAACAACTTACGGAATATGCGAAGAATTCTACTTCTGATGTTCGCCGTGGCGAGTCTCAGTGCTTGCCAGAAGCCACAGCCTGTGGCAACCATGCAACGCGATGTGCAACCCTATGCCGTCAAGTCCGACGACACATTGCGACTGACGCGCTACTACAATCCAGCCGTTGTCGACACCGCTGCACCCCGTCCTTGTGTGATATTCCTCTTCGGAGGTGCCTTTGCACGGGGGTCACGCGATGCGGCAAGCTACCAACCGTTCTTCGAACATCTAGTGGATCGAGGCTACGAAGTGGCAACCATCGACTATCGTTTGGGGTTGAAACCGTTGCTTGAGTCGGGCGAAGTCGACCCAGCCAAATTTGCCGAGGTGTTGCCAACTGCCATTTCTATGGCCGTTGAGGATCTCTTTACCGCTACGGGCTATCTGCTGGAGCATGCTGAGGCGTGGAACATCGACCCGACCCGGTTGGTGGCGTGTGGCTCGAGCGCTGGAGCCATCACCGCATTGCAAGCGGAGTATCTGCTTGCCAACGGTTATGCAGTAGCAATAGGCGCTCTTCCGCAGGAGTTCAACTATGGAGGTGTAATCTCCTTCGCCGGAGCCATTGTCGATCGTGGCGACGAGTTGCATTGGACAACAACACCGGCGCCGATTTTGGCCTTTCATGGCGATGCCGACTCCAACGTGCCTTACGAGGTATTGCGGTTTGGCGATGCAGGGTTCTTTGGCTCGGCCTACATTGCAAGTCAGTTGGCTGCGATGCAGGCTCCCTATTACTTCTATTCAGTGGAGAATGCCGACCATGCTTTGGCTGTGAACCCGATGACGCAACAGACTGAAGTCATTGACTATTTCCTCACTCACTTTGTCGAGCAACGACGTCCGCTGATGATTGAGACCGTCGAGCGTGAAATCGATGCTCCGGAGCGCGAGAAGAGTTTCACATTAATGGATTTTGTGCGTAGCAACTTCGGCGAGTAACCGCACGGCTACAGTAACGATAACAATGAGGGCGTACCCTGATTCAGGATACGCCCTCGTTGGTGATTGTGTCGAAGTGTCGTCGTCTACTTCGACAGTTGTGCAAAATATTGATAGAAGCGAGGAATCACTTCTAGTCCCTTGCGTGCTTGGTCGAGTCCGTAGCTCTCGTTGGGCGAGTGGATGGCATCTTTGGCAAGGCCAAATCCCATGAGAATGGACTTCACCCCCAAAGTCTGCTCGAATTCGCTAACAATGGGAATCGAACCGCCCGAGTAGAAGGGAAGAGGCTTGACTCCATAGGTAGCCAACATCGCCTCCTCGGCAGCACGATAGGCCGGCAGGTCGGTGAGGGAGACGTAGGGTGCTCCGCCATGCAGAAACCGACACTTCACGCGCACACTGTGCGGTGCAATCTGTTGGATGTACTGCTCGAAGAGCTGTGCAATCTTTTCGTAGTTCTGGTTGGGTACCAATCGCATCGATATCTTGGCCGAGGCACGTGCAGGGATGATGGTCTTGGTTCCCTCGTCGGTGTATCCGCCCCAGATGCCGTTTACATCGAGCGACGGGCGTACGCCTGTGCGTTCGATGGTCGTGTAGCCCACTTCGCCTGCCACATCCTTGATGTTGAGACTCTGCTTGTACTCCTTGAGCTGGAAGGGTGCGCGGTTCAGTGCTGTGCGCTCGTCGGTGCTCAATGTACGTACATCGTCGTAGA
>CAYUJP010000157.1:0-1721 GCA_964445055.1 uncultured Alistipes sp.
CTTATTTATCGTAGGTGATACGCTCGGCATCGGTGCGTCGCATGTAGGAGAGATACTCGTCGCTGATGCCCGCCGCCTCGAGCAACTGTGCCAGCAACAGGTCGTACTGATAGGCAACCTGCAACCGCTCGGTCTTAACCTTCGCCAAATTGAGCTCGGCATCGATGAGGTCGGTCGAGGAGCTGAGGCCTTCGCGGAAAGCGGCATCCTTGGTCTTGAGGTACTCCTCGGCAAACGACATGGATGCCTCAATCGACGCAAGTTGTGTGCGGTAGTTGGACATCTGGTTGTAGAGCTTCTCAATGAGCACGGAGACGTTGGTTCCCGCCTGCTTCTGCAACGCCTCCACACGGTGAACCGTCTGCTTGGCTGCAGCATATTTGTATTCGCGATTCAGTCCGTCGAAGAGCTTGAAATTGACCCCTACACCCACCGCCCATCGAGGCAAGATGCGTGTCACCTGATAGTCGTAGAACGACATGCCTCCGATGGCAACGACCTGAGGCAGAAATGCGGCACGTTGTGCGCGCACACCCTCTTGCGCCAAGCGACGTTTCTGGTCGACCTGCTGCAACAACGGGTTGTGGTCGGCAGACAAAGTCTGATAGTAGTCGAGCGACTCGATGTCGCGCAACATGAACATGGCTGTCACCGGAAGGTAATCGCCCTCGCGCCCCAATGTGCTGTTGAGTGCCGAGGCAATGGTCTCGACCTGAGATTGGGCATTCTGCAGGTCGCGCTCGGCCTCCGACATGCGGAAATCGACATAGAGGCGCTCGCTGTGAGCAATCATCCCCTGTGCCTCGAGTGCAATGGCATCGTCGAGATGTTGTCGCACACCATCGACCACTTGACGACGCACCTCCACCACTTGACGAGCTAACGCAAGACCATAGTAACGCTCGACCAACTCGGTGATGAGTGTGTTGCGCTGCTGCACGCTTGCCGATGTGGCACTCTGCTCGTTGAGACGGGCCGCACGATTGGCCGCATTGATTTTGCCACCCATCCACAGAGGCAACGTCACATCGCCTCCGATGATACCCAAGCTACGATCTTGCAACGGCAACGCCCAATTGGCCGAGGTGATGCCTCCCATGAGTTGCGACAAGGTGGGCAGATAGTCCGAAGGAATCATGCCGCTCTGCATGAGTTGTCCGGCAAGAGTCTGCACCGGACTCTTCAGATTGTTCAAATCGATTTCGATGTCTTTGCCCAGATAGGCATACGAACCGTTGATACCCACTTGAGGCATTCGCAATCCGATGGCCGCACGGCGCTCCTGCCGTGCAGCGAGACGATTGTATTCGGCAGCCTGCATCGAAGGATTGTCGGTGAGCGTCATGGCAAGCGCATCGTCGAGCGAAAGTGACTGTTTGACACCTTGGGCCGACAGCGGTGCGACGGCGACAAGTGCAAGCAGGACAAGCGTAATTTTCTTCATAATGGTATGATGTATATCTATACGTTTCGCGAAGTTAGGAATTATCTCTTTAAACTTCCTTACAAATAGGACGAATAGACCAATATTATCCTATTTTGGACAATATTTTTCTATTTGATACCGTCACAAATGTGTCTGTTGACGGCATAAACCGCATCGGCCAACTCAGGATAGACACGCACATCTATCCCCTGCCGACGCAAGAGCAGTGCTCCCTGACAACGGACGAAGCAGTCGGGTTCGTAGAGCGCAAAAACCGTGCGCGAGAAGTGATGTT
>CAYUJP010000157.1:1821-2971 GCA_964445055.1 uncultured Alistipes sp.
ACGGTGAGCGAGGGATTGTCGTGTCGCACGGTTGTGCCTCCCACCAAAATGGCATCGCACGCGGCACGCAACATCATCACCGCATCCCAATCGGAAGGGGTGGAGAGTTTCAGACGTTGGGGGGTGCGGTCGTCGACATAGCCATCGGCAGAGCACGCAATAGAGGCAATCACATGCATGGTTGAATCGATTGAAGGGTGAACAAGGTGATTTCGGGATAGGCGCCCCATCGGAAGGGGAAACCGACATAACCGATGCCATCGTTGACATAGAGTGTGTGGTCGTCGTGCTGATAGCGACCGCTCCAATGTTTGTAGACGAGGCTTGCGGGTGAGAAGTCGTGTCCGAAGAGGTGCAACTTGATTTGCATGCTGTGTACGTGTCCCGACAAGACCAAATCGCCATAGCCCGTTGCAACAATCGATTCCCACAACTGGGGGATGTGTGCCAAGGTGATGTTGTAGTGACGTTTGTCGACATCGGCATAGGTGGCACCCCAATTGTAGTCGGGCAACTGTGCGTTGTGTTGCTGTGAGACAAGCGCCGTATCGTAGGAGATGCCCGATAGCGAAAGGGTGTCGCCTCCGCGAACAAGATAGGTGGTAGCGTTGTCGAGCACCTGCCATCCCATGGCACGTTGTCGCTCAAGGAGCAACCGAATGTTCTCGGCAGGTGGCAGACTACATGTGTCGCGGATGTAGTGTCCCGTGTCGTGATTGCCTGTGATGGAGTAGCAACCCTGCAATCGGCCCAAGGTGCGCATGGTGGCACTGTCGAGTTCGCTGTAGCGGATGTTTACCAAATCGCCGCAGAAGAGAATCACATCGGGATGCAAGGCTTGTATTCTATCGACAAGTGCCTGTATCTCGGCATCGCGGTCGAGCAACGCACCGATATGTAGGTCCGAAAAGAGGGCTATGCGCAGTCCGTCGAATGTATGTGGCAGACGTGCCGATTGGATGGTCACCTCGCGCACCACCAATTGCCGACGCTCGACCCACAGCGCATGTACCAACGCACCCGCCACACAGAGTGCCCCTATGCCGGCCAGTGTGCGCACTACCCTGCTCTTACCGAAGAGCCGTATCAGATAGTAGGCCAATCGGGGTAAGGTAAGGAGCAGATAGGCGAAAAAAATCCATGCGCAGAG
>CAYUJP010000158.1:0-2940 GCA_964445055.1 uncultured Alistipes sp.
CGCTCATGGGATAGAGTTGGCGATAGAACTCCTTATACTGCTCTTCGGTAATATCTGCCGGCTTGTGCATCCACAGCGGGTCGGTATTGTTGATGACGTTGTCGCGATCGGTATCGACATACTTACCCTCTTTCCACTCCTTGACCTTGCCAAATACGATTGGAACAGGCAAGAAACGACAATACTTGCGCAACAGCTCCTCGACCTTCGCCGTCTCGCCATACTCCTTGACATCCTCCGACAGGTGTAAGATAATCGAAGTACCACGATCGTGCTCCTCATCGGTCTCGTTCATGGTAAACTCAGGCGTACCATCGCACTCCCAATGCACCGTACGACTTCCCTCTTTGTAGGAACGGGAGATAATCTCCACTTTGTCGGATACCATAAACGAAGAGTAGAAGCCCAACCCGAAATGTCCGATGATGGCTTGGTCCTTGTACTTTGCCATGAACTCCTCGGCACCCGAGAAGGCTATCTGGTTGATGTACTTGTCGACCTCGTCGGCTGTCATGCCGATACCTCGGTCGGTGATGGTCAGCAACCGTTTCTCGGTATCGACCGCAATACGGATGCTCACATCGCCCAACTCGCTCTGCATCTCGTTGCGTGCAGCCAATGTCTTGAGTTTCTGGGTTGCATCAACGGCATTTGACACCAACTCACGCAAAAAAATCTCGTGGTCGGAATAGAGGAATTTCTTAATGACTGGAAAGATGTTCTCGGTGGTAACACCAATTTTACCATTTGCCATAGTTTCTATCTTTTTAATGATTTTACTCGATTCATACCCATCATCTCCGCAAACAGTATGCCAGAGACGTTTTTCTGACATTCTGTCAGCCTTCTGACAGACACGCCCTCATCGGTCGATGTTCAAACGACGATGTGGCAGAGCAGAGACTCGCGAAACCAAGAGGATTGTGGCACAAAATGGGGCAATATTTGACATGCTATTTCGAAAAAATATGCTACCTTTGTCCCCCGAAATACAATATGTTGTGCGCGTCACGTAAGTCTAATTGGATTTGCACGACGTGTTTTTTTATGCGATGAAACGATGAACAAAAACAATTCGAATTACACATTTCTCTATGTCACCCTGGGGCTACTGACAGCCTTCGGACCTTTTGTAACCGACTTCTATCTTCCGGCACTTCCCTCGATAGCCAACTACTTCGAGACGAATGCCTCGATGGTGCAGATGAGTCTGACCATGGGGATGTTGGGACTCGCCATAGGACAAATCATCATCGGCCCACTGAGTGACCGCTATGGTCGCCGCCTGCCACTCCTTGCTTCGATGGTAGCGTTCATTGTCGCTACCGTAGCGTGTATCTTTGCCCCCAGCATCGGAGTGTTCAACACCATGCGTTTCTTCCAAGGCCTGACAGCTGCAGGGGGCATTGTGTTGGCTCGTTCGATTGCCACCGATCTCTACTCCGGAAGTGAGCTGACGCGGTTCATCGCCATCATGTCGGCCGTCAATGGCGTCGCGCCTGTGGCATCGCCTGTGATTGGAGGTATTCTATTGAAGTTTACATCGTGGAAAGGGACCTACATCGCCCTGCTCTGCGTAGGAATTGCACTGACAGCGATGTGTACGCAGGTACGCGAGTCGTTGACGATGGAGCGTCGTTCAACCAAGCGTTTGCTGGCAACCTTTACCACCTATGTCAAGGTATTTCGCAACCCCAAGTATATGGCATTTCTCATGGCCTATGCCTTCAGCATGGCGGTACTCTTCTCCTACATATCCTCCTCGCCCTTTGTGTTGCAAGATGGCTATGGATTGTCGCCCATTGTCTATAGTCTCTGCTTTGGCATCAACGCATTGGCTATCGGTATCGGTTGTGCGCTGGCCGCTAAGGTCAAAAACGAATATGCATGGTTGCGTCGTGGCGGAGTGCTTTTTGTGTGTGCAGCCGCATTGGTCGCCATTGCATTGGTCGCTCGCGTTCCTGTTTATCTGTTGGAGCCGACCTACATTCTGCTGATGTTCATGTTCGGAACTTTGCAACCTACCATCACTGCCATTGTGCTGGATAGCGAACGCGACAATGCCGGCACTGCATCTGCCGCATTAGGAGCCTCTGGCTTTCTGTTCGGCAGCATCGCTTCGCCCCTCACCGGCATTGGCGATGTATCTACGACATCGGCACTGCTTATTTTTGTAACCGCGCTGACGACGGCCGTACTTCTACACCTCGCTTGTCGCCGATTTGCACGGTAGTGTACCGCTAATCATCCGCTAACAGGTTAATAGTTTTGAGTTAAATATTAGGATAATCCACTAAAAATATGTTGCTTTGTAAAAAGCAACTTTGTGAATTATGAAATACACACAACTACAACTTGAGGCACTCGTGCTCAGCGGTGACCAATATCTGCGCAACGCCATGGAAAAGGAAGCACTCGAGGCTTATAGCACGGTTTTCGTCAACATTCCATGGAACTGCAATGATGAGCGTCAGGCTCTTCTGCAGCGAGTTTACAAAGGCTTGTGTGCTCTGAGTGTGAGCCGTGATGAGGGCGTGTGTGAAGATGCCGGCCAACTTATCAGTGACTACCACCGGTACCTCCACGACTCAGGTAGCGTATAACACGAGTGCAAATTACCCCATCAGGACAAAAGACGAATGTCATAAACGGTGAATATTAGGTATCTTTGCAACGTGAGGAATGTGCAACCGCTGAACCTTGATGTCGCAACGACTAGTACACGCATCGTGCGACAAAGGGTGGGAGTAGACAACAACCTCAGGCGAAGCGTCGATTGACTACACTCGATGCGCTTGCGCTTCAGTCGGTTGTCATCCGATAGATAAGTTTCACAATGCTACGACACGCTCAGATAGCGGATTTGAAGACCATCCTGTCGATTTACGAGTCGGCACGGCGGTTTATGCGTTCGCGAGGCAATGCCACACAGTGGGCAAA
>CAYUJP010000159.1:0-1291 GCA_964445055.1 uncultured Alistipes sp.
TATCTCTCCTACATGCGACGCACCGATGCCGAGCGTATCACCTACGATAAATAAGCATAAAGTATATACCCTATGAAACATAAGAATCTCTTGGCAACGATTGTGGTACTCGTTGCTATTGTGGCAGCCGTGATTGCTGTGAATCGTTACTTGCGTGCCGAAACACCGGTATTGTTGCAAGGCACCACCGAGTGTACCACCTACAAAGCCTCCTCCAAGATTGCGGGACGCATCGAATCGATGCATGTGGAGGCGGGTCAACAGGTCGAGCAGGGCGAGTTGCTCTACACCCTTTCCACTCCCGAGTTGGATGCCAAACTCGAACAAGCCGAAGCCGTACACAGTGCAGCTACAGCCATCGACGAGAAGGTTCTCTCCGGTGCACGTGTGCAGCAAATCGAGGCGGCGCGCAACCTTTGGCAGCAGGCGCAAGCGGGCCAGGAGTTGGCAAAGAAGACCTTCGACCGTGTCAAATCGCTCTACGAGCAAGGCGTTGTGCCGGCACAGAAGTTCGACGAGGCACAGGCTCAATACAATGCGCTGACCGCTACCACATCAGCCGCAAAGGCTCAATACGACTTGGCTGTCGATGGCGCAAGTCGCGAAGAGAAGGCGGCCGCGGCTGCAAAGGTTCGCCAGGCGGCGGGTGCTGTCTCCGAGGTGGAGAGCTACCTGCGCGACGCGATGGTCTATGCGCCCGTCAGTGGCGAGGTATCGACCATCATTGCCGAGGCGGGCGAGTTGGTGGGTAGCGGCTATCCGGTGGTGGCTATCCTCGACCTGAGCGACCAATGGGTCACCTTCAACATCAAGGAGACCCTCATGCCCAAAATCCATCAAGGCATGGCGCTCACGGGCTATGTGCCTGCGTTGGGACGCGATGTGCAACTTCATGTGACACGCATTGCCGCGCAAGCCGACTATGCCACATGGTCGGCCACACGTACGCAGGGCGGATTCGACATCCGCACCTTTGCCGTGAAGGCCAAACCCGACGAGCGGGAGACCGAGTTGCGTCCGGGCATGAGCGTATTGGTCAATTGGAGTGAGTTGGAATAGGTGTAGTTGCCCTGTCTATGATTCGTTTTCTGCGAAACATACATCACACCGCATTGCGCGAGTTGCAACGCATCACCCGGCAGCCTATGTATTGGGTGCTGATGGTGCTCTTGCCGTTGATCTCCTTTGCTTTCTTTGCGGTCATCTTCCGCGAAGGGGTGGCACGCAACATCCCCGTTGCCCTCTACGACGAGGACCACTCATCGCTGTCGCGCAAACTCGGGCAGATGAT
>CAYUJP010000159.1:1391-2926 GCA_964445055.1 uncultured Alistipes sp.
TGTTGGGCACCGTCCTCTTCATTTTGGCATACATGTCCATCGGAATATTCATCATTGCGTTGGTGAGCAACCTGCGACTCTCGTTGTCGTTGGGTGGTGGTTTCTGTGTCTTGGCATTCACCTTTTCGGGCCTTACCTTCCCCACCATGGCCATGTATCCCGCCATGCAACTCTTCAGCCGGATCTTCCCCTTCACCTACTACACCGACCTCTTCATCAATCAGGCCTTGCGAGGTGCTCCGGCAGTCGATTCGATTGTCGACTTAGGGGCGTTGGCCGTCTATTTGGTATTGCCGTTGGCGGTCTTGGGTCGATTGCGAACCATCTGCACCAACGAAAACTATTGGGGGAGACAGTAACATGAATCGGATACGTAACATACTACAAGCCTACTACAGCGAGTTTCTGTCGGTAGTGCGCAACGAGTATCGCGCCATATTCACCGATGGAGGTGTGGCGCTGGTGCTGGTCATGGCCATCTTCATCTACACCGTCATCTACTCGTTTGCCTATGGACCCGAAGTGTTGCGCAACATTCCCATCGGGGTTGTCGACGAGAGTCAGACTCCGCTGAGTCGCGACTTGGTGCAAGCTTTCGATGCAGGTCCCAATGCCTATGTGGCCTACGAACCCACCTCCATGGAGGAGGCAAAACAACTCTTCTACGACCGCAAAATCTATGGAGTAGTCTACATCCCGCAAGATTATGCCAAACAGGTGATGGGAGGGTTGTCGGCACCGGTGTCGCTCTATGTCGATGCCAGCTACTTTCTGATGTATCGACAGGTATTTCAGGAGTTGGTCTCCGGCATCGGACAGACGGGAGCCATGGTGCGTCTGCAACGACTCATCGCCAAAGGGGTCAATCTGCCACAGGCGCAGGCGGTCACACAGCCGGTCATCTACCAGTCGACCAACCTCTTTAACCCCTATCTGGGCTATGGCTCGTTCATGATGCCCGCCATCATCATCGTCATCATTCAGCAGACGTTGTTGGTCGGAATCGGCATGATTGGGGGTACGTGGCGCGAACAAGGGCTCTACCGCAAACTCATACCGGCACACTCGCTCCACATGTACACGTTGCCCATTGTCTTGGGCAAGGCGGTTGTCTATAGCTCCATCTATGCCGTGTCGATGTTCTACATCTTCACGATTCACTACCGACTCTTTCACTACCCCTCCAATGGGGCTACATGGGATGTTGTGGGCTTCTTGATTCCCTACCTCTTGGCCTGCATCATGTTGGGCATCGCACTCTCCACACTCTTCCGCTATCGCGAGCAGTCGTTGCTCTTCCTGCTGTGGACCTCCATCCCCATTCTGTTGCTCAGCGGAGCTTCGTTCCCGGGCGAAGCCATCCCCTCGTGGCTCTACAACTTCGGCAAGATATTTCCTTCGAGTAGCGGTGTCAACGGCTACATCCGCATCCGCACCATGGGAGCCACGTTGCGCGATGTGTTGCCCGAGTTGCGCACCCTGTGGATGCTGGTCTTCATCTATGGAGGGTTGGCTTGCCTCGGCATCCGTCGTGT
>CAYUJP010000160.1:0-2922 GCA_964445055.1 uncultured Alistipes sp.
AAGGCATGTCCGAAGCTACGACGGCTCGCCGAAGTCCACTCCAATCGACACCGACAGGACTCTCTTCGAGCAGTGAATCGAGTTCCGGAATGCGCCGACGCAACAACTCTCGCAACGTCGTTGCACGACGTTTTGCGAGTGCAAGGTTGGTGTACACGTTTCCTTCGGGCGAAGCACCGGCAACAACATAAATGCGTTGTGAGCGAACCATCGTATCTCGTTGGAACGCGCGGATACGTGCCACAAAGTCGTCCAATCGCTTCCCGTTGTCCTGGAGATTCTCATCGAAGGTCGCGATACCCTGCCGGTAGTAGAGGTGTATGTGCACCGTATCAGTCACCTCCATGTAGGTGCTCTGAGCAGCGACTCCTCCAGCGCAACACAACGCAACAAGCAGAATTAGTAGTTTTTTCTTCATAATTTCATTTATCCCTATAACTTTTTTCCTATTTTTTTTATCTATCGAAGTAGCTATATACCAACACATCACAAAGGTAAATGTCAAAAAATTGTCTTTACGGTAAAAGTGTCCGAATCTCCGGAGTATTTGTTCGTTTTTTGGACAAAATGTCCGAATCTTCGGCCGTTTTGTTCGCCGGTCCTTCAATCACCTCTTTTTCGACCGGAAAAGGTGTCAACCACTTCACCACCTTTAACCGAGTCAAAAATCGCCTAAACTTGCCGTGTGGGAGGCAATGAGTTCTTGTGGCGATTGGTTGAAGTGACGTTTGCAATAGCGGTGAAAGGCATCCTCGCTGTCGAAGTGTAGCATCTGCGCCAACTCCTTGACCGTGACATTGGGTTGCGACGAGGCAAAGAGTATTCGACTGCGAAATTGTCGCTCCATCCAGAGCTTGGGGTTTTCGTCGTTGAACTCGATACGGAACTTGTCGTAGAACGTGCTTCGGCTGAGTCCCGACATCTCTATGAGCTCGCGCACGTTGCTCACCTTGTCGATGTTGCGCATGACAAAGAGCCGAAATTCTGGCGAGTTGCTGGCGATGGGGTAGAAGAAGGTTGCTACTTGCCGAATCGGGTAGAAGTAGCGCAGGCTTAGCAGCAACTCTTCGGTTTGCAGTTGGTGCATATAGGCACAACTGAGGTTGCTACGCAGACATCCGACAATCGAATTGATGAGCGTGGCCATCTCTTCGTTGACGGGTAGGGTATCTAGGTTGTAGTGTACTCCCCGCAGATAGGAGCTGAGTTGCTGAATGTTCAACCTGCCACACGAGGTGCGTGGCTCCTGAAACACGCAGACGAGGGCAACTGTGCGTTCTAGACATTGCAGGTCCATGAAGGAGTGCGCTGCAATGAAAATCATCTCACCGGCATGTAGCATCTTCTCCTCGTAGCCGTTGCAGTTGAGCACGATACTCCCCTGCATGAGAATGAAAATCACATGGGCGCTGGTCGATCTGCGCAGGATGACACAGTTTTGTGGGTATTCGCGATAACGGAAGCCTACATCAACTTGATGTTGGTAGAGGTTGCATGTCGAACACCCCTTTCCGCATAGCTCATTGGGGTTGAAAATCCTCTCCATAATTTCGCGTTTTAGCTCCGGATGGACCGACTCTTCGTCTGCGAAGGGTCTACCTACCGAAATTTATACCGCAAAATTAACGTGCTTAGAGAGGTGAAAAAGAATACAAATGTTCGGAAATCATGCCATTTTGTCCGTTTTGAGGAGTAAATGTTCGCTAAATACGGAAATTTGTTCGGTAGCGCCACTTTTGCCCCTCCCCTCCTAAATTTCTGAGAAGATGCTTAGTGATGTCGTTACGCACGATAGCGACAAACCCTTCCTACTGCTTGTGCTTAGTTGCAGCGTCCGATTTGTTGCAACAGTTGCAACATCCGTCGCACTTGTGTCGTTCTTGGAACAACATCCGATAGGCTCCTCGCAATAAGCGGTAGCACACCCACGCGCCGATGACAGCTACAACGACGATTTGCACACGCTCACTCATAGCCACAATGCAACATGATAGACCGTCCAAGCAAGCACCCATGCCACAGCGGTGTTGTAGACTATCGATACGATGGCCCATTTCGTTCCCGCCTCCTGACGGATGGCCAGCAACGTAGCGAAGCAGGGGATGTAGAAGAGTATGAAGACCATCATCGCCAGAATTGATTGTGGTGTGAAGTCTCCACTCTCGCGCAAGGTTTGCGAGAGCGAGGTGTTCTCATCGTTAGCATAGAGCACGCCCATGGTGCTGACCACAATCTCTTTGGCCGACACGCCCGATAGAATGGCAACGCTCGCCTTCCAGTTGAGCCCTAAGGGCCTGAACACCGGTTCACACCAATGCCCCAATCGCACCAAGTACGATTCGGGTGCATCTGTAGTCACTGTCGTGACATCGTCGGTGGTAGGTAGTGCGGTGTCGGGTGCTTCCGTACGTGGAAAATAGCCCAAGAACCACACCACGATGGCTGCTATAAGAATCATGCCTCCCATCTTGCGAAGGTATTGTGCACTCTTGTCCCACATGTGCGACAGGGTGGTGCGCCACGTGGGAATTCGATACGGAGGCAACTCCATGACAAAGGGTGTCTCGTCGACACGATAGAGAAAACGTCGCATCAATCGTGCCGTGACCACTGCTCCCAAGATGCCCAACAGATAGATGCCGAAGAGCACATATCCAGCCGAAGCGGAGAAGAATACACCGGTGAAGAGAATATAGATGGGCAGTCGTGCGCTACACGACATAAACGGAGTAATCATCAGTGTGATGAGTCGGCTACTACGGCTTTCGATGGTGCGTGTGGCCATCACAGCGGGAACGTTGCACCCAAAACCCATCACTAGTGGAATGAACGATTTGCCGTGCAACCCGATGCGGTGCATGATGCGATCCATGATGAAGGCGGCACGTGCCAAGTATCCCGAATCCTCCATGAAGGAGATGA
>CAYUJP010000161.1:0-2896 GCA_964445055.1 uncultured Alistipes sp.
ACATTGCGAATCTTGGTAAGTTCATTCATGAGCCCTATCTTATTATGCAGACGACCTGCTGTGTCGATGAGGACCACATCGGCGTGATTTGCTACCGCCGAACGCAGAGTGTCGTAGGCTACCGAGGCGGGATCGGATCCCATCTCCTGTCGAATGAGTGTTGCACCGGCACGCTCTGCCCACACGGCCAGTTGGTCGATGGCAGCAGCTCGAAAAGTGTCGGCAGCACCAATGTAGACTTTGCGCCCTGCGGCAACCAATTTGGCTGCGAGTTTGCCAATGGTGGTGGTCTTGCCTGCACCGTTGACACCAACAACCATCAGTACATAGGGAACACCTTCAGGTAGTTCTAACCCAAAATTAGCAGTCGACGTGTGCGATTGTTCGAGTAAGGTGGCAACCTCATCCCGTAGGATATGATTTAACTCGGCAGTGTTCATGTACTTGTCGTTTGCTACACGTTGCTCAATGTGTTGGATAATCTTGACGGTTGTGTCGACACCTACATCAGATGTAAGAAGTACCTCCTCCAGATTGTCGAGCACCTCAGCATCAACAGTGGAACGTCCGGCAATGGCACGAGCGAGCTTTGAGAAGATACCACTCTTGGTGCGTTGTAATCCATCGTTCAAGTCGCGACGTTGCTCTTCACCAACTGTGTTGGGTGTAACGTTGGCGACAGTTGCATCCTGTTTCTTGCGAAATAGATCGAAAAATCCCATATAGATGTGCGTTTTGTGGGGGCAAAGATAGCAACTATTCACAAAATAATAGTTACATTTGTATACGTTTATATATAGTTACATAAGAATGAAAGAGTTTGTTATTACCTTGTTGGTGGCCTTCGGTTGTTGGTATTCGGCAATTGCACAAGATGTGCTGGTGAAACGCGATGGTAGCGAGATGAAGGTGAAGGTTGTAGAAATTGGTGAGAAGGAGGTTCGTTATAAGAAACTCAGCAATCTGGAGGGACCGATGTACTTTGTGTCAGTGGATAATTTAGTTTATCTTCGCTTGGCAAATGGTGACGAGGAGATCTTCTCACAGGAGGCTTATGATAAACTCAAAGGGGAAAAGCTAGACAAGCAGGAATCGCAATCAACAGAGACAGCACAAGCCACGCCGTCAGTTGCTCTGCAATCCCATCCACAGAGTAGTACTCCTACGACTGTCGGTGGGCCCCATATTGTTAACAGATATCATCCGGGTGACTATTACAATGAAGGAGGTATCCGAGGTATCGTTATCGACGCCGATGATGAGGGCCATGGAATCGTGATGTCACTCGATGAAGCAAATCTGCGTTGGTGCGACCAAAAGAAGAGCGATTTACAACAGTTGGGTATCAACAATCAATACGATGGATGGGTCAATCAGGAGGCTTTTGCTCAGTTGGTGGTAGAGGGAAAAGTGCGTTGGGAGGATTATCCTGCTTTTGCGTGGTGTCATGAGAAGGGCGAAGGATGGTATCTACCTGCTATCAACGAAATTTTGCGTGTGGGTCACGTCTACAACAACGGTCGCGTGCGGTTCGATCGTAAGGCACGTGAGCAATTCAACGATTTACTCAAGTCTCAAGGAGGTAAAAAACTCGATAAACTGATGTATTACTTTTCATCAACGGAGGATGCAGCCACTACGGCGTTGACTACTCACATGGATATAGAGCCTCCTTTTGTAGCGCAAACATCTAAAAACACCTCATTCCTAATACGTGCCATGCATAAGTTCTGAAATAGAGCAAGATAATCAAAATTTATCAAAGAAGCCGTGGACAAATCTGCCTACGGTTTCTTTGATGAATCAATAGCGCACTACCTTTCGCTACTATACTTTGTTCCGAAAATGTTGAAACGACGCAATCGTGGGTTATGGCGATCGAGTAGATAAAACTCAATGAGAAGCAGTACGAAGGCTAAGGCAACGAAGTAAGGAAACTGTTCGTTATACTCCTCAAAATGAATGGTAGCAAGCTCACTTTGCTCCATGCGGTTGATGGCATCGATAACCTCATTGAGACCCAGAGATTGTTTTGAGGCACGTACATAGAGTCCAGATGTGGTCTCGGCAATCTCTTGTAACATTGCCTCATCGAGTTTGCTGACGACCATGTTACCCATCTCATCTTTGATGAAGTCACCTCCGATGCGGATGGGAGCGCCTTCAGGTGTGCCGATGCCGATGGTGTAAATGCGGATACCTTGTTCAGCAGCTTGTTTAGCGGCTTGGCGAACATTACCTTCGTGGTCCTCACCATCAGTGATGAGAATGATGGCCTTAGAGTGATCGCCGTCACCCGAGAAGGACATCTGTGCCAAAGAGAGAGCTTTGCTGATAGAAGTACCTTGCACACTACTCATGGTGGTAGAGATTCGCTTGGTAAAGGCTTGCGCCATACGATAATCAGATGTAATGGGAAGCTGTACTGTAGCATCGCCTGCGAAGACTACAACACCGACACGCTCTTGTTTCAGACCTTCGAAGAGTTTGTTGATGGCATGCTTAGTGCGTTCTAAACGGTTAGGCTCAAAATCTTCGGCAAGCATGGAGTTAGAAATGTCGACAGCGAGCATTAACTCAATACCTTCGCTTTTGTCTTCACGTAACTTTGAACCAAACTGTGGACGTGCTACCGCCACAATGAGTAATGCGAGCGCAAGTATATAAAGAGTGAATTTAACCTTTACACGTCCAGCAGAGACATCGGGCATCAATTGTCCGAGGGTCTCGATTACGCCGAAGCGTGCTAAGCGTTGTCGCCTATTGTAGCGTGCCCATACAAAGAGAGCGATGAGTAGAGGCAGAAGCAACAGTAAATAGAGATATTGAGGGTTTGCAAATCGAAACATTATGGTATACGTTTAAGAATGAGCGTGCGGATGAAGAATTCGAGAAG
>CAYUJP010000162.1:0-2874 GCA_964445055.1 uncultured Alistipes sp.
ATCTTCCTCTCAGCCACACAACGAACCAACATCGAGAAATTCCGACACGACCTCTATGGTATGGTACGCGAAATTCACGCCGGCAGATATCCCTTTAACAACTTTCTCTATTAGGTAACCTTCAAAAACTTCAAGATACCATGCAAATTCACATCCTAAACCAAGAAAACACGGTACTCAACAAGTTTATCGCAGAGATTCGCGATCGTCAGATTCAACGAGACTCCATGCGTTTCCGAAGAAATCTTGAGCGCATCGGGGAGATTACGGCCTACGAAATCTCCAAACAGCTTCACTATACTCCTCGCAAGGTTGAGACACCATTGGGCGAAGCTGAGGTTGCACTTTACGATGAAACCTTAGTTATTGCCACCATTCTTCGAGCAGGATTACCTTTTCATCAAGGGTTCCTAAACTATTTTGATAATGCTGAAAATGCATTCGTTTCGGCCTATCGCAAAAGTCATAAGGATGGCACATTCAACGTCAAAGTGGAATATATATCGTGTGGTAGCCTAACGGGCAAAACTTTGTTGTTGGTTGACCCCATGCTTGCCACGGGTTCTTCGGCCGTATTGGTCTACAACGCATTGGTCGAGAAAGGAGGCTATCCGGCACATACACATATTGCCTCCATCATTGGCTCGGAACAGGGTGTTGATTATGTGCAACGTCATATGTCTCACGCGACCACCACACTTTGGTGTTCAGCCGTTGATGAGGAGTTAACCTCTCGTTCATACATTGTTCCCGGAATCGGAGATGCGGGCGACCTTGCCTACGGTGAAAAATTATAGTTTTTAGTTCGCCTCTTCATGCGCAGATTTTTCGATTTTTTTCGGCGAGGAGTAGCAAGGAACATATGCATGCTCTTTGCTCTTTTCGTGCTGTTACTTCTGCTAATGGCTCTGCAGAAGATTGTTTTTTTGATACACTATGCGCCTCTTACAAACGACACAACACTCCACGAGTGGGGAGCTGTACTTCTGAATGGCCTTAAATTAGATCAAAGTGTCGCCGGTTACATCACCATCTTACCTCTACTTACCTCACTCGTTGCGCTCTACCGACCTGGGAAGTGGGGATATCGGTTGTTGCGAATCTACTTTATCATCGTTGTACTCTTTGTTTCGCTCTGTTTTGTTGGGAACTTAGCACTCTACGCATATTGGGCCTTCCCTCTCGATAGCTCCATTCTACTCTATCTCTCCTCCCCCAAAGAGGCATTGGCAAGCGCTTCGCCAAATGAATTGATTAGCTACACGTTTCTTTTTCTGCTCACTGTTGCATTCTGTCTCTACACGTTATTGTCGCTATTGCAACACTTCGATTTTCGAACACCGACTCATATGCGATTGTGGTATACGCCTCTCTTCCTTCTACTTGCGGGCGTACTATTTCTTCCCATTCGAGGAGGCGTATCCGTAGCTGCAGCTAATATTTCAAAGGTCTACTTCAGCAATAAGATGTTACTCAATCACGCAGCCGTTAACCCCACATTCTCACTCCTCTCGACATGGAGCGATGGTGATGATGCGCTCTATGAATATGAGTTTTATCCTGACGACAAGTGCGCAGAGCACTTTGATGCTGCCTTTGTAGCTTGTCACAACAGTCAAATTGTCGACACCTTGTTACAAGATTCTCGTCCTAACATTGTGCTACTACTTGTTGAAAGTTTCGGTCGTTCGACAGTCGATGAGCAAGTTGACGGCAAAGCGGTTGCTCCACACTTTCAACAACTCAAGAATGAAGGCATCTACTTCGAGAACTTCTATGCCAACTCATACCGAACGGATCGGGGAACAGTAGCTGTGCTCAGTGGTCTACCCGCCCAAACAAAGATGTCTATCATGAAATCGCCCGTAAAGAGTCAGCGTCTCGCCTCCATAGCGCACTCTCTCGGTAACAATGGGTACACCACAAGTTTTTTCTATGGAGGAGACCCCAACTTCACAAATACGGCATCATACCTCTACGGTACCGGATTTCAACAAGTAAAGGGACAATCCGACCTTCATATCGATGCCCCGACATCCAAATGGGGATATGCTGACGATGTGGTGACAGATGCTTTCATTGACCATGTGCGAACTACATACCAAACAGGAGAGCCTTTCTTCGCCACCTTCCTAACGCTATCGAGCCACGAACCATTCGATGTGCCAATTCAGCAATTTGATGATCCCATGCTCAACTCGATGGCATTCACCGATACTTGTATTGGCCGTTTTGTAGAGCAGATGCAACAAAGTCCCATATGGGATAACCTACTCATCATATTGGTAGCCGACCACGCTTATGCTTATCCCTACGGAATATCGAATTATGCGTCCGAACGTCATCGCATTCCGATGTTGTGGATGGGTGGGGCAATCAAGCAACCCTCTGTAGTCGATCTCTACGCATCACAGAGCGACATAGCCGCCACACTTTTGGCACAGATGGGCATCACACATGATGATTTCCCTTTTAGTCGCAATATTTTTGCACCCGACTATCTTCCCTTCGCCTTTTTCTGCTTCAACAACGGGTTTGGGGTAATTGATGCAACAGATACTACCATCTACGATTGCACATCCGGTCAAACCCTCTCCGACAAAAGTTCACCCCAACAGCTACAAGAGGGAAAAGCAATGTTGCAAAGGCTCTATAAATATATTCGTGAGCTATAGTCCTGAACAGGACATCGTGACATCCTCTGTTACGCTTTTTTTTACGCGAGAGTATGCCTTTTCAAAAAAAAGTATTACCTTTGTCGTTGCAAACCTCCGAGTGGAGCGTCGCATTTGCCCAGGTGGCGGAATAGGTAGACGCGCACGTTTCAGGTGCGTGTGCCGCAAGGCGTGCAGGTTCGATTCCTGTCCTGGGCAC
>CAYUJP010000163.1:0-2858 GCA_964445055.1 uncultured Alistipes sp.
CATCCCCTTGAATATATTTGATGATGTAGACCGTGTCATGATGTATAGGCGAAACGACAGCGCGCCCCTTGCGTCGTTGCGTTTTGTGAGTAGACGATGCAGAAACAGAAATACCGAGCAACAAAAGAAGTAGTGAAAGAAGAGTAGGTTTTATGGAAATATGCATGGGCGACGGATTTAGAAATTTAGCATAAAATTGAACCCGACAATAGGACGATTGCCGGAGCCTGCGATGTACGCATAGTCAAAAGTGGGCTCAACGCGCATGGCAAGGTCATCGGAGATGTCGAAGTCCTTCAAATGGGCATCAACGTGAGCATCGACTATCTGTAGAATGTAGACACCTGCAGTTGCGATGATGCTTAAATCGCGGTTGCGTCGATAATTATTTTTTAGATTCTTCAGAAACTCTGCGGAGTAGCGACCGCGAAATTCATCGGTCGACGATGAGGGCCGTTCGTTCGCATCGGTAGAATCCCACTCTGCACGTAGTCGATAAGCCTTGCGAAAACGTTGATAGCCTCGATTGTTCCAATCAATGACGTAAACCATTGAAGCGAAGCCTCCCAAGACAATAGGTACTTTCCAATAACTTTTGTTGTAAATTTGACCTGCGCTGGGACAAATAGTTGCCAGTGTTGTTGCTTTTTTTACAGAGGAGACATCGTTGGTGGAGTAGTTGACGGCAGCATCACCAATGAAGTAGATGTAGGAGCCAATGGCCGTAACAAGATAAATTTGACGGCGCGTATTATGACGTATCATGCGTGTTTGCAAGGCGTCGAGTTCTTCGGTACGTGACATACTGACGTTGGTCAACTCTGTGTATTGTCGCTTGAGAGGCTTGTATTGTTTGTTTTCATGAATAAACATTGCCAATGAGGTGCCAAACGTGCCGTATAGTATAGGTAACTTCCAATATTGCTTGTTGTATATTTGTCCATAGCCAGGCAATGGAACAGACATCCAACAAACCTTAGAGAGAGACATCGAGTCACTGAAGAAGTGACGTTGTTTCGTTTCACGCAATGAGTCGGTGGATACAGTATCGCGTGGAGCGAGTAGCATCGTACTATCGGCAAGCGTTTGTAGTGTATCTATTTGTAGACGAGACTGTATTATAGAGTCGGCTACCGTTGATAACAAGTCTGTCGGCAGTGTGTCGCGACGCAATGAATCCAGAGATTCGATTGTGCGTAATCCTCCTCGAACAATCGACTTTGTACTGCGAAATCGATCGAGTGATGGTACGGTTGACTCTACGGCTGATTTTCCTCCTTGTGATTTTGTTGATGGAGGTGTCTGACCAAAGACACACAGATGTGCAGATAATGCAACAATCCATGAGAATACAATCCATGAATATTGTATCAACGACCTTGCACCCATCCTTTAGCGCTTCATAAATCGTTGTAAAAACTGTTCAATGTCGGTGTCGCCTGCAAAATCTATGATAATCTTCCCGCCACCGTTCTTTGACCGTTTGATGCAAATATCCTGCGAAAAGACCTGTTCGAGTTGCTCGACGAGACGCATATAACTCTCCGGATACTCATCGTCTTCGGCTGATGGTGTCGCATTATGTGGCGTGTTGAGAATACGAACAATCTCTTCGATTTGTCGCACAGACATATCCCGTTTGATACAGCGTTTCAGCAAGTGTAGCTGTTTGTCTGCAGGAGCCCCCGCGATAGCTTTAGCATGGCCTGCCGAAATAAGGCCCTCTTTGAGAGCCAACTGAATCTCATTGGGAAGTTTGAGCAGACGCAGGAAGTTGGAGATGGTGGACCGTTTCTTTCCTACCTTCTCTGAAAGAGCATCTTGCGTAAGTCCACATTCATCGATAAGACGTTGTAGACCGAGAGCAATCTCTATAGCATTAAGGTCCTGACGCTGGATATTCTCCACAAGAGCCATGGCATGAAGATTCTCATCATCGACTTCGCGAATGTAGGCAGGCAGTGTGGTAATTCCAACCAACTGTGCAGCACGCCAACGACGTTCACCACTGATGATGATATACTTCCCATTGGCACAATGCTTGACTGTAATGGGTTGGATGACCCCTAATGTGCGAATAGAGTCAGCCAACTCTTCGAGAGCCGATGCATCGAACTGCTTCCGCGGCTGTGTGGGATTGGGAATGATCTCTGCAACGGCAATCTCCGCCATTTCAGTCATAGGCTTGAGTTTCGCATCGAGAAGATCGTTGCCAAAAATGGCGTCCAATCCACGTCCTAATCCCTTCTGTTTCATAATGCACTATCTGTAAATCGACATCAACAAAGGTAAATCGATTATTTTCTATTTCTTTTTAGTAGCTCTTTGGCTAACGTTAAGTAGTTGACAGCTCCCGTAGCTGAGGCATCATACAACATGACGGGTTTCCCGTGTGAGGGAGCTTCCCCTAAGCGAATGTTGCGCTGAATGACCGTATCGAAGGTTAGCGTTCCAAAGTGTTCACGTACCTCGGTGGCTACCTGATTGTTTAGACGATTACGCATATACATTGTCAGTAGGAAACCTTCAATCTCTAAGGATGGATTCAATCCACTCTTGACAATCTTGATGGTGTTGAGCAATTTGCTGAGTCCTTCAAGTGCAAGATACTCACACTGTACGGGAATAAGTACAGAGTCAGCAGCGGTGAGCACATTCACTGTGGTGTAGCCTAATGAGGGCGAACAATCTACGAGGATGTAGTCGAAGGAGTTGCGTACTTCGTCAAGCAATTTACGAATGACGTGATGTCCATCTTCCATCTTGGGAAGTTCTGTATCGGCGGCAACGAGTTGAATACTTGATGGCAATAACCAAAGATTCTTGATATCGTTGCTGTGTAAAATAACATCGGTGGC
>CAYUJP010000164.1:0-1666 GCA_964445055.1 uncultured Alistipes sp.
CTGTTGCGATTACTTTGCCTAATATTTTTGTAACTTTGCGCATGGTATACTACCTGTTTAACTGACAAAAATAGCGATAAATCGCCAAAAAAACGAAAAACAACCGACTTTACTATGGATATTACCATACTCGGCATTGAGTCCTCGTGCGACGACACTTCGGCTGCCGTCATTCGCAACACCACACTCCTATCCAATGTCATCGCTTCGCAAGCGGTTCATATGAAGTATGGGGGTGTCATTCCCGAATTAGCTTCGCGGGCTCACCAGCAAAATATTGTACCTGTAGTAGATACCGCTCTCAAAGAGGCGGGCATTGCTGCCGATGAGGTGGATGCCATTGCATTCACACGAGGTCCGGGATTGTTGGGGTCGTTGCTTGTGGGGGTCTCCTTTGCAAAGGGTTTATCGCTTGCCCACAACATTCCGCTCGTGGAGGTCAATCACTTGCAAGGGCACATTCTCTCGCACCTGCTCGACCTACCCGACCGTACACTTCCGCATCCAGAGTTTCCCTACCTCTGCCTATTGGTTAGTGGGGGGCACACGCAGATTGTGCGCGTTGACTCACCGCTGAAGATGGAGATTCTCGGAACGACTATCGATGATGCTGCAGGGGAAGCCTTCGATAAATGTGCCAAAGTGATGGGATTGGGATACCCAGGAGGACCGGTTATCGACCGTTTGGCTCAGGAGGGCAATCCACAAGCCTTTCGTTTCGCAAAGCCTCATGTAGAGGGATTCAACTTCTCTTTCTCAGGACTGAAGACATCGTTTCTCTACACATTGCGCGATGCAGTAGCCAAAGACCCCAATTTTATCGAGGAGCGAAAGGCTGATCTTTGCGCATCGTTGCAACGTACGGTCGTGGATATTCTATTGCACCAACTGGTAGCTACTTCACGCGAATATGGTATCAAGAACATCGCCATTGCAGGAGGTGTATCGGCCAACTCGGGATTGCGCAATGGTGTTGTCGAGGAGGGACGCAAACAGGGGTGGCATACCTTCGTTCCCGAGTTTCGTTTTACCACCGACAATGCTGCCATGATTGCTGTTGCCGGATATTATCGCTATCTAGCCGGTGAGTTTGCTTCGCTCGATGTCTCTCCCGTAGCTCGTATCGAGGAGCTGTTGTAGAAAAGAGAGGCGTCCAATAGATAGACTCCAAAAGAATTATAAAGCGAGAGGATAGACTATAATAGCCCATTTACAAGAAAAATAGAATAATTTTTCGGTGGTTTATACAAATTCGTTACCTTTGCAACCAAACAAAGAGAGGTGGAGTTGCAGGACAACTTCACTTGTCGGAAAAAAGACAAGTTAAACGAATTTTTATGTTAAAAGCACTGAAGATTGGCGAACTGTTGGCACGAACCCCTATTATTCAAGGAGGTATGGGAGTGGGTATCTCCCTCTCGGGATTGGCTTCAGCAGTTGCCGAAGAGGGGGGCATTGGTGTAATCTCCTCAGCAGGATTAGGAGTTATCTACCGCGATTTATCATCGGACTACAATATTGCCAGCATCGCAGGATTGCGCGAAGAGTTGCGCAAAGCACGCGCACGAACCAAAGGTATTATCGGAGTCAATGTGATGGTCGCCATGTCGAACTTTGCAGATATGGTGCGTACTGCCATACAAGAGAAGGCCGATATTATCTTTTC
>CAYUJP010000164.1:1766-2854 GCA_964445055.1 uncultured Alistipes sp.
TGCCTTCAAACAGAGTTACGTAGATGCGCAGAAAGAGGATATTGAAATCATTCAGTCGCCTGTAGGTATGCCGGGACGTGCCATTCACTCATCGTTCCTTGAGAAGGTAAAAGCGGGACTGACACGTCCCAAAGCTTGTCCGTTCAACTGCATACGAACTTGCGACGTAACACACTCGCCTTATTGTATTATGTTGGCACTCTACAACGCATTTCGAGGCAAGTTGGAGAAGGGCTATGCCTTTTGCGGTGCCAATGCTTGGCGTACGGATAAGATACGTAGTGTGCATGAATTGATTGACTCGCTCAAGAATGAGTATGAACACTCTTCGTTCAAAGCAAGGCTTTGCCGAAAATAGGAGCCCGAGACTTATCGAAAAAACGGAAGAGACGATTGTATCACTCTTTCGTTTTTTTGTTACATTTGTAATCACGAAATTACAACATTATCAGAAAGATGAAAAAAGAGTGGAATGACGTCCGAGAATTTCATGAGAAGTTTGGGCATCCCGTAGCTCCGCAACCCCGTATGGTCGACAGGAAACGCGCCTTGAGCCGCGGAAAATGGATGAACGAGGAGGTTGCCGAGTTTTTGGTAGCACAAGACATCTACGAGCAAGCAGATGCCATGATAGATCTAATCTATTTTGCCTTGGGAACCTTGGTTGAGATGGGTCTTGAGGCCGATGAGTTGTTTGATATTGTACAGAAAGCGAACATGGCAAAATTGTGGGCCGATGGCAAACCTCACTATAATCCCAAAGATGGGAAGGTGATAAAACCCGAAGGGTGGGAAGATCCGGGACCCAAAATCAAAGCCTACATCGATGGCATCATCGAGCAAAAACGAGCTACAAAGAGGTAACTCGAAGTTGCAAAATAAGCGGACAACCCACAAGGGTTGTCCGCTTATTTTGTCTGATGAGAATAGAATTAGACCAATCCCGAGAAACCCATGAATGCCATGGCCAAAATACCGGCTGTAATCAGCGCTATCGGTGTTCCTCGGAACGCCTGAGGAACATCTTCTAACTCCAAACGCTCACGGATACCGGCAAAAAGCACCAATGCCAAGGCGAAACCAAGAGC
>CAYUJP010000165.1:0-2851 GCA_964445055.1 uncultured Alistipes sp.
GATTCACCAGCGATTGGGAGAGGTTGCGGTAGACGGACAATCGGTTGTCGGCATGCTGTATCTGCACGACATAGCCTCCCTCGTCGGCATTCCACAGGCTGAGTATAACGGTGCCGCTATCGATGGCAAGGACATCGGCAGAGGTTGTGGCGATGCGCACGCCATACTGTCCCTGCTTGGGGTCGAACTTTGCGATGATGGTACCTTTGGCAGGTGCCATAGCACCACTCATAATGGGTCGCGAGGCGTTTTGTCCCAGCTGATAAGGGCCTTCGTTCTGCATCTGCTGTCGCAAGAGGGAGTCCTCCTTGTTGGTAGCGACTAAGGTCTTGTCGACCTTGCTGGAGTCTTGCTTCATGATGTTGCGCACCACGGGAGTCTTGCCCTCCATGATGAGGGCTACATTGTCGCTGTAGTCGCGCATGAGCCGCAGCTGTTCGCTGATGGAGTCGAGACGCGAAATGTTGTGCAACAGCAACTCACGCGAGCTGTTGGCCTTGTAACCCGGAAGAAACTCGAGCACAGAGGTATATGCCACCATGGAGAGGATAAGGACAAACATCAGAAGGACAAACGCCAGCATCGCCGCAAAGACGCGTGCCAACGAGATATGCATGTGCCACTGCTCGCTATTGTCTGTTTCGTCCTGCACCACAAGACGATGCCGGCGAAACAGATAGCGATAGAAGCTGGAGATGGCCGAAAATAGATTCATCGCTTATTACATTGTTGTTTACAGTCGCAGACTGCCACTTGCGCCACACTACACGTATTGACCTACGCAACTACGCGCAACGCGTGACAAGAGCCTATCGTGCAAAGATAACGAGATTTTGGCAAAAAACGAAGAGTTGCAGGCGCTATTTACGGAAAGTAACGCACCTGAAACGAGCAAAAAAAGAGGTGTAGAATCGCGATAGGACTCTACACCTCGGTTTGTTGTATGCGGGAGGGGGCTACTCGTCGAGAAAGCCCTCATCGACCAGACGTCGACGCACCTTCACCCAATCGACAAAGGGACGCTTCACACCGTCCTCGAAACGGATGGGACAACCCAAAGCGCTATCGTCAATGTAGAGGTTGGCATAGACCTTCGGAGAGGCAGTCCACTCCGCTTGGTCGGGGTTAGCATTGACACTGTAGAGCGGGATGCGTTGCTTGGCAAACCACGCCACTGCATCGTCGAGCAATCGACCGCTACGCATGGTGTAGAGTATCAATCGGCATCCATTATCGACCAACTCGCGCAACACAGGCACGGCACCGATGTCCATACCTACATCGGGATAGGCGTGCGTCACGACGGTACCGTCGAAATCGATTGCAATGACTGCATCTCGAATAGCCATAACTTATCTACTCCTCTTTGTTTTTGTTCAGACCCAAGAAACTCTTCAGGCGATAGGTCAAATTGTAGCGATTGTCGATTGTACCGCGCTTGGCCTCGTCATCGCCATACCCGTAGCCGTAACCATAGCCGTATCCATATCCGTAACCATAGCCATACCCGTAGCCGTAACCATGACGACTACCGCCCGTAGAGCCATTGAGTACGATACACATGTTGTGGAACTTCTTCTCGCGATAGAGCTTCTCGATGTCGGGCAACTGACGGCGGTCGAGCAGTCCTTCGCGTACCACATAGATGGCCAAATCGGTCAAACGATCGGTAATCTGGGCATCGGCAACAGCCATTGCAGGTACACTATCGATAATCACATAGTCGTAGCGTGCACGCAACTCTGTGATGAGTTGCTCGAGTTTCTCAGCGAGCAACATCTCAGCTGGGTTGGGTGGTTGCAGACCTGCAAAGATGATATCGAGATTCTCGTGCAATCCACTCTGGAAAATGATGTCGTTGAGGTTGGGAACCGTACCCGACATATAACCCGAAACACCATTTTTGTTTTCGCGCTGTCCCAATTGTTTGGTCAAGGTACGACGGCGCAAGTCGAGGTCGATAATCACCACACGTTTGTCGGCCAGCGCCATAGTCATGGCGAGGTTCGTTGCCACAAAGGTTTTACCGGCATGTGGATTCGACGAGGTAACCATAATCACCTGTGCCTTTCCGGACTTGACACTCATGAAACCGAGGTTCGAGCGGATGAGTCGGAATGCCTCGGAGATGCTGTCCCTACCCGCCTCGCGCACAATAACGGAGCCGGCACGTTTTGCGCCCTGATACTCGGGAATATCGCCCAAGAACGGGATGCTCAACTTGTCTTCGATGTCCTTACGTCCCCGGATGGAGGTATCGAGCATCTCCATGAGGTAGATTACGCCAAAGGGGGTAGCCAACCCGAAGAGAAGTGCGACCAAGAGAATCATGGCCGAGCGAGGCGCAACAGGAGCGTTGCTACCATAGGCGGCATCGATGATACGTGCGTTGTTGTCGGCAATGGCCTTCGTCAGTTCGTTCTCCTCGCGTTTGTTGAGCAGGTAGAGGTACAACTCCTCCTTGATGCGCTGCTGACGGGTGTTGTCGAGCAACTCGGTGCTTTGGCGAGTTGCCGAAGCGATACGTGTACGCGCCAATCCCTCTTCGCGGCGGATGTTGCTCAGCTGAATTTCGAGCGTCGATATGTGTGAATCGAGCGCAGCGATGATTGCACGACGCAACGAGGCCAACTCGTTGTCGATACCCTGAATGACAGGGCTATTGCCTGAGGCATTGCCTGCCAACTTCTCACGACGCAACACAAGCTCGTTGTAGGTGCCAATCTGGCTGGAGATGGATGCACTTGCAACAGCCACATTGGCGGGAATCAGGTCGTGCCACTTGCTGTCATTCAGTAAGTAGTCTTTGATGTATTGCGAGATGCTGATTTGGTTCTCCAAGGCAAGACCT
>CAYUJP010000166.1:0-2723 GCA_964445055.1 uncultured Alistipes sp.
ACTTTGCGGTTCGCTATTTTGTAACTATCTTTGGAGCAAATGTCACTTAGAAAACCTATGAACAGAACACTCTCTTGTCTGTTAGTTGCAGTTGTTTCATGTATGGGGGTGAGTACTCCCTTTACAAGCAAAGCCTGCACCAACTTCATTGTAACCCGAGGTGCCTCGGCCGACTCCACGACTCTTGTCAGCTACGCTGCCGACTCGCACTCGTTGTATGGTTGTCTCTACAAATTCAATGCTCCCAAAACGGGTTATCGCGCAGGGACGATGATGTCCGTGCGAGAGTGGGACACCGGTCGCTACTTAGGCGATATTCCCCAGATTGAACATCCCTACTCAACTGTGGGTAACATGAACTGCCACTCACTCATCATCACTGAGACGACCTATGGTGGGCGCATGGAGCTGATGGACTCGACAGGTAAGATGGACTACGGTTCGATGATATACATCACCTTGCAACGTGCTCGCACCGCACGCGAAGCTATCGGAGTCATGGTAGAACTTGCCAACACCTACGGCTATGCCTCCGAAGGGGAATCATTCTCGATAGCCGATCCCGATGAAGCTTGGATTATGGAGGTTATCGGCAAAGGATTCGATGCCGATGAGCGAGGTGAGAACCGCAACCGTGGCATTGTGTGGGTAGCACGACGCATCCCCGATGGCTATGTATCGGCACATGCCAACCAATCGCGCATCACCACCTTTCCGCTCGATGACCCACAAAACTGCCTCTATGCACCCGATGTCATTCGGTTTGCTCGCGAGAAGGGCTACTTCACCGGCAGTGACAGCGAGTTCAGTTTCAGCGATGCTTATGCTCCTGCCGATTTCATTGCATTGCGTGCTTGCGAAGCGCGTGTGTGGAGTTTCTTCCGGCGTATCACCGAGGGGATGGATGCCTATGTAGATTATGCTATGGGACACAACAAGAGTCACCGTATGCCCCTCTGGGTGAAGCCGACCAAGCTGGTAACGACAAAAGAGCTCTTCGATGCCATGCGCGACCACTACGAGGGAACGCCCATGGATATGACCACTGACCTGGGTAGCGGAGGTAACAATCTACCCTATCGTTGGCGTCCGATGACCTTCACCGTCGATGGCAAGGAGTATGTCAACGAGCGTGCCACAGCAACCCAGCAGACCGGATTTTGGGTGGTGGGACAAGCCAGTCGCACAGCAGGCGACGAGATGGGAATTCTGTGGTTTGGGGTCGACGATGCCGCCACCTCATGTCTGACCCCCATCTTCTGTTCAATTGACCGTGTTCCGGAGTGTCTGCGCGAGGGCAATGGTTCCATGCTCAGCTACTCTGACAGTTCGCTCTTCTGGCTCTTCAATCGGGTATCGAACTTTGCCTATCTGCGTTACAATCTCATTGCCAAGCAGGTGCGCGAAGTAGCCGATGCATGGGAGAACGACCATCTGCAAGAGGTGCAACAGATCATTGCACAAGGCAAGAACCTATCGGCAAAGAGACGTACCAAACTATTGACCGACTACTCGGTAGCACAGGCCGAGGCATTGTTTGACAAGTGGAAGGCATTGGACACCTATCTGTTGGTAAAGTACATCGACGGCAATGTCAAGGGCGAGAGTGCCCCCGGCAAGTTCAAGGATAACGGTTTCGATGCCGGCATTCCGGGAGATATTCAGCAACCGGGTTACGATGCCAAGTGGCAACGTGCCGTAGTGGAAGACAATGGTACGGTATTGCAAGTAATCGAATAATCACACAAAGCGAGTTTAAGACGTATGAATCATTATGATATTTTAGTGATTGGTAGTGGACCCGGAGGTATGAGTGCTGCACGACGTGCCGCTGCATTGGGACGGAAAACTGCCATTGTGGAGCGTGCAGAGGCTGGTGGTGTCTGTCTCAATTGGGGTTGCATTCCCACCAAGGCATTGCTCAAAAGTGCACAGGTCTACCATTACTGTCAATCGGCTGCCACTTTCGGTGTAGAGATTGCAGGAGCGGTAACCCCCAACCTCGGACAGATGGTAGCACGGTCGCGCATGGTGGCTGAGACCATGCGCAAAGGGGTGGAGTTTCTGCTGGAGAAGGAGCACATCGACCTCTACCGTGGCGAGGCCCGTCTGACGGGACAACACGAGGTATGTGTCGGTGAGGAACATATCGAGGCCGACCACATCATCCTTGCCACAGGAGCTCGTCCGCGCGAGTTGCCCACGATTCCCATCGATCACCGTCATGTTCTCACTTCACGCGATGCGTTGACCCTCGATGCGCTTCCCTCGTCGCTTGTCATTGTGGGGTCGGGTGCCATCGGATGTGAGTTTGCCACCTTCTACGCACAGTTAGGTACACAGGTGACATTGGTGGAGTATATGCCCCAATTGCTACCCCTCGAAGACGAAGAGGTGGCACGTACCATCGAACGCACCTTGCGCAAGCAACGTGTCAAGGCGATGACCTCTACCGCTGTGAAAGGGGTGACTGTCGATGCCGAAGGAGTCTGCCACGTAGCCATCGAGAGCAAGAAGGGAGCTACGGAGTTAGTTGCCGAGAAGGTACTCTCGGCTGTAGGCATTCAGTCGAACATCGAACATCTCGGGTTAGAGGAGTTGGGGGTTACGATTGAGCGCAACAAGATTGTGGTCGATGAGCACTATCGCACCTCTGTCGAAGGCATCTATGCGGTGGGCGACATTGTGGCGGGACCTGCATTGGCACACGTCGCCTCGGCCGA
>CAYUJP010000167.1:0-2609 GCA_964445055.1 uncultured Alistipes sp.
AAAACAAACTTGCAAAACAAATTGGTAAATTTATCGAGATTCAGCCGTAGAGAGGCATCGGGCGCAGTTGACATAAGCAATACGATTGGGCTACGAAGCAAATGAATGGTGCTGCAACGAGAAAAATTCGTAACTTTGTGGAGCAATACATTCGAACGGAATATTTCTTCAGAATCAAGGTATGAACTCATCGATATTACAGGGGTTAAATCCGGCTCAGCGAGCTGCTGTGGAGGCTTATGAGAGTCATTCGCTCATCATTGCGGGCGCAGGGTCGGGAAAGACACGGGTACTGACCTCTCGTATAGCCTATATGTTGGAGCAGGGTGTTGCTCCCTACAGCATCTTGGCGCTGACCTTTACAAACAAAGCCGCAAATCAGATGCGTGAGCGCATACGACAGATGGTCTCCGCGCAACAGAGTCGTTACCTCTGCATGGGAACCTTTCACTCGGTGTTTGTGCGCATTTTGCGTGCCAATGCAGCGCGATTGGGATTCCCTGAGAGTTTCACCATCTACGAGCCCAGCGATGTGGCCGGCGTATTGAAAAACATCCTCAAGGAGTTGAACCTTTCGGAGGAACGTTACAAAGTAAATGTTGTGGCTTCGCGAATATCGATGGCAAAGAACTCGTTGGTGACTCCCGGAGCCTACCTTGCAAGCACAACGCAGGCTGCCGAAGATCGACAGTCGCAGATGCCTGAGTTAGGGAACATCTACAACCTTTACTGTCAGCGGTGCAAGCGCAACGGTGCTATGGATTTCGATGACCTGTTGTTGCAAACCAACATCTTGTTGCGCGACTGTCCGGATGTGTTGGCTCGCTATCAACAGCAGTTCCGATATATTTTGGTCGACGAGTACCAAGATACAAACTATGCACAGTATATCATTATCAGGCGATTGTCGCAACAGGGGTCTAAGGTGTGTGTAGTGGGCGACGATGCTCAGTCAATCTACTCGTTTCGAGGGGCCAAGATTGAGAACATCCTCTCGTTTCAGCGCGACTACCCCACAGCACAGGTCTTCAAATTGGAGCAGAACTACCGCTCGACGCGTACGATTGTCGATGCTGCAAACTCGGTCATAGCACACAACAAACGTCGCATGGAGAAACGTTGCTTCTCGGAGGGCGATGCGGGGGAGAAGATTCGTATCATCAAGGCCTATACCGACCGCGAGGAGGCCGAGTTAGTGGTGCAGGAGTTGCGCACCCGCGTGCGTATGGCGGGCGATAAGTGGAACGAGGCTGCAATTCTCTACCGCACCAACAGTCAGTCGCGTGTGCTGGAGGAGTATCTGCGTATGCGAGGGGTCCCCTATCGCATCTACAAGGGGTCATCGTTCTACGACCATAAGGAGATAAAAGACCTGCTCGCCTACATCCGACTGATTGTGAACCCTCACGACGACGAAGCCTTTCGTCGGAGTGTGAACACCCCGACACGCGGCATCGGTGACCAAACGGTGGCACGCATTGCCGAGTTGGCTGCATCGCGTGGATGCTCCATGTGGGAGATGGTGGAGACTTTGAGTGCGCAGACCCCTACGGATGCCAAGCAACGTACGTTGGTGCGTCGCGTGGCCGATTTTGTGGAACTGATTCGAGCCCTTTCGTTGGAGCGTGCGCAACGCGGACTCTATGACCTCGGTCTGGAGATTGCTACGCGGTCGGGTATTTTGGGAAGCTACCGCAAGGAGCAGAGTGCAGAGAATCAGTCGGCACTCAACAACATCGAGGAGTTGCTCAACTCGATGCAACAGTTCAAAGAGCAACGCGACGAAGAGATTCGCCAAGGCGAGGAGCAGACCGAGGCGACCCTCGAGGAGTGGTTGCAACAGGTGATGCTCTCTACCGACATGGATAAGGAGGAGCAGGCGGGTGACAACGATCGGGTGACCCTGATGACGGTGCATTCGGCCAAAGGGTTGGAATTCGAGCATGTCTTTATCGTAGGAATGGAGGACAACTTGTTCCCCTCGCAACGGGCTGCGGAGTCGTTAGAAGGAATTGAGGAGGAGCGACGGCTCTTCTATGTGGCATTGACACGTGCCAAACGCGATGCGGTACTCTCCTATGCAGGCATGCGATTCAAGTGGGGCAACATGGAGATGACACGTCCCAGTTGTTTCCTTCGGGAGATTGATGCTGCTTACCTGGAGAACCCGATAGAGGAGTCTACCGCTCGTGCCGTGGGGGCGGAAACTTCATCATCTCGATGGAGTGGCGAGCGGTCGCTCTATGGTGTACCTCCACGGGGTGTCATGAGGCAATCGTCATCGCAACCTCAGCGACAGGGCATAACATCTCAGCGTGGGCAGACGATTACAAGAGGTTTCTCCTCGCCACAACGCCGGACGACCTCCGCACCTGTGACGTCATCTCGGCCGGTGGTGCAATCTACTTTGGCACCGGAACGATTGCGCAAGATTGATGTGGCGATCGGTTCCGACCGCTTGGTACGAGCAAGTTTTGCTGTGCAGGAGCGAGTGAGCCATCCTCAGTTCGGTGCGGGAACCATCGAGCAGATTGAGGAGTTGACCAACGACCAGAAATTGATTGTACGCTTCGACCACTGTGGCGTAAAAAATCTATTGGCAAAATTTG
>CAYUJP010000168.1:0-2605 GCA_964445055.1 uncultured Alistipes sp.
GTCGTCTGCATAATAAGATAGGGCTCATGAATGAACTTACCAAGATTCGCAATGTCATGGCAAAAGTTATCCCTGATGCCCCACATGAAGTAATGTTGGTTCTCGATGGTTCGACAGGACAGAATGCTTTTGAACAGGCGAAGCAATTCACGCAGGCTACTCAGGTCACTTCGCTAACCATAACTAAGCTCGATGGCACAGCCAAGGGTGGTGTAGTCATTGGTATTAGCGATCGCTTCCATATCCCCGTACGCTATATTGGTGTAGGTGAGCGCATCGACCAACTGCAGATGTTCGACCGCCACGCTTTCGTCGATGCACTCTTCGGTGATGAACAGTCCTAATCTACAAACAACTGCACGCAATGAAGAAAATTAATATCATCACCCTCGGATGTTCGAAGAACACTGTCGATTCGGAACATCTCATGGCTCAACTTGCAGCCTGTGGCTATCGCATCACCGCGGATAGTGACCGCACTGATGCCGATGTTGTAGTTATCAATACGTGTGGGTTCATTGGTGATGCCAAGCAGGAATCTATTGATATGATTCTACGCGCTGCTGCCGCCAAGCAAGCAGGACGCATTGATCGACTTTTTGTCATCGGCTGTCTCGCGGAACGTTACGCCGATGAGCTCCGTGCTGAGTTACCAGAAGTCGATGACTTTTTTGGAGTAAAAAATTGGGAGGGAATTGTCAAAGCTTTGGGTGGAGATTTCCGAAAAGAGCTTTGTTCCAAACGAATGCTCACCACACCCAAACACTATGCCTACCTTAAAATTGGGGAGGGATGCAACTGGAAGTGCGGATATTGCGCTATTCCTCTCATCCGTGGACCTCATGTTTCGGTGCCTTTTGATGAGATACTCGATGAGGCTCGGCAACTTGTTGCCTCAGGGGTGCACGAGATAATGGTCATTGCACAAGATACTACTTATTATGGTCTCGACCTCTATGGCCATCGGCGTCTTGCCGAGTTGCTTACCGCACTCTGCCACATCGATGGACTTGAGTGGATTCGGTTACACTATGCCTACCCCACCGCTTTCCCTGATGATGTCATTGCGGCCATGGCACATGAACCCAAAATTTGCAAATATCTCGATATCCCTTTCCAGCACATCTCTGATGCGCAACTCACAGCAATGAAGCGGCGTCACACCAAGGCTCAAGCCTATGACCTCATTCAACGATTACGCACCGCCATTCCAGACGTGGCACTTCGGACCACACTTCTGGTTGGATACCCCGGAGAGAGTGAGCAAGATTTCGAAGAGTTGTTGCAATTTGTGCGCGATGTTCAATTCGACCGTCTTGGAGTCTTCCCTTACTCCGAGGAGGAGGGTACCTATTCAGCACAACATCTCACCGATGATGTGCCTGACGCAATAAAACAACAGCGCGTAGAGCGCATTATGGAACTACAGAAGAGCATCTCATTAGAAAAGAATACCGCTCGCATAGGAGATATCGAACGAGTCATTGTCGATGATCGTCAGGGTGACTTCTATATCTGTCGTAGCCAATATGATTCGCCCGAGGTCGATGAGGAGATTCTCGTCCCCGCCACGCAAAGACGCCTGCTACGAGGTCACTTCTACGAGGTACGCATCACCTCCACAGAGGAGTATGACCTCTATGGCGAATTACTCGTTACGGGTAAATAGAACACCTCTGTGATGCCCTTATTTGGTAGAGTTGCAAAGCATCGAAAATAAAATATCCTCAGTGACTCTTTTATTTTCGCATAAAATTTTCTACCTTTGAGATGTGATTATTTATCTATCGGTCATTCATGGTTGCACAAGAGGTCATACGCGATCTCGTCGCCCGTGTGCGACGACTTATGTCGGAACATAGTCGGCAATTGGAATTGTGTAATCATTTGACTAAAGAAAATCTCGCCCTACAGAAACGGAATCGTTCGTTGGAAGAGCAAATCAAGCATCTCGAGTCCGAACTTTCTCGTATGCAGTTGGTCGAGGGATTGAGTATGAATGGTCCTGTACGAGACCAGACACGTGCACGCGTCAACCGTCTAATGCGGGAGGTGGATCGATGCATAGCGTTGCTGAATCGGCAGGAAATGTAACACGTAAGGTATGGCAAAACAACGTATAACAATCCGTATCAATGGTAAGCCCTATGGATTTATCATCGAACGCGATGCGGAAGAGTTGTATCGTTTAGCCGAACGCGAAGTCAACGACAACATTGCACATATGAGAGAAGCTCACTTCAAAGGTTTTGAGTCGATTGACTGTATTGCTATGGTTGCCTTTGATATGGCGGTCAAAAAGCTTGACTTGCAGCGTAGTCGTACCGTTGCCGATGATGAGATTGAGCAGTTGGTCGCATTGAGCGAGGAGGTCGACGAGCACCTCAATACACTTACTTAGAGTGTAGTGTTGCTTCTTGTAGAGAGCAACTTTGAAAATGAGGTCTTCGTTTCTTTCGAAAATCGATGCGAATTGCAAAAGACAGCATTTTGCAGATAATACACACTTTCGGCGCAATTTGTGCTATGGAGGATGTAAAGAGTTCTTATACATACTTACCGAATAGATTCTACCCGCATAGATTCCTACAAGTTTTGCGAAACT
>CAYUJP010000169.1:0-2593 GCA_964445055.1 uncultured Alistipes sp.
AGTTTCGCAAAACTTGTAGGAATCTATGCGGGTAGAATCTATTCGGTAAGTATGTGTAAGAACTCTTTACATCTCCTATAGCACAAATTGCGCCGAAAGTATGTATTATCTGCAAAATGCTGTCTTTTTGCAATTCGGAATCGATTCCCGAAAGGAACGAAGACCTCATTCTCGATGTCGCTTTCTACACCCTAAGTAAGTGTATTGAGGTGCTCATCGACCTCCTCGCTCAATGCGACTAACTGTTCAATCTCCTCGTCGGCAACGGTACGACTACGCTGCAAGTCAAGTTTTTTGACCGCCATATCAAAGGCTGCCATAGCAATACAGTCAATCGACTCAAAACCCTTGATGTGAGCCTCTCTCACATGTGCAATGTTGTCATTGACTTCGCGCTCGGCTAAACGATACAACTCCTCCGCATCGCGTTCGATGATAAACCCATAGGGCTTACCATTGATACGGATTGTTATTCGTTGTTTTGCCATACCTTACGTGTGTCACATCTCCTGTCGATTCAGCAACGCTATGCATCGATCCACCTCCCGCATTAGACGGTTGACGCGTGCACGTGTCTGGTCTCGTACAGGACCATTCATACTCAATCCCTCGACCAACTGCATACGAGAAAGTTCGGACTCGAGATGCTTGATTTGCTCTTCCAACGAACGATTCCGTTTCTGTAGGGCGAGATTTTCTTTAGTCAAATGATTACACAATTCCAATTGCCGACTATGTTCCGACATAAGTCGTCGCACACGGGCGACGAGATCGCGTATGACCTCTTGTGCAACCATGAATGACCGATAGATAAATAATCACATCTCAAAGGTAGAAAATTTTATGCGAAAATAAAAGAGTCACTGAGGATATTTTATTTTCGATGCATCGCAACTCCACCTTAAAGAGGGTCGCAGAGGTGCTCTATTTACTCGTAACGAGTAATTCACCATAGAGATCGTACTCTTCTGCGGAAGTGATGCGTACCTCGTAGAAGTGACCTCGTAGTAGACGTCGTTGCGTGGTGGAAACGAGAATCTCTTCATCGACCTCGGGCGAATCATATTGGCTACGGCAGATATAGAAGTCGCCCTGACGGCCATCGATAATGACTCGTTCGACATCTCCTACACGAGCGGTATTCTTCTCTAATGAAATACTCTTCTGTAGCTCCATAATGCGTTCTACACGCTGTTGCTTTATTGTGTCAGGCACATCGTCGGTGAGATGTTGTGCTGAATAGGTACCCTCCTCTTCAGAGTAAGGAAAGACCCCAAGACGGTCGAATCGGACATCGCGCACAAATTGTAACAACTCTTCGAAATCCTGCTCACTCTCTCCGGGGTATCCAACCAAGAGCGTGGTCCGAAGAGCCACGTCTGGAATGGCAGTACGTAATCGTTGAATGAGGTCATAGGCTTGAGCCTTAGTGTGACGCCGCTTCATCGCTGTGAGTTGCGCATCAGAGATGTGCTGGAAGGGAATATCGAGGTATTTGCAAATTTTTGGTTCACGTGCCATGGTCGCAATGACATCATCAGGGAAAGCGGTGGGGTAGGCATAGTGTAGCCGAATCCACTCAAGCCCCTCGATGTGGCAGAGTGCGGTGAGCAACTCGGCAAGACGCCGATGGCCATAGAGGTCGAGACCATAATAAGTAGTATCTTGTGCAATGACCATTATCTCGTGCACCCCTGAGGCAACAAGTTGCCGAGCCTCATCGAGTATCTCATCAAAAGGCACCGAAACATGAGGTCCACGGATGAGAGGAATAGCGCAATATCCGCACTTCCAGTTGCATCCCTCCCCAATTTTAAGGTAGGCATAGTGTTTGGGTGTGGTGAGCATTCGTTTGGAACAAAGCTCTTTTCGGAAATCTCCACCCAAAGCTTTGACAATTCCCTCCCAATTTTTTACTCCAAAAAAGTCATCGACTTCTGGTAACTCAGCACGGAGCTCATCGGCGTAACGTTCCGCGAGACAGCCGATGACAAAAAGTCGATCAATGCGTCCTGCTTGCTTGGCGGCAGCAGCGCGTAGAATCATGTCAATAGACTCTTGCTTGGCATCACCAATGAACCCACACGTATTGATAACCACAACATCGGCATCAGTACGGTCGCTATCCGCGGTGATGCGGTAGCCACAGGCTGCAAGTTGAGCCATGAGGTGTTCCGAGTCGACGGTGTTCTTCGAACATCCGAGGGTGATGATATTAATTTTCTTCATCGTGTGCAGTTGTTTGTAGATTAGGACTGTTCATCACCAAAAAGTGCATCGACAAAAGCGTGTCGGTCGAACATCTGCAATTGATCAATGCGCTCACCTACGCCAATATAGCGTACGGGGATATGAAAACGATCGCTGATACCAATGACTACACCACCCTTGGCTGTGCCATCGAGTTTAGTTATGGTTAGTGAAGTGACTTGAGTAGCTTGTGTGAATTGTTTTGCCTGTTCAAAAGCATTCTGTCCTGTTGAACCATCGAGTACCAACATTACTTCATGTGGGGCATCAGGGATAACTTTTGCCATAACATTGCGAATCTTGGTAAGTTCATTCATGAGCCCTATCTTATTATGCAGACGAC
>CAYUJP010000170.1:0-2533 GCA_964445055.1 uncultured Alistipes sp.
TCGGGTGAACTCGCCGGGGTTCGAACCCGGGACCCCAACATTAAAAGTGTTGTGCTCTACCTACTGAGCTACGAATTCATCGCTTCACATACACGAGCAACGAATCACGCCCCTCGTTCTGTTTTGGTGGTGCAAATGTAGACATTATTTTTGTTTTACCAAAATAAAACGATACTTTTGTAGGGTACAAATGCAAATTCTAAAATTGTAAAATAACATGTGTAGAGCTTTAATCATTGGTGCAGGCGGTGTTGGAACCGTCGTAACACAAAAGGTAGCAGCCAATCCCGTGTTCAGCGCGGTGATGCTTGCCAGTCGTACCAAGTCGAAGTGCGATGCAGTGGCTGCCGCTATTGGTGGTGGGCGTGTGCAGACTGCCCAAGTCGATGCCGACAGTGTGCCGGAGTTGTGTGAACTGATGAAGTCGTTCCGTCCCGACATCGTAATCAATGTGGCGCTTCCCTACCAAGACCTTACCATCATGGATGCTTGCTTGGAGTGCGGTGCTAACTACCTCGATACGGCCAACTACGAGCCTAAGGATGAGGCTCATTTCGAGTACTCGTGGCAATGGGCCTACCAAGAGCGTTTCCGAGAGAAGGGACTGACCGCTATTTTGGGTTGCGGATTCGACCCGGGTGTGACGGCCATCTTCACCGCCTATGCTGCCAAGCATCATTTTGATGAGATTCACTACCTCGATATTGTCGACTGCAACGCCGGTAATCACGGTATGGCGTTTGCCACCAACTTCAATCCAGAAATCAATATTCGCGAGGTGACGCAGAAGGGCCGCTACTACGAGAATGGCAAGTGGATAGTCACCGAACCTCATGAGATACACCGTGGATTACATTATCCCGAGATTGGGGAGCGCGAATCCTATGTCATCTATCATGAGGAGTTGGAGTCGCTGGTGAAGAACTATCCGACCATCAAGCGTGCACGTTTTTGGATGACCTTCGGACAGGAGTATCTCACCCACTTGCGCGTGATTCAGAATATTGGCATGGCTCGCATCGACCCAATTATGTACAACGGTGTGGAGATTGTGCCGATTCAGTTCCTGAAGGCTGTGTTGCCCGACCCGAAGTCGTTGGGTGCCAACTATCATGGACAGACCTCCATCGGTTGCCGCATTCGCGGTGTCAAAGATGGAAAGGAGCATACCTACTATATTTATAACAATTGCGACCACGAGAAGGCTTTCCACGAGACAGGTACTCAAGCGGTGAGCTTCACTACGGGTGTTCCGGCAGCATTGGGTGCAGCCATGTGGGCCAAAGGATTGTGGCGCGGTGCCGGTGTGTTCAATGTCGAGGAGTTTGACCCCGATCCCTTCCTGGCTGAGTTAGGTGAGCAGGGCTTGGAGTGGCACGAACTTTTCGATGTGGATATCGAGTTGTAGCACACCTTATCAAACAAAAGAGCGACACTTCTTACGGAGGGTCGCTCTTTTGTTTGTGCTGTACTGTCTAATTGTGCACGCGCTCTTTACCGACATCTTGTTGCCGGATACCCGACTCCAACTCTCGTCGGTAGACGATGGGCGAGCAACCGGTGTAGCGTTTGAAGAAACGTGCGAAGTACGACTGATCCGGAAAGTTCAGCCCACTGGCAATCTGTTGCAACGATAACTCGGTGTAGGCCAGTTGAATCTTAATCTCCTGCACAAGACGATTGTCAATGAGATATTTAGGGGTTTTGCCTACACAGGTGCGAGTCACCGATGCCAGATAGCTCATTGAGATGCAAAGCGCATCGGCATAGAATGCCACGTCGCGATGGGTGGCAAAGTGCTCAGATACCAATCCGGCGAAGCGATGAAACAACTCCATCTTGCGTCCGCTCTCCTCCTCGCTCGTGTTGATGGCATCGCGCTGAATCTTGTCGCAGATGTGCAGAAATATGTTGCGTAGGTGGTTGCGTATGATCTCCACCCGATAGTCGTTCAGGTGCTCCTCGTAGGTGTCGTAAATCTCGGCAAAGAGCAGTCGCATGAAGGTGCGTGTGCGCTCGTCGTGGCGAAAGAAGGGATGTCGTTTGATGTAGGCGAGTTGGGCTACATCCAATCGAAAGCAGACCCCTTCGAAGAGAGTGCGTGTGACCAACACCAACACCGCTTGAAAATTCTCGTCGGCACGCATCCGCAACATCGAGTCACCCGGGAAGAGTTGTACCTCTACATCGGGTTTCAGGTGAAACACCCGTGTGTCGATGGTGATGGTGGCACGACCATTGACACAGAAGAGGACACCTCCCCCCACAATCTTTCGAGGGGTGGTGACATAGGTTGCCAAATCGTCTTTGAGCACCACAATAGGGTTCTCCTCCGAAGGAATCTCGTGCATGGTTACCTATCTTTTGTTGGGGCCGTATGAACCGAGGCTGTCGAGCTGTTCTGTTTCGACCACTCAATAAAATTTTTGACAAAAGTAACACAAATCGTGAAAAATATGTACTTTTGGGAGTACATTCGTTTCCTATGAAGTTTAAAGTTATCTTGGCAGTTGCAGGCGTGACCCTTCTGTCG
>CAYUJP010000171.1:0-2501 GCA_964445055.1 uncultured Alistipes sp.
GTAACAGATAAAAATCTCACTATGTTTCCGAACGATTCGCTCTACGATTCCGCCTACGAGCATGATGCTTGTGGCGTGGGACTCATCGTCAACATCCGTGGCGCAAAGTATCACGATGTGGTAGAAAATGCGTTGCAAGTATTGGAGCACATGGCACATCGAGGTGCCGAAGGTGCTGATAACAAAACGGGCGATGGCGCGGGTATTATGGTGCAGATTCCGCACGAGTTCATTTTGCTGAACGGCATTCCTGTGCCTGAACGAGGTCGTTATGGCGTAGGTATGCTCTTTATGCCTAAGGAGGTGACCGATTACGACAGCTTCTTGAGTATTGTGCGCGAGGTGATTGCCGAAGAGGATTTAACTCTGATGTACGTGCGAGAAGTGCCGGTCAATAGTTCGGTATTAGGACACGATGCCGCAGCTACGGAGCCTGCTATACGACAGATTTTTATCTGTGGTAAGGACGATTTGCAACTTGATGTCAACCTCTATGAACAACAGCTGCAGAGCAAACTCTATGTGGTAGGCAAGAAAATCGAACACCGTGTGGCTGTGTCCGACCACATCAAGGATAAGGATAGTTGTTACATCGTCAGCCTCTCTACACGCACACTCATCTACAAGGGAATGCTCACATCATTGCAGCTACGTTACTACTTCCCCGACTTGATGAATCCCTACTTTACCAGTGCGTTGGCATTGGTGCACTCGCGTTTTTCGACCAACACCTTCCCGATGTGGCGTTTGGCGCAACCTTTCCGCATCATTGCACACAACGGCGAGATCAATACCATCAAGGGAAACCGCCTTTGGATGCAGACACGTGAATCGTTGCTCAAACCCGATAATTTTGGGGATATGTCCGAAATATCACCCATCATACAAGATGGCATGAGTGATAGCGCCTCATTGGACAATACGGTGGAGTTCTTTGTCAAGAGTGGCATGTCATTGCCTCATGTCTTGGCTATGCTTATCCCTGAGAGCCATGGCGATCGCAATCCCATGTCAAGTCGCATCAAAGGATTCTATGCCTACCACAGTATCTTTATGGAGCCGTGGGATGGTCCTGCAGCGGTGATGTTCTCCGATGGACACTATGCCGGAGGTCTGCTCGACCGCAACGGCTTGCGTCCCAGTCGCTATGTTATTACACGTAGTGGCATGATGATTATGGCTTCGGAGGTAGGTGTGTTGGATATCGACCCCGCTACTATTGTTGAAAAGGGCCGTTTGAAGCCGGGCAAGATGATTATGGTCGACATCGACAAGGGCCGTGTGATGTATAACGATGAAATCAAGATGGCTCTTGCTGAGGAACACCCCTATCGCGATTGGTTGCAGAAAAATCTCGTGGTATTGAGCGACATCAAGAGTGGACGTAAGGTGCGACAAGATGTCGACAACTACGACCGCTTGTTGCGTACTTTTGGTTTCAACCAAGAGGATGTTGAGGTGCTACTCAAACCCATGATTAATCGTCGCCAGGAGCCCATTGTCTCGATGGGCGATGACACTCCTTCGGCAATCCTCTCAAGTCGTCCGCAACGTTTCTTTAACTATTTCCGACAAACCTTTGCCCAGGTGACAAACCCTGCCATTGACCCTTTGCGCGAGAGTACGGTCATGTCGTTGACAGACTACATCGGCAGTGTGTCGGGAAATCTTCTTGAGGCAACGCCCGAAATGTGTAAAGTGGTGGAACTACCAAGTTCCATTATATCAAATACCGATTTGGATAACCTGAAGAATTTGGTCTACAAGGGTTTCCGTACCATTACACTCGATATGATATTTCCTGTTAGCGAGGGTGTCGAAGGTATGGAGCGTGCCATCGACCGACTGTGTCGCGAAGTGGAAGAGACCGTCGATAAAGGTTACAACTATATAATTCTCAGCGATAAGCATGTGAATGCCGAACAGGCTCCTATCCCCTCGCTGATTGTTATGTCGGCCGTTCATCACCATCTGATTAAATGTCAAAAACGTTCGCAGACCGCTATCATTGTGGAGAGCGGTGAAGTGCTTGAGGTGATGAATGTGGCGTTGCTGGTGGGCTTCGGTGCCAGTGCCGTCAATCCTTACATGGCTTTCGCTATGCTCGATGACTTGGTAAAGCGCAAGGAGTTGCAACTCGATTATCCCACCGCAAAACGTTACTACATACAAGCCATTGACAAGGGCCTGTTGAAGATTCTTTCGAAGATGGGTATCTCCACTACACGAAGCTATCGAGGTTCGAAACTTTTCGAGGCAGTGGGTGTCTCCTCTTCACTACTTGATCGCTACTTTGGCGGAGGTATGTCGAAAATCGAAGGTATCGATCTCTCGGATGTGGCGGCTGATGTTTTGGCGCGTCATGCAAAAGGTTTTGGTACACAATTCGATTTAAATGAGCCTCTGGAAGATTCGGGCGTCTATCGTTACCGACCTGGAGGTGAACGCCATGCGTGGTATCCTAAGACGGTTGTGGCGTTGCAGAAATCGGCACGTGAAGG
>CAYUJP010000172.1:0-2500 GCA_964445055.1 uncultured Alistipes sp.
AACTCTTTGCCCCGATGACCATGCCAACGCTGGTAAAGCAGCTCGAACAAGCTGAAATGCAACGCGTCTCCAAGTACCTGGAAGAACAACAAAAAAAGGCAAAGAAGGGGGGAGACGACAACCCGAATAATTCCTCCTCAGGCATGGGCTTTGGCAGTGCGATGGGTGGGTTACGTAGCACCTTTTAAGCAGTTACCTTCATGAGCAAACGCATAAGCATATTGATTACCCTTCTGACACTGACAATCGGTGTTGCTTCAGCACAACACACGTTGGGAGTAAGTGGAGGTTATGGCCTAGCCACAGCACGCTTCTATCCCTCACAGGAGACAAAAGCTGTCGGTGGTCGCTACTCCGGTGGTATCAGTTGGCGTTACTACTCCGCGTCTCGATTTGTCGGATGTGTAGGTGTCGATTTGGAGTTGTTGCAACGCGGTTTTTCCTATGCACCACTTGCCTCCACAACAGAGAACGAGGAGGACTACCTCTACTACACTCGCAAATTGAACTCTGTGATGTTGCCTATCGTATGGCAACCCCACTTCTACTTGGTAAACCATCGTTTTCGTGTCTACTTGGAAGCTGCACTGACGCTCTCCTACAATTTCGATTCCAGTTACATCAACGAGGTGGCGCGCGAAAACAAGCGTGATGATTGGCAAGGGAAATATGAGTTCAAGCTCACTCGCGACAACAGATGGGGCTATGGATTGGCTGGAGGTGCTGGCGTAGCCGTACTTATAGGACGCATGGAGGTCAGCGCTGGTGTACGCTACTATTTCGGCTACTCCGACATTTTACGCAACCGCAACAAATATTACGACAATGGTGAGGATGGTTCGGAGAATCCATTCTGGTACACGCCTCAACGCTCTCCTCTGGACAACATGATGATACGTGTCGGTGTAGCCTACCGCTTCGCTCCGGAGTTTCAGTCATGGAGTGTCAAACGCCACAAACGCGAGAAATACAAAGAACATTTTGACTTTGGCAAATAATAAATATCACAGACTATGACAATGGAAAACAGCTCTACAAGACAGCAAAAGATTGCACGGCAGATCCAGCGCGACATGGCAGACATCTTCTCTAAGGAGGCTCCTTGGTTGCAAGGCATCATGGTGACAGTGACGGGCGTACGCGTATCTCCCGATTTCGGATATGCAAAAATTTATGTCAGCGTATTTCCCTTCGAACGCAATGGCGAGGTGATGGATGCGCTCACCAAACAGAATTGGATGCTCCGTCGCAGTCTCGGACAGCGCATTCGCAATCAGTTGAAGGTTGTACCCGAGATACAGTTCTTCCTCGATGACTCGCTGGAGTACATCGACAACATCGACCACCTACTTCACGAAGAGAAGCAATAGTTCTCCTTCACCGATGTTGATAGGTCTTTTCGCACGACGTTATCTCTTCTCCAAGAAGTCGCACTCGGTCATCAACCTGATAGCTGGGGTTAGCATCGTGTCGGTTGCTGTGCCAGTTGCAGCGATGATTGTGCTACTCTCCGTCTTCAATGGGTTTGAACAACTGGTGCGCTCGATGAATTCGTGTTTCGATGCCGACCTCACCATACTTCCCACAGAGGGCCAAACGTTCCAGATCGAGCAACTCGACACAGCCGCATTGCGGCGGTTGCCGGGGGTTGCAGCACTCTCTCTGCAACTTGAAGATGATGCCATGTTGGAATATCGAGGGCGTCAAGCCATCGTAAAGGTACGAGGAACAGAGAACTCCATCACCCAAGTGTTGCCTCTCGAACAGACCCTCGTAGCTGGAGACTTTGCAGTCAGCCATGGCGATATCGACCGACTTGTTATTGGCAGGGGTATTGCCTCAGCATTGGGCATGTATGCTCTTGGCGAAACCGAAGCCAAGCTCTATGCCATGCGACGGAGCAACTTCTCCACGCTCCTGCCTATGGAGGCTTACACACATCGGCAGGCGGACATTGTCGGTGTCTTTGGCTCCGATGCCGAGATGGATGGAAAGTTGGTTTTCACTTCGCTTCGTTTTGCTCAGGAACTCTTCAACCATCCCCACCGTGCTACATCCATTGTCGTCAAGAGCGATGGTTCAACTTCTCTCTCTTCGTTACGGACTCTACTACACAGCGTTTGTGGCGAGGCATTCGATGTAAAGACGCGCGACGAGCTGAATGCTTCGCTCTATCTGATTATGCAGTACGAAAAATGGGGGGTATTTCTCATCTCGTTTCTCGTCATGTTCATCGCCTCCTTCTCTATTGTTGGTGCCGTCATCATGTTGGTACTCGACAAACGTCCCAACTTCCTCACCCTACGGGCCATGGGAGCTGACACACCTTTCATCCGTCGTATATTTTTAGGAGAAGGGCTACTCATTGGTTGCTTGGGCGCAATCATCGGGACTCTCTTGGGAGTAGGGCTTTGCCTATTGCAACAGCATTTCGGACTCATTGAAATTCCCGCCGACAGTTTTCTCGTAAGGAGCTACCCCGTGCAAGTTCAATGCACAG
>CAYUJP010000173.1:0-2500 GCA_964445055.1 uncultured Alistipes sp.
CTGTGCATTGAACTTGCACGGGGTAGCTCCTTACGAGAAAACTGTCGGCGGGAATCTCGATAAGCCCGAAATGCTGTTGCAACAGACAAAGCCCTACTCCCAAGAGTGTCCCAATGATTGCACCCAAGCAACCAATGAGTAGTCCCTCCCCCAGAAATATGTGACGGATGAAAGGAGTGTCGGCTCCCATAGCCCGTAGGGTGAGGAAGTTGGAACGTTTGTCGAGTACCAACATGATGACGGCACCGACAATAGAGAAAGAGGCGATGAGCATGACGAGGAACGAGATGAGAAATACCCCCCATTTTTCGTACTGCATAATCAGATAGAGCGAGGCATTCAGTTCATCGCGCGTCTTTACCTCGAATGTTTCACCGCAAACGCTGTGTAGCTGAGCCCGTAACGAGGCAAGAGAAGTAGAACCGTCGCTCTTGACGACAATGGATGTAGCACGGTGGGGATGGTTGAAGAGTTCCTGAGCAAAACGAAGCGAGGCGAAAACCAATTTTCCATCCATCTCGGCATCGGAACCGAAGACACCGACAATGTCTGCCTGCCGATGTGTGTAAGCCTCCATGGGCAGGAGCGTGGAGAAGTTGCTCCGTCGCATGGCATAGAGCTTGGCTCCGGTCTCGCCAAGTGCGTACATACCCAGCGTTGAGGCAATACCTCTGCCGATGACAAGTCGGTCTATATCGCCGTGGCTGACTGCGAAGTCTCCTGCTATGAGGGTCTGTTCGAGAGGCAACACCCGGGTGATGGAGTTATCTGTGCCTCGCACCTTTACGATGGCTTGACGTCCTCGATATTCCAGCATAGCATCATCTTCAAGTTGCAAAGAGAGTGCTGCGACCCCCGGCAACCGTCGTAATGCGGCTGTGTCGAGTCGCTCGATTTGGAACGTTTGACCCTCTGTGGGAAGTATGGTGAGGTCGGCATCGAAACACGAATTCATCGAGCGTACCAGTTGTTCAAACCCATTGAAGACGGAGAGTAGCACAATCATCGCTGCGACCGGCACAGCAACCGACACAATGCTAACTCCGGCTATCAGGTTGATGACCGAGTGCGACTTCTTGGAGAAGAGATAACGTCGTGCAAAGAGACCTATCAACATCGGTGAAGGTGAACTATTGCTTCTCTTCGTGAAGTAGGTGGTCGATGTTGTCGATGTACTCCAGCGAGTCATCGAGGAAGAACTGTATCTCGGGTACAACCTTCAACTGATTGCGAATGCGCTGTCCGAGACTGCGACGGAGCATCCAATTCTGTTTGGTGAGCGCATCCATCACCTCGCCATTGCGTTCGAAGGGAAATACGCTGACATAAATTTTTGCATATCCGAAATCGGGAGATACGCGTACGCCCGTCACTGTCACCATGATGCCTTGCAACCAAGGAGCCTCCTTAGAGAAGATGTCTGCCATGTCGCGCTGGATCTGCCGTGCAATCTTTTGCTGTCTTGTAGAGCTGTTTTCCATTGTCATAGTCTGTGATATTTATTATTTGCCAAAGTCAAAATGTTCTTTGTATTTCTCGCGTTTGTGGCGTTTGACACTCCATGACTGAAACTCCGGAGCGAAGCGGTAGGCTACACCGACACGTATCATCATGTTGTCCAGAGGAGAGCGTTGAGGCGTGTACCAGAATGGATTCTCCGAACCATCCTCGCCATTGTCGTAATATTTGTTGCGGTTGCGTAAAATATCGGAGTAGCCAAAATAGTAGCGCACACCGGCACTGACCTCCATGCGTCCTATAAGTACGGCTACACCGGCACCTCCGGCCAATCCATAGCCCCATCTGTTGTCGCGAGTGAGCTTGAATTCATATTTTCCCTGCCAGTCGTCACGCTTGTTTTCGCGTGCTACCTCGTTGATGTAACTGGAATCGAAATTGTAGGAAAGCGTCAACGCAGCCTCCAAGTAGACACGAAAACGATGATTTACCAGATAGAAGTGAGGTTGCCACACGATAGGCAACATCACAGAATTTAACTTGCGAGTGTAGTAGAGGTAGTCCTCTTCGTTTTCGGTTGTGGAGGCAAGTGGTGCATAGGAGAAACCTCGTTGCAATAGTTCCAAATCGGCACCTACACATCCGACAAATCGAGACGCGGAGTAGTAACGCCAACTGATGCCACCGGAGTAGCGACCGCTGACAGCTTTTGTCTCCTGTGAAGGATAGAATCGCGCTGTGGCCAGGCCATAACCTCCACTTACTCCCAACGTGTGTTGCGCCGAGGCAACACCGATTGTAAGTGTCAGTAGCGTAATTAAGATGCTTATGCGTTTGTTCATGAAGGTAACTGCTTAAAAAGTGCTACGTAACCCACCCATCGCACTGCCAAAGCCCATGCCTGAGGAGGAGTTATTCGGGTTGTCGTCTCCCCCCTTCTTTGCCTTTTTTTGTTGCTCTTCCAAGTATTTGGAGACACGTTGCATCTCAGCTTGTTCGAGCTGCTTTACCAGCGTTGGCATGGTCATCGGGGCAAAGAGTT
>CAYUJP010000174.1:0-2455 GCA_964445055.1 uncultured Alistipes sp.
GAATAGGATGTTGTCCCATAGAAGTGGGTTTGACAGGGTTCGGTACGTGAACAAAGATATTGTAAAACGTATAACTTATTTGATATGAAAAAACTATTATTGACAGTTGTCGCCTTCTTCGCAACGAGTGCGTTGTGGGCACAAGAGGTGAATGTTGTAGAGGTCTACAACAAGGGCGCTGAGGCATTTGGCGCAAAGAACTACGCAGAGGCAGCCACTCTGTTCCAGCAGGTGATTGAACAGGGTCAAGATGCAGAAGACAGCTCGGTTCAGGGTTGTGTAGAGACTGCCAAGAAATATCTTCCGACATGTTATCAAGGATTGGGTACTCGCGCTGCCGGTCAGGCAATGAAGGCTACCGACGCCAATGAGGCCAATGCCAAATACGAGGAGGCTATCGGCAACCTTACCAAAGCAGCCGAGACATCGGAGCTCTATGGCAACACGGAGTCGATGAAGAAGGCCAACATGATTTTGGCTAAGGTCTACCAAGCACAAGGTGGCACCGCATTCAACAACAAAGACTACGCTACTGCCGCTGAAATCTTTGCCAAAGGATATGCCGCAGACCCCAAGAATACCAAAATGGCCATCTGGTTGGGTACATCCTACTGTGAGCAGGGCCTCTACACCGAAGGAATGGATGTACTGAAGAAGGTTGCCGCCATGAAAGGTCCTCGTTTTGAGGCCGATGCTGCGGAGGCTGCCGGATTGGTTACGCTCTACACCAACAACCAAGTTGCCAAGTTGCAGGGTGCCGGCGACTACGATGGCGTCATCGCATTGGCCGACACATTGGAGCAAGATGCGCCCAATGCATTGGCTAAGAAGATTCGCGTACAGGCATATTTCTCCAAGAAGGATTATGCCAAGGTCATCGAGTTGGGTGAGGCTGCTGCCGAGGCACAGAGCGAAGAGGCTGACAAGAGTGACCTTTACTTCACACTGGGTGCTACCTACAACATCAAGGAGATGAAGCCACAGGCTATTGCCGCATTGAAGAAGGTGACAGGGGGCAACAACGTTGCTGCTGCGCAGAAGAGCATTGCCGAGTTGAGCAAGTAATTCGCTGAAAGCAGATTATCGGAGGTCGAGACGTTACAATGTTTCGACCTCTTTTTTTTGCAACACGCAGGGACGATTCGATGGAAGGCAGTGCCGAGAATCGTACATTTTTGTTATCTTTGCGTAAAAAGAACGTAACTATAGATTATTATGGAGTCAGAACAACTCACCCTAACGCAGCAGGTGCCCATTGTCGGCAGTTACGATGTCGTTGTATGCGGTGGAGGACCTGCCGGATTCATTGCGGCCATTGCCGCCGCACGTGAAGGGGCGCGTGTTGCCCTCATTGAGCAGTATGGATTTTTGGGAGGTATGGCCACCGCAGGCTATGTTACCCCGCTGAGTGTCTTCACCTACAACAACGAGCGAGTCATCGGAGGTATTCCATGGGAGTTCATCGAGCGACTTGAGCGGATGGGGGGTGGCTACATCGAGAAACCGTTGGGAAATGTAGCTTTTGACCCCGAACTTTACAAGCTCTGCACACAGCGTATGACCTTGGAAGCGGGTGTCCAACTCTATCTTCATGCCTATCTCTGCGGATGTGTAGCCCACGAAGGACACATCGAGCAGGTAATCATCAACGACAAGAATGGCACAGAGGCGCTCCGTGCAAAGATCTTCATCGATGCTACGGGCGATGGCGATTTGGCTCACTTTGCCGGTGTACCCATGCAACCGCGCAACGGAGCACCGTTGCAACCTGCATCGACCTACTTCATTTTGGCCGGTGTAGACACCTCGTGCGAGACCATACGTACCGCCATGCATCACAATCGGCAGGGGGTCAATTGCCACTGCCTTCCCATCCGCGAAAAGTTGCTGAAGTTGGCCGACAAACTGGATATACCCGATTTTGGAGGACCGTGGTTCTGCACCACGTTGCATGAGGGTTGCGTCACGGTGAACATGACACGTACGGCTGCCGACGCCTGCGACAACCGCGACTTCACTCGCGCCGAGTGCAAGTTGCGTGAGGATGTCTTCCGCATGGCACAAATTCTACGCGACAACTTCGAGCCATTTCGCAACTGCTACGTCGCATCGGTTGCCACACAAGCCGGTGTGCGCGAAACACGACGTATTGTGGGGGTTCACACCATCACCGCAGATGAGTATCTGAATGCCTACCACTACACGGACAGCATCTCACGCGGTGCCCATCCTATCGACATCCATGCGGCCAAGGGAGCAACCCAGGAGGCTCGTTTTCTGGAGAAGGCCGCTTATGTTCCCTACCGCGCGCTGATTGCGCCCAACTATCCCAATTTGTTGGTCGCAGGTCGTTGTCTCTCGGCCGACCGCCAAGCCTTCGCCTCGTTGCGTGTACAGGCCAGTTGCATGGGTACCGGACAGGCCGCAGGTGTCGCCGCTGCACAGTGTGTTCAGA
>CAYUJP010000175.1:0-2438 GCA_964445055.1 uncultured Alistipes sp.
TTCCGGCAACTACCGAGGGGCGTGCCAACACCAACTATGCCGAGTTCTATCAGGGTTTTCTGTTGGGTATCGAGCAGTTGCGCAACGAGGGCCGTTCGGTGCAACTCCATGTATTTGACACGGCACACAACTCCGCCAAGGTGGAGCGTATCGTTGCCGACGATGCACTTCGTGAGGCACAGCTCATCGTGGGTCCGGTTTACGACGATGAGTTCGATGCTGTGCTCAACTATGCCGAGCAAGCAATGGTTCCGGTGGTGTCGCCTTTGGCAACACTCGACCGCGAGAGTCGTGTGCTCTTTCAGATGGCGCCCGACTCGGCTGACAAATATCGGAAACTCGAGTCGCTGCTGCACAGCGGTCAGCACGTGGTGCTCGTCTATGGACAGAAGAACGACGAAACCTTTGAACGTGCTGTAAAGGCGATGCTCACCGGTGTGAGCTACGAGACACGTCGCTACGAGAAGGGAAGCAACGTCGGTAGCATCCTAACCTCTCATGGAGATACGCAATTTGTGGTGCTGGCAAATGCCGAGACGGAGGTCGACATGATTTTGGCAGCGTTGGCTTCGGCAAACAGCAACATTACCTCGCGCGGATACAGTGCACCTCGTTACAGTGTGATTGGAGCGACCAATTGGAACCGTTTCAGCAACATCGATCGCAATCTCTTCTTCAAGAATCGCGTGAGTCTGGTCACCAACTACCACGCCAAGCGCGACAACGATGCTGTGCGTGTATTCGACAACCGTTACATCGAGTCGTTTAACTCGATGCCTACGCTCTACTCCTACCGAGGCTACGATGCAGCATACATCTTCTGCTCAGCGATGTTCAACGATATTAACCATGCGCTGACCAATGTAGACATCAAACCGTTGCAGACGGCCTACCGCTTCCGCAGAACCTCTGCCGGAAAGTACCTCAACCGAGAGTGGGTGCTTGTTAGCTACAACGACAACTACACCATCACCATTGATTGATTCTTATGTCATCATCCTCCATACCCGAAAAGACCATAGAGCGACTGAGCGAATATCGTCGCACGTTGCTTTCGTGCCACAAGCAGGGCATCACCCATATCTTCTCGCACGTGCTGGCGGGCATACATGGCATCACAGCTGTACAGGTGCGACGCGACTTGATGCTCATCGGATTTTCAAGCGATACGAAGAAGGGCTACGACGTGAAGGTGCTCATCGACTTCATCAGTAGCATCCTCGACAGCGACACCGTGACCAACATTGCCGTCATTGGCATGGGCCACTTGGGACAGGCCATCACCAAGTATTTCAACGGACGAGGACTGAAACTGAAGATTACCACCGCTTTTGATATCGACCCGGCAAAGGTGGGTACTACCATCGATGGCATTCCGTGTCACCACATGGACCAATTCGAAGAGATTGTCGAGGATAAGAATATCGACATCGTGGTGCTCTCGTCACCCTCGCGCATAGCCGACGAATTGGTCATTCCCATTGTGAATGCCGGAATCAAAGGGGTGCTCAACTTCACCTCGCGACCGCTCAACTTTCCTCGCGGTATTGTGGTGGAGAACTACGACATCACGACACTGCTTGAGAAGGTGGCCTACTTTGTCAAGGAGAATGAGGAGAACCCCACCGACGAATAATTCGTGTTGCCCATGAGAATCTTTCGCGGAGTCGAACAGTTGCCTCTCTTCGCAGCAACGACTGTGACGGTCGGTTCGTTTGATGGCGTGCATGAGGGACATCGTTGTCTGATAGAGGCTGTCAAATGTTTGGCGACAACCTACGTAGCAGAGTCTACGGTGGTCACCTTCTGGCCCCATCCGCGTGTTGCGTTGCAGCACGATGTACAGTTGCCGTTGCTCACCACCCTCGAGGAAAAGGCCTTGCTCTTTGAGCGACAGGGTATCGACAATCTGGTGGTCATTCACTTCACACCCTCGTTCAGTCGACTCTCCTCGGCTGACTTCATTCGCAACATACTTGCCGCGAAGCTCCGTGCGCGTGCCGTAGTGATGGGCTACAACCATCATTTCGGACACGATGGCGGACGTGGCATGGAGACCTACCGACAGTTGGGTATCGAGGTACACAGCATCGCAAAGTACGAACTCCAAGGACAACACATCAGCTCCACCGCCATTCGCGAACAGATTATGCAGGGAAAGCTCAGCGAGGCTACATTACGGCTTGGTCACCCTTATCTGTTGCTTGCAACTGCTCACGAGGGGTTGTTGCAACTTCCCGAATCGCAAAAGTTGCTTCCTCCGATGGGTTGCTATCCGGTCGAGGTCGAGGGTGTGGGATACACTCATCTTCATATCGAGGCAGGGGCGCTTCGCCTCGAACAACCGCTCACACAGCAACGTTGCATCATAAATTTTCTATCAGAATGATTACACACGACACCAAAATCAGAGTGTGGTACAAACATACCGACCAAAT
>CAYUJP010000176.1:0-2435 GCA_964445055.1 uncultured Alistipes sp.
TGACCTACAACAAACGGCGACAACAAGCCATCACCGACGAATTGTCGGACATCACTTCAGCCAATTTGTAGAGACATGCGACTAAAGATTAACCCCAAATACGAAGCCTTACGACCTTTTGTTGAACAACTACGCGACCCCGAATTCTTCGCTTCTCATGGAGAGATGCTCCATAATGGACGAAATATCCTAAAGAAGATGGATTTCAACGGTTATAGTGTAGTGGTAAAGAGTTACAACAAGCTCTCTATCATCAATCGTATGATCTATGGCATCCTCCGCAAGAGCAAGGCCACACGAGCTTTTCTGTATACTGACAGAATGCGGAAGTTGGGTATCGATGCTCCCGAGGAGGTTGCAGCCGTAGAGGTTCGTAGCAGGGGGTTGATGCGTCAGTGCTACTATGTGTCGCTCTACTCCGATTATCAATCATGTCGTGCCGTAACTGATAATTTTCTGTTGCACAAGGAGACCCAATATATCCTCGACGACTTGGTGCTCTTCCTCCGCAAGATGCACGATGGTGGTGTGTTGCACAACGACCTCAACATCGATAATATTCTCTACAAAATCGATGCCTCGGGTAGATGTCATTTTCAAATCATCGACTTCAACCGTACATCCTTTCGACGCAAGCTCTCCTTGCAACAACGCTTGGACAATCTGCGACGTTTGTCGTGCAGTGCACCCGCCTATCTCTACATCTTGCAACGATATGCCGAACTTCAACATGCCGACACCGAGATATTGACACTCAATGGAGCAGTGCGTCGACTGATTTTCGAGGGACGGCAACGGATGAAACGTACAACCAAAGCCTTCTTTCGAGGCTTTCGACAATTTCATGCGCACAAGGGCTAACAGATGAAACGGATTACCACCATACTCATCGCATCGCTCCTTATGGCAGGTTGCCAAGTTGAGTATCACCCTTACGACATACGTGTTACCGGTCAAACGGGCATCAACGCGCGCAATATCGTACGCATTGAAGATGCGTGTCTCAATAAACGAGAAATACGTTTTGCAGTCATCAGCGACACCCAACGGCAATACGACGAGACAAAGGAGGTTGTCAAGATACTAAACCAACGTGACGATATCGACTTCGTTCTCCACACCGGAGACCTGTCGGACTTTGGTATGCGTGCTGAATTTGAACGTCAGCGCGACATTCTCAACAAGTTGAATGTTCCCTATGTGGTACTTCTTGGCAACCACGACTGTTTGGCAACCGGCGAGGAGATTTTCGAAAAGATATTTGGCGATATCGACTTCTCATTCACTGCAGGCAATGTCTATTTTGCTTGTTTAAACACCAATGCGTTGGAGTTCGACATCAACACAGCTGTGCCAAACTTTGCTTTTATGGAGGAGCAACTGAGCAACTACCCCACCTCGGCCGAGAAGAGTGTCATCGCCATGCATGCCAAACCCTACACCGAACAATTCGACAATAATGTAGCCAATTTGTTTCAGGAGACGATACGTCGATTCCCCGGATTGCAGTTTTGTGTAAATGGGCACGACCACAATTTTGTTGCCGAGGATCTATTCAACGACGGAGTCATCTACTACGAATGTGAAAATATCGGCAACCGAGGTTACCTACTCTTTACCATCAATGATGAAGGCTATGCGTACGAGCATATCATATTTTAAGCGACTTGGTTGCATTGTTGCGCTACTCTTCAGCTTGCATACATCGGTAGCACAATCACTGACGACCTCGTCCGCCGAGGAGTTGCATACACGGCGTTTGGACTACCGCGAGCATGTTGGATACGAGGGGTGGGAGCGAGTGTTACCCACTCACATTAAGGCTCAATATGCCGGAGGCATGGGATTTCTCTCTTTAGGGTATGGATGGGACTATGGACGCAAATGTCAATGGGAGACCGACATGTTGGTGGGTGTGCTTCCCAAAGGCTATGCAGATCATACGCACATCACCCTCACGCTCAAGCAAAACTACATTCCATGGAGCATACGTTGTTGCGAGCGATTTGCCATAGAGCCCTTCTCGTGCGGTCTTTACCTCAGCATCATCAGCGGTCAGGATTATTGGATGCATGAGCCTATTCGATATCCCCATCGCGACTACTACCGATTTTCCTCGCGATTGCGTGCGTTTCTCTACGCAGGACAGCGAATCACCTGCTACACACGCGGCAACAGTCTATTGCAGAGTGTCACCCTCTACTACGAATTGAGTGCCAACGACTTGGATATAGTCTCCAAGTGTACCAACCATTCGTTAAAACTCTCCGACATCACTTATTTCTCGGCCGGTCTCAGGTTTCAACTATTCCGCTGAATTAGGTCGACAGATTTCTTGCAACATCTCTTCTGAAGAGATGATTGTTGCGAGTGACAACGGCAAAAGATAGCGACAAGCGTGTGATTTTTATGAAGATGCATCGCTTGTCGCTTTT
>CAYUJP010000177.1:0-2378 GCA_964445055.1 uncultured Alistipes sp.
CATCTGTCGGACGATAGAAGGCTTCGCTGACAGCTACTACCACCTTGCCTGACTTTACGTCAATACCCTTTTCGTTGATGCCTTCACCTTCCCAGCGGAGCTCAATACCGGCATATTTGAAAGCAAGCGTTGCAAACTCGCGAACGGTATGCTGAACACCGGTGGCGATGACAAAGTCTTCGGGCTTGTCGTTCTGGAGAATTAGCCACATACATTCAACGTAATCCTTTGCGTATCCCCAATCGCGCAGCGAGTCCAAGTTGCCTAAGTAGAGACACTCTTGTTTGCCTTGTGCAATACGAGCTGCAGCCAGCGTAATCTTACGTGTTACGAAAGTCTCACCACGACGTTCCGACTCGTGATTGAAGAGGATACCGGAGCAACAAAACATATTGTATGCTTCGCGATACTCCTTTACAATCCAAAAACCATAGAGTTTTGCTACAGCGTATGGCGAATATGGATGAAACGGTGTCTTTTCGTTTTGAGGCACCTCTTCAACCTTACCATACAGCTCCGAAGTCGAAGCCTGATAAATGCGGCAAGTCTTTTCCAAACCATTGGCACGAACGGCTTCCAACACACGGAGCACACCGGTCGCATCTACATCGGCCGTAAATTCGGGTGAGTCAAACGAAACCTGAACATGGCTTTGTGCCGCTAAGTTGTAAAGTTCGTCGGGCTTGACAAGACCTACGACCTTCACCAACGACATGGAGTCACTCATATCGGCATAGTGTAAGTGAAAGTTTTTGTGTCCCTCAAGATGGACAATGCGCTCTCGATAATCCACTGACGAACGGCGAATAATGCCATGTACGTCGTAACCTTTTCTTAACAGTAGCTCTGCCAAATAAGAGCCGTCTTGACCGGTTATACCGGTGATTAACGCTGTCCTCATGTTGCTAATTTTCAAAATATCGGATTGACGGTTTAACAATTAAAACCACGCAACTCCGACTATTCATATAATCTTTTGGATTGTAGTTTAACATGCAAAATATTCTGAATAATCTGATGGCGCTCAGAAAAGATATCTCCTTGACATCGGCAAAACATCGTTGAATCTCGTGAACATCAGTCATCGACGATGAACAATGGAAAACCTATAACCAACGACACCATGTGCGCTGTGGTCGGACACTCGGTGCATTCAATATCACTCCGGATGTATAGAGCCCTATCAACATCGTAACTATCATACGGAAGTATAGAGCCCCTGCGTTTTTTGCTATTTGCTTGTTGCTTGTTACCAATTTTTTCGATTCTTCAATCAATCCGCCTCTTGTGTCGTCTTTCCAAATCGATACTTGTGACTCCACATCACAATCTGTTGGGGCACGAGACACTTAGCCAGGGTGAGAAGCGGGTAGTACTCATATCTGAGGGGCAGATGCAATCGCTTGCGCCATCGGTGCGTCTTGACAACATGGTCGAGACGCGACTGCAATTCGCCCCGCTTTGCATGCCGAATCGATTCGTAGTAGTCGAGCAACGTGTCCGGCAGACAATACCCCTTGTACCCGGCTTCGTAGAATTTGCACCATAGGTCGTAGTCTTGTCCGTGAACATTGAGTCGGTCTGTGCTGTACATCCCAACGGCCAACAACTCGGCGCGACGCATGACAACGGTCGGATGTACAAATGAGTGTCCGCAGAAAACTTCTCTGAGTGTTCGTTCGCCCGGGGTGACGGATAACCCCCAAACACCGTCTTCGTCGAAGTAGCGAATCGAGGTCCCGACAAACGCATATTCGGAATGTGTGGCGAGAAATTGCACCTGCTTCTCGATACGCGTCGGGTGCGAATAGTCATCGTCGTCCATGCGTGCAATGAACTCGCCGGATGTACATTCGATGCAACGATTCAGTGTGACATGAAGTCCGCAATTGTGCTCGTTTCGAATCAGTGTGACACGGCAATCGTCTCCGTACAACTCTTGTAACAGACGCTCGGTGCCATCAGTCGATGCATCGTCGCAGATGATAACCTCTATCTGCGGATAGGTCTGATGCAATATCGAGTCGACGGCCCGCTGAATCGATTTTGTTCCATTGTGTGTCCCAATGATTACAGAAACCGACGGAGTGTTCATTGCTTTTTCAGACGTGTGGGTATTGCGTGCTATGCGATGTGTTGCTTCCCGTGTAACCGAGGTTACGACAATTGCAACTTTGAACGGGAGGGGGTAATCGTTGTCAATCTCCCATGGCGACATGTGCGCGAATTTTTCTACTTCTTTTGCTTCGCGCTTCTTTTGCTTCGCGAATTCGCGAAAAAGTCCACTGTCACACACTATTTGCCGTGATATGATGCACATAGTGCGTTCCGCATCCTCGCCAAAGTGGAATTAACACATTGACTAACAAAGTTTTACG
>CAYUJP010000178.1:0-2313 GCA_964445055.1 uncultured Alistipes sp.
GCGTAAAGACCGATGGCAACATCACCATCAATGGAGGTGACTTGCGTCTCTACACATCGGGAAACGCCTACTACGATACAACAGAAGCGGATACATCTTCTCCGTCGGGTTTAAAGAGCAATGGCGATATCGTAATTTCCGGTGGGCGTATTGAGGTGAAGAGTACCGGTACAGGGGGCAAAGGCATCAATAGCGATGGCAAACTCACCGTAACGGGGGGAATCATCACTGTAGCAACCACAGGCGGGCAGTTTGTCTACAACTCCAGAAATGGCATTACCTCCTCGCCTAAGGGCATTAAATCCGATGGTGAAATGCTCATCTCGGGAGGCGATATTGAGGTGAGTGTCACCGGAAAGAGCGAAGGTTCGGAGGGCATAGAGAGCAAGTCGGCGTTAACTTTTACAGGGGGCCGAACCGCAGTATATGCCTATGACGACGCGATAAATGCCTCAAATTCAGTTGCGGTTAGTGGAGGTTATCTCTACTGCTACTCAGTGAATGGCGATGGACTTGATTCTAATGGAACCATCACCATCAGTGGGGGTGTGGTGATAGCTTCGGGTACACAACAGCCGGAGACCGGATTTGATTGCGACCAAAATAGGTTCAGCATCACCGGCGGTGTTCTCATCGGAACGGGAGGTTCGACAAGCACCCCGACATCGAGTGCATGTACGCAGTGCGCAGCGATTTACAACGGTTTCTCTGCAACCAAGGATGTCTATTTGCAGGTAAAAGATTCGTCGGGGAATAGCCTGTTGGTGTATAAGTTACCTCGAACCATGAGTTCGATGTGTTTGTTGCTGAGTTTCCCTGAATTGACGCAGAGTACACGATACACCCTCACTCGTGGTGGAAGTGTCAGTGGCGAAGAGACTTGGAAAGGCTATTACGCCTCGGCTCAATATAGTGGAGGAACGACTGTTACTACCTTTACGCAGAGCTCGCGTATTACAACTGTCGGGGGGAGTAGCGGCGGTGGTGGCGGCTGGGGCGGCCGATGGTAGCTCATCGGTCCCAGACTACGAGTTCCATGGGCCGATCGTGAGATTCTACGGGAAGCGCATCGACAATTTGGTGGGCATAAGCTACCCCTATCGTATGGGCGTGTAGGGAGGCGATGGCGAGGTAGCGATCGTAGTAGCCCCGTCCTCGTCCCAACCGATTGCCATTCGGAGTGAATGCCACACCCGGGCAGATGATGAGGTCGATTGCCGCTGCACTACAAGGAACATCGGCTGTAGGTTCGGCAATGCCAAATGCTCCGCGAGAGAGTGCTCCGGGAGTATAGTCATAGAAGTTCATGGTCTGACCCTCGACGCGTGGGAGTACAATTTTGTGCGTGTCTGCCCAACGTATCAGTGCGTCTGTGGTGTCAGGCTCGTCGGGAAGTGCACTGAAAAGAGCGATAGTTCGAGCCTCGCGGAAGAGAGCGAGTTGCTCAATCTGATGAAAGATAGCGGCAGATGCCGTTGCACGTTGTTGATGCGTCAGCGCGAGGTTGCGTTGACGCATCTGCTTTCGTATATCGCTTTTAGGTAGCACAGTCGATGATTTGGATTCTGACAACTCGTTCGATAAACATCCATGCCTCTGTTCGAAGCGGGAATCCCCATTTTTAGGTAGATTTTGCTATAAATTCCTAAGGTTTCGTATTGTTATTAAACAAACAATACCTATCTTTGTGGCACTTGTAACGAAAATCACTTACAAAAATAAACAAAAATCAAAACATTATGAACTGTTTTCTAACCAATTCGTCGCTTGGCAAGAAGTTGGTGATGAGTGTTACCGGATGTTTTCTGGTGCTGTTCATCCTCTTCCACATGTCCATGAACCTCGTTGCAATCATCAAGCCTGAGGGATACAACGCGATTTGCGAGTTTCTGGGAGCCAATTGGTATGCACTGGTCGGTACGGTTGTGCTGGCTGCCGGTGTAGTCGTTCACTTTGCGTATGCGCTGTGGCTGACCTACAACAACTATCAGGCTCGTGGTAAGCAACGCTATGAGGTAACTGTTACGGAGAAAGGCGTAGATTGGGCCTCGAAGAACATGCTGGTGTTGGGATGGATTATCCTGGCAGGTATTGCACTTCACCTCTTCAACTTTTGGTCGAAGATGCAGTTGGTCGAACTTTTACATCAAAAACCAAAGACCGGCGTTGAATTGATAAGTGAGACTTTTTTCTCGAATGAGTGCTATCTCGTAGTCTATCTGCTGTGGTTTGCCGCTTTGTGGTTCCATCTTACTCACGGTGTGTGGTCGATGTTCCAAACGGTAGGTTGGGCAAATGACACATGGTATCCGC
>CAYUJP010000179.1:0-2152 GCA_964445055.1 uncultured Alistipes sp.
TCGAGCATCCTCGGACGGTGAATATGAACCTGGTCAATGCACAACAAGCACGGCGTGTGTTGGACCGTTTGGTCGGTTTTGAACTCTCACCGGTACTTTGGAAAAAGGTGCGTCCGTCGCTCTCGGCAGGGCGTGTGCAGAGCGTTGCTGTGCGACTACTTGTAGAGCGCGAACGCGAGATTATCGCCTTCAAATCGAATCCCTACTATCGGGTTGTAGCGCAGTTCTACGAAGCGCAGAGCACAGAGCGTGTGCTGTTCAAAGCCGAGTTGTCGACTCGCTTCGAATCCAAGGAGCAGGCCGAAGCCTTTTTGCGCGGTTGTATGGAGGCTACCTTTACCGTAAATCGAGTAGATGAGAGACCGGCACAACGTTATCCGGCACCTCCCTTTACCACCTCGACGTTGCAGCAAGAGGCGGGACGTAAATTGGGCATGTCTGTATCGCAAACTATGTCGGTGGCGCAACATCTCTACGAGCAAGGTTTGATTACCTACATGCGTACAGACTCTGTAAACCTCTCTACGCAAGCTTTGGCACAATGCAAGGAACAAATCACAGCACTGTATGGCGAGAAGTATTCGTCGTATCACAACTACAAAACAAAAACAAAGGGTGCTCAGGAGGCACACGAGGCAATTCGTCCCTCGTATATCGAGCGTCAAACCATTGAAGGGACGCCTGCTGAGAAACGCCTTTACGACCTGATTTGGAAACGTACGGTAGCTTCGCAAATGGTACCTGCCGAGTTGGACCGTACAACCATTGTCATCGACATCGATAACCACAAGGAGCAATTTACGGCAACGGGTGAGGTGGTACGTTTCGACGGATTCCTCAGACTCTACTCGGAGTCTACCGATGAAGAACCTCAAGAGGAGAGCAGTGGACTGTTGCCAAAACTTGCCGTAGGAGATAAGTTGTGTTACGATACAATCACCGCCACACAACGTTTCACGACACCGCCCGCACGTTTCAACGAGGCCTCGTTGGTGAAACGGTTGGAGGAGTTGGGTATCGGTCGACCGTCAACGTATGCTCCGACAATCACGACCATCATCAATCGCGGATATGTCGTTAAGCAGGATAAAGAGGGACAGCAACGTCAATACGAGCAGTTGACCTTATCGGGAAAAACCTTGAGTTGCAAGTCGCTCAAAGAGAATTATGGCAAGGATAAGAAACGTCTGCAACCGACGGACATCGGTATGGTGGTGAACGACTACTTGGAGCATCAATTTGCACCAATCATGGATTACAACTTCACGGCAAACGTGGAGAAGGAGTTCGACCGCATTGCCGAGGGCGGCATCACGTGGGGTGCAATGATAGGTAGCTTCTATGGTCCCTTTCATCAGATGGTCGATTCGGCCATCGAAACACAGACCGACCGCAAAGCACAAGTGCGGGAGTTGGGCGTAGACCCCAAGAGTGGTCATCTGGTGAAGGCTCGCATCGGTCGTTATGGTCCGATGGTTGAGATTGAGGGTGTTGGAGAGGAGAAGCCTCGTTTTGCCTCGCTCAAGAAAGGACAACTCATCGAATCGATTACACTCGATGAGGCATTGGAGTTGTTTGCGTTGCCCCGAACCTTGGGTGAGTGCGAAGGTGAGCCCGTGATGGTGGGATTAGGTCGCTTTGGTGCCTATGTACGCTTGGGAAAAGCAACATTTGCTTCGTTGGAGAAGGACGATGACCCCTATACCTTGACCTTGGAACGAGGTATCGAGTTGATTCGTCAGAGCCAAACAAAACGAGCAGCGGCAAACACGCCTATCAAGAGCTTCGACGAAGATGCCGATATGTTGGTGAAAAATGGCCGATACGGGGCATATATCGCCTACAAAGGCAAGAACTACCGTATCCCTAAAGGAAGCAAACCTGAAGAGTTGACATTGGAGGATTGCCGCAACATTGTCGCGACATCAAAAAAATAACAATCAAACAAAAACAATAATATGAAGAAGAGCATCGTATCCCTGCTTCTTAGCCTTGTGGTTTTGGGAGCATGGGCACAGGAGGCCCCAAAGACGGAGGAGGGTTATGTATTCACAGATGTGAAAACCTTGCCCGTGACATCGGTAAAAAATCAGAACAGAAGTGGCACGTGTTGGGCCTACTCGGCTTTGGCCTTTTTGGAGAGTGAGATTCT
>CAYUJP010000180.1:0-2141 GCA_964445055.1 uncultured Alistipes sp.
CACCGAAGGCGTAAGCCAGCAGATTTACAGTCTGCCCCATTTGGCCACTCTGGTAACTTCCCTTATGGTTTTCTTGCGATGCGAGCCGATGGAGGGATTCGAACCCACGACCTGCTGATTACAAATCAGCTGCTCTAACCAGCTGAGCTACATCGGCATGAACCGTTTTGGACTGCAAAGGTAAAAACTTTTTTCCGATTTTCCAAACAAGCCGTTCAAAAATCTCTACCTCGCCTCATTCAAAGAACCCTCCACTGCATCTCAGGATGCCCTGAAATCGACTGCAAAGATAGAATAGTTTTATGAATTAAAAAATACTCCGCTCGTTTTTTTCGAAAAATATCCGGTTTTTGGCCATTACCTATTATAATGTGCGGAATATACGCCCTATTTAACTATCGAATTAGTACTCGCCCGTGCCACACACCTTCATCGTGCACCATAGGACAACTGCACACATCGATTTTTTCTTCTCGTATTTTCTCTATACCTTTGTGCAAAGAGAGTTCGTTCAGGATGCGTAGTACACATCTTGCTAGCGATATCTCTGAATTTAATGTCATCAGCATGAACAGCGACAATCCCTTGGAGTTGCTTCCTCTTGTCGATATCGAGGGACGGCTCATCGGTTCCGCCACCCGAGGCGAATGTCACAACGGTAGCCACTTGTTGCACCCCGTTGTCCATCTTCATATCTTCAATTCACGCGGAGAGCTCTACCTACAAAAACGACCTCTCTGGAAGGATATTCAGCCGGGGCGGTGGGATACAGCTGTTGGAGGACACGTTGGCTTTGGTGAGAGCATTGAAGAGGCACTTCGTCGCGAAGTTCGCGAGGAGCTGGGCATCACGGATTTTACTCCTGAATCGTTGCGCTGTTATCTGTTCGACTCTGACCGCGAACGCGAGTTGGTCTATGTACATCGCACCATCTATGATGGAATCATCACGCCCAGCGACGAGACCGATGGCGGCCGTTTCTGGACGATGAGCGAAATCATACATGCATTGGGACGAGATACCCTCACGCCCAATTTTGAAAGCGAATTCTGCAAACTGTTCAGCGAGTTGTCGGGTCTCCCAGACAGTAGATTCGGCCCTCGATAAAGGTCACCCACAGCCGATTCTTTGCATCTATATAAAAGTCGTTGGCCGCCGACGAGGCAAACTTCTCTGCCCACAGTAGCACACCATTCTCACGCACAGCCGCCACGCAACCGGTACGGTTTGCCATATAGGCCACACCCGAGCGCACCTCTATCGGGCAAGGGTTGTGATCGTATCCCCATCCGGCATCGGCCAGCCACAGTTCCTCATATTGCTCGGCCGAGCTACTTACCGCCAACATCTCTCCATCCATCGTCTTGGCATAGATTGCCGTACCATCGGTGCTGATGCCTGTTGTTTCGCGTACCTTGCGTTGCTTGATGCGCCACAATTGACGTCCACTTTGCAGGTCGATAGCGGTCATATAGCGGTCGGGGGCTACGATAAAGACTCGTCCTCCCATGATACGCGGTACGATATGCCCCGGTGAGAAGAGTTTCTGCGTGCTTCCGTTGGTCCAATTCCAAACAAGTTGGCCTGTCTGTGCATCAAGACAATAGAGATGAGTATCCCATGCACCGAATACGACACGATTGTCTGCCACCGCAGGACGTCCCTGGGGCTGTCCTTCACCAAATCGATATTGCCAAGCCACCTTGCCGGTATGCAGATTAATCTTTGCCATCACGCCACTTCCCAACCCCATATAGAGCCAACCATCGACAATCGTACCGTCGCCCACAACCGGCGATGTACACGTAATTTTCCACAATTGTTTGCCTTGTGCAGCATCGAATCCCCACAATGCACCGGCAGCATCACCCACGACAACAACGCCTTCGGCACAGAGCGGTGTCGAGTAGATGGCATTTCCGAAGTGTTGACTCCACACGGTTTGTTTCTTGTACGTGTCGTAGGCTTTCAATTCGCCCAACGATGTGCCATAGTAGATTACGTCATCTGCTACAGCTACACCCGTGTAGATAGAGGCTTGCTCCTCAACAATCAACTGTGCGCCTGTCGAGGCGTAAGAGAGCGGAGCAGGAGCCGGGTCACACGGCAACTGAGCTAACTCGGCGGAGTTTCCCTGCTTG
>CAYUJP010000181.1:0-2112 GCA_964445055.1 uncultured Alistipes sp.
CATTGCTGTAGAAAAGTCCGAATTGCTTCGGACTTTTCTACGGAGCGGAGCATTTTCTACTCCCTCTACACCTAGGCAGATGCTACGCCCTACATCGGCACACGCATCGTGCAAGCGGTGTGATTTTATGCATTAATCATCATCGGCATGAGCAACATCAAGGTCTGACTACCCTGCTGCTCATCGTCGTTGACCGGCGAGAAGACTCCGGCACGTGTAGCATCGGCCAACTCGGCAACAATGGTTGGTGTATCGAGATTTGAGAGTACCTCCACCAAATACATTGCCTTGAAACCAATGGTGATGGGCTGTCCTTCGTAGTTGCAGTTAATTAAGTCTTTGGCCGACATTGAGTAGTCGACATCCTGCGCCGTGAGTTCAATCTTGCCACTACCAATATCCATACGAACAAGGTTTGTCGAGGCGTTGGAGCAGACTGCCACACGTTTCACACCATTGAGCAATTCCACACGGTCGACCAATATTTTGTTGGGGTTGTTCTTCGGAATCACCGCATCGTAGTTGGGATAGTTACCCTCGATGAGGCGGCATACCATAGTGTAATCGGCAAGTTGGAATCGGGCATTCTTCTGGTCGATAATCACCTGCACCGGACGTTCCTCCTTGACCAAGATTGCACGCAAGAGCGTGGCAGGTTTCTTCGGAAGAATGAAATAGGCATCTTCGCTCACAGCGTTCTTCGAGGTGTGCTTCACCAGTTTGTGCGCATCAGTAGCCACAAAGGTAACAGTGTCACCTGCCACACGAACATAGACACCATTCATAATGGGACGCAAGTCGTCGTCGGCTGTAGCGAATACCGTCTTGTTGATGCCGTTGACCAGCACATCGACATTGAAATCCAAGGTACGCGAATCGTCTTCCGGCTCCGGAATGGCCGGATAGCTCGATGCGCTGGCTCCCGGGATGAGGAGGTTACCACTGTTCCACTGTATGTTGATTTCGAATGTCTGATCGTTGCAGTCGAAGGTGAGAGGTACATCGGCAAACTCCTTGAGCGAATCGAGTATCTGCTTGGCAGGTACGGATATTACCCCATCGCCGGCCAGATTTTCTACCGTGATAACCCCGACTAAGGTCGTCTCCAAATCGGAAGCTGTGACCTTCAGCTTGTCGTCGTGCAACTCCATGAGAAAATAGTCGAGGATAGGCAATGTACTCTTGTTGTTGATTACCTTTCCCGTGGTCGCCAGTAGCGACAGCAACGTAGAACTTGATACGGAAAACTTCATGTTCGCTTGTGATTTATCTTTGTTTTTCTTTATACGTTCTGTTGTTTGGTTTGTGGCCTATAGGGTTGCCAACTTGTCGAGTGCCATCTGTATCATCTGCCGTACATAGGGCTTGTAGTCGGTGCAAGCATCCAGTGCAATGCGCTGTGCGATGATGGTGCAGATGGTTGCCGCACGGTGGCCCATGAGCGATGCTAAACCTGCTAAAGCCGAACCCTCCATCTCAAAGTTGGTGATGCGACGTCCGCAATAGGTAAACGACTCGATTTTGGCATTCAAGTCAGGGTCAGCCGGTGCAAGACGCACCCAACGTCCCTGCGGTGCATAGAATCCGGGGGCTGATATGGTGATGCCCTCACGCGTTGTATCGCTGAAGAGTTTGGCCAGCGTAGCATCTGCCACCGCAAAATAGGGTTTCGGCAATAGGTCGCTCCACGTAGTGTGAGCCATGAATGCCTGTTCGAACTCCAAGTTGCAGACTTCGTTGCGTCCAGCGTAGTAGTTGAGCAATCCATCGAAGCCGATAGACATCTGCGAGAAGACCGCCTCGCCCACCTTGATATCGGGCTGAATGGCACCCGATGTACCCAGTCGCAACAGAGTCAACTGCCGGAATTGAGGTTTCACCTGACGTGTAGCAAAGTCGATGTTGGCCAATGCATCGAGCTCTGTCACTGAGATATCGATATTGCCGATACCGATGCCGGTAGACATCACCGTGATACGTTTGCCTTTGTAGGCACCGGTGACGGTGTTGAACTCACGGTTGGAGACTTCGCACTCACGACTATCGAAGAAGGATGCAACTAACTCCACACGACCCGGATCACCCACAAGGATGACGATGTCGGCTAATTGT
>CAYUJP010000182.1:0-2111 GCA_964445055.1 uncultured Alistipes sp.
TTAACAATTTTTTACAGATTTTTAGCTACCTTAGCGGAAATTTATCAAAAGACCCCACCATGAGCCATCGCATCTTATTGATAGATGATGAGGACGACATTCTTGAGTTCATCCGTTACAACCTTCAACACGAAGGCTACGAGGTGTTTGTCGCCCACGATGGAGTCGAAGGGGTTGAGATAGCACGAACCGTAGTACCCCATCTCATTTTGCTCGACCGCATGATGCCACGCATGGATGGATTGGAGACCTGTCAGCAACTGCGCACGCACGAATCGTTGCACAACACGTTGATTGTGTTTCTCACCGCACTCGGCGAAGACGAAGACCAATTGACCGGTTTCGATGCAGGAGCTGACGACTACATCACAAAGCCCATCAAGATGCACATCCTAATCAGTCGTATCAAAGCGCTGCTAAAACGCATCTCACCGACAGAGGCACCACAAACGATAACAATCGATGCTGAACGATACACCGTGCGATGCAACGACTGTGAATATCCGTTGCCTCGCAAAGAGTTTGCACTCCTGCAACTGCTCGCATCGGAACCCGGACGGCTCTACACGCGCGAAGAGATTTACGAACAGGTGTGGGGAAAAGAGGTAGTAGTCGGCGATCGCACGATAGATGTTCACATTCGCCGGTTGCGTCGGAAAATTGGCGAAGCCCATATCCTAACAGTCAAAGGTGTTGGCTATCGGTATATCGCCTAACACAAGCAGGTTAGGCGACGATTCGCTACGCTGCCGACATCGATTTTTCGGCAAAATGGGGTTGCATCTCAAAAAGTTTCATTATTTTTGACAAAAATTAGAAAAATAGTAATCTATTAGCACTTATGGTCATCTTAGTTTTAAATTGCGGAAGTTCCTCCATCAAGTATCAGGTCATCGACATGGAGCCTACTTCGAGCAAATTGTTAGCCAAAGGCTTGGTAGAGCGCATTGCCCTGCCCGAAGGAATTTTGACACACAAGCCCGTCGGCAAAGAGATATATGAGGTACATCAAGCTATTCCTGACCACACTACGGGTATTCGTCTGGTGTTAGAGGCGCTGACACATCCGCAACATGGCGTGATTGCCTCACTGGATGAAGTGAAGGCCGTCGGTCACAGAGTGGCTCACGGTGGTGAGTTCTTCCCTGAAAGTTGTATTGTGGACGAGGATGTGAAGGCTAAAATTCGTTCGTTGTTTGAGATTGCGCCATTGCACAACCCTGCCAATCTGGAGGGTGTCTTGTCGATTGAAAAGGTGTTGCCCGGGGTTCCGCAAGTGACGGTGTTCGACACCTCATTTCACCAGACCATACCGGCCAAAAACTACCTTTATGCACTTCCACACGCCTACTACGAGAAGTATCGTGTGCGCAAATATGGTTTTCACGGTACAAGTCACCACTATGTGGCACGCACCGGAGCGAAGTTGGCCGGATTGGACTATGAGCATTCGAAGATTATCACCTGCCACATTGGAAACGGTGCTTCGGTAACGGCTGTGCTCAATGGAAAGTCGTATGACACCTCCATGGGATTCTCGCCACTGGACGGATTGGTAATGGGTACGCGCTGCGGACAGGTAGATGCTTCGGCCATCACCTTCATTGGCGCCAAAGAGGGAATGACCTATGCACAGCTCGATGAGATGATGAACAAACGTTCGGGGGTCATGGGGTTGACCGACCTGTCAAGCGACATGCGCGACATAGACAAGGCCTACAATGCAGGCAATGCAAGTGCCATCGTAGCACGCGATATGCACTACAATCGTGTAAAGAAGTTTGTCGGTGAGTATGCCGCAGAGATGGGCGGTGTAGACCTCATCGTTTTCACGGGGGGTGTGGGCGAGAATTCGAAGGAGTTGCGCCACACGGTCTGCTCGGGGCTGGAGTTTATGGGAGTCGAATTTGACGACCAGGCCAACGATGTTCGCGGAGAGGATAAGATTCTCTCTAAACCCACATCGAAGGTGAAAGTCGCCGTCATCGCCACCGACGAGGAGTTGATGATTGCCACCGACACCTACGAGTTGGTAAAACGTTTGAATTAGAAGAATACTTCAATCATACACTATGATTACAAAATTAGAGCAAATTGTCGAAGAGGCCCTG
>CAYUJP010000183.1:0-2110 GCA_964445055.1 uncultured Alistipes sp.
TTAACAATTTTTTACAGATTTTTAGCTACCTTAGCGGAAATTTATCAAAAGACCCACAATGAGCCATCGCATCTTGTTGATAGACGATGAGGACGACATTCTTGAGTTCATCCGTTACAACCTTCAGCACGAAGGTTACGAGGTGTTTGTCGCCCACGATGGAGTCGAAGGGGTTGAGATAGCACTGACTGTAGTACCCCATCTTATTTTGCTCGATCGCATGATGCCACGCATGGATGGATTGGAGACTTGTCAGCAACTGCGCACACACGAAGCACTACACAACACGTTGATTGTATTTCTCACCGCACTCGGTGAAGATGAAGACCAATTGACCGGTTTTGATGCGGGAGCTGACGACTACATCACAAAGCCTATCAAGATGCACATCTTAATCAGTCGTATCAAAGCGTTACTGAAACGTATCTTACCGACAGAGACGCCACAGACAATAGCTATCGATGCAGAGCGATACACTGTGCGATGCAACGACTGTGAATATCCGTTACCCCGCAAAGAGTTTGCACTGCTACAACTACTCGCCTCGGAACCCGGACGACTCTACACGCGCGAAGAGATTTACGAACAGGTGTGGGGCAAAGAGGTAATAGTCGGCGATCGCACGATAGATGTTCACATTCGCCGATTGCGTCGGAAGATAGGTGAAGCTCATATTCTAACAGTCAAAGGAGTTGGCTATCGGTATATCGCCTAACACAAGCATGTTAGGCGATGATTCACTACGCCATCGGCATCGTTTTTTCAGCAAAGTAGGATTGCATCTCAAAAAGTTTCATTATTTTTGACAAAAATTAGAAAAATAGTAATCTGTTAGCAGTTATGGTCATCTTAGTTTTAAATTGCGGAAGTTCCTCCATCAAGTATCAGGTCATCGACATGGAGCCTACTTCGAGCAAATTGTTAGCCAAAGGCTTGGTAGAGCGCATTGCCCTGCCCGAAGGAATTTTGACACACAAGCCCGTCGGCAAAGAGATATATGAGGTACATCAAGCTATTCCTGACCACACTACGGGTATTCGTCTGGTGTTAGAGGCGCTGACACATCCGCAACATGGCGTGATTGCCTCACTGGATGAAGTGAAGGCCGTCGGTCACAGAGTGGCTCACGGTGGTGAGTTCTTCCCTGAAAGTTGTATTGTGGACGAGGATGTGAAGGCTAAAATTCGTTCGTTGTTTGAGATTGCGCCATTGCACAACCCTGCCAATCTGGAGGGTGTCTTGTCGATTGAAAAGGTGTTGCCCGGGGTTCCGCAAGTGACGGTGTTCGACACCTCATTTCACCAGACCATACCGGCCAAAAACTACCTTTATGCACTTCCACACGCCTACTACGAGAAGTATCGTGTGCGCAAATATGGTTTTCACGGTACAAGTCACCACTATGTGGCACGCACCGGAGCGAAGTTGGCCGGATTGGACTATGAGCATTCGAAGATTATCACCTGCCACATTGGAAACGGCGCTTCGGTAACGGCTGTACTCAATGGAAAGTCGTATGACACCTCCATGGGATTCTCGCCATTGGACGGATTGGTAATGGGTACGCGTTGCGGACAGGTGGACGCTTCGGCAATCACCTTCATTGGAGCCAAAGAAGGGATGACCTATGCACAACTCGACGAGATGATGAACAAGCGTTCGGGTGTCATGGGATTGACCGACCTATCAAGCGATATGCGCGATATAGACAAGGCATACAATGCAGGCAATGCGAGTGCCATCGTAGCACGCGATATGCACTACAATCGCGTGAAGAAGTTTGTCGGTGAGTATGCCGCAGAGATGGGAGGTGTAGACCTCATCGTTTTCACCGGTGGTGTAGGCGAGAATTCGAAGGAGTTGCGTCACACGGTTTGCTCGGGGCTGGAATTTATGGGAGTCGAATTTGATGACCAAGCCAACGATGTTCGCGGAGAGGATAAGATTCTCTCCAAGTCCACGTCAAAGGTTAAAGTTGCCGTCATCGCCACCGACGAGGAGCTGATGATTGCCACCGACACCTACGAGTTGGTAAACCGTTTGAATTAGAAGAACACTTCAATCATACACTATGATTACAAAATTAGAGCAAATTGTCGAAGAGGCCCTG
>CAYUJP010000184.1:0-2098 GCA_964445055.1 uncultured Alistipes sp.
ATTGCAAAAAGAAATATTATACCCCAAAAAATGCTCAAAAATAGAAAACAAAACGAAATTACGTTAAATTCGTCGCTTTCTATTTCCAACATAAAACTCACTGTAAAACAGTGGATTTAACAAATAATTCAGGGTGTACGAGTAGGTAATTTTTAATTTATTTTCAAATATAATTGCATTTAAAATATAAAATTTTTATATTCGCGTAAATTTAGTAACAACACCAGAATTACAGTACCCCAGCTCAATGGCCTCCCTAACAGAATTTTTCAACAAGCACGAGGATGATGCATTGAAAGGAATTTCCCACAAGAACAGTATCATCAAGCGTAACATCATTGCCCACATGGCCGTTCACGGAGAGTGTACCCTCTCAGAATTGACCAAGGAACTTCACATCTCGGTACCAACGATTACTAAGTTGGTACAGGAACTTGTCGATGAAAACATTGTCACCGACAATGGCAAGGTGGAGACGCCCGGTGGCAGACGACCCAACATCTACGGATTGGCCAGTTCTGCCATCTACTTCGTAGGCATCAACGTGGGTCGTGACTTCATGAGTTATGTAGTAACTGACCTTCAAAACAACATCATCCACGAACAGATTGACTCATCGTTTGAATTGGTAGACCGTCCCCAGTGTTTGGAGCGCATCTGCACCAATATCGAGCAATTTATCAACAATTGTGGCGTCGATCGAAACAAGATTTTGGGATTAGGTGTCTGCATGACCGGACGTGTGAACCCGGCAACCGGACGAAGCTACAAGTATTTCACTTCAAACGAGACGTCGATGCGCGATATCATTGAAGAGCGCACCGGAATACGTACGCTCTTTGAAAACGACACCCGTGCACGTTGTTATGCCGAATATAGTAGTGGGAAGAGTCAGAACGAGAACGACATGCTCTACCTGCACTTGGGTCGCGGTATTGCCATTGGCATCGTTATGGACGGCAAGCTCTATTACGGCAAAAGTGGTTTCGCAGGGGAGTTCGGGCACATTCCATTCTTTGACAACGAGAAGATTTGTGCCTGCGGTAAGAAAGGTTGTTTGGAGACAGAAGTGTCAGGTATTGCCATCGAAGAGAAAATCTGTACCTTGATTGACAAGGGAGTGAACACTATCTTGCGTGAGAAGTATGATCGTAAAGAGCAGATACATATCGATGACATTATTGCTGCAGCAAAGAACGACGACAATCTCTCGATTGAACTGATTGAGGAGGCCGGCGAGAAGATTGGCAAAGCGGTGGCATTTCTCATCAACACCTTCAATCCGGAGACGGTCATCATCGGTGGAAACCTCGCGGCTGCGGGCGACTACCTGATGTTACCCTTAAAGTCATCGACCAACAAATATTCGCTCAACTTGGTCTACAAAGATACGAAGTTTCGACTGTCGAAACTCAACGAAACATCGAGTGCTTGGGGCGTGGCGATGTTGATACGCAACCAGGTCATCGGACTTTAGTGTAAACCCATCATTTTAAGCCCCGATGCACACGATGCTCGGGGTTTAAAGTGTTTGTTATTGTGTACCATTATGCGATTATTGGAAGGAACCGCCACACGTCTTCGTGCCTTGGAACCCGAAGATATTGAGTTGCTCTATCGCTGGGAAAATGACCCGACAATATGGGGAGTGAGTGGGACAACCGCTCCCTTCTCGCGTCACGCCCTTGAGCGATTCATCGATGAACAAACTTTCGACATCTACGCAACACGTCAATTGCGATTGGTGATTGAGCGCAAGGAACACGATAAGATGGCTTCCTCTGCAGTGGGACTTATCGACCTTTTTGAATTTGATCCAGACAATCGGCGTGCCGGTGTGGGTATTCTGATACACGACTTCCACGAACGACAACATGGCTATGGGGCTGATGCATTGGAGGTACTCTGCACCTATGTACACGAAGTACTAGGATTACACCAGTTATGGTGCAACATTAGCAAGAGTAACACAGCAAGCAAACGGCTATTCCAGCATGTCGGATTCACCCTCTGTGGAACCAAACGAGAGTGGCTACGCACCGCCACAGGATGGGAGGACGAGGAGATGTGGCAAAAGCTATGGCCAATTTGAGAGAAT
>CAYUJP010000185.1:0-2095 GCA_964445055.1 uncultured Alistipes sp.
GATGCCGATGCCTCCTGCCCCTTTGTGGCACGGTGTAGTACGTTCGACCCTCCATTGCGGAGCCGGTTGCACGCTGGCTGACCTCGTGGGCGAAAGCCTTCGTCGGGTGCTTCCTGTAGTTGTGGGAGGAAGTCTCCTTTGGGGCGGGTGGGTTGTCGACTACCTGCTGGCGCTACTCATGGGTATCTATTTTCAGTATGTAGCCATCCGAGCTATGCAACCGTTGTCGCGAGGACGAGCACTGTGGCAGGCACTGAAGGCCGACTTTCTCTCGCTCACCGCGTGGCAAGCAGGAATGGTGGGTTGGATGTTGTTCCTATCAGCCTATCTACCTCAATGGATAGCCGTACGCGGAAATTGGAATTTCTGGTTTGCGATGCAGATAGCCATGTGCATAGGGTTCTGCATAGCATATCCCGTCAATGTGTTGCTGATTCGTTGGGGTGTAAAACGCGCCATGATGCACTAAAAGGCTCGACTCATCTTCTCTGTGTTTAGCCCCTATGCGTCTATCTCAACCGAGAGTCAGTGCATGGCATTTATGCGGATGCTCGCCTTCACAAGTGCAATGGCACAGATGCGTGTCAACTCAACCTCCTTATCGGCAAAGGCAGAGTTCTCGCTAGCCAATGTCACACACCCGGGGCGTTCGGACCGATGCAAATAGCGTATCGTCACATACTCCTCGCCATCCACACGGATAGAGAGCAGATACATGTCGCCCCAGAAGATGTCATCGAGGCATCGCAACTGTTTGTAGATGACGATGTCACCTCCCCGCAACAGAGGCGACATGGCATCGCCCATCACATAGAGTGCCCCATCACACTTGGGTATGTTGGGAATGTGGATGTAGCTCATGGGGGGCAAATCGTGAGCGTGCTCAAAAAGGTGTGTTAGCCCCTCCGTTTGGTCCAATGCATAGAGTGGCACACTCTGCAGAGGCAAGCTTTCCTCAGTGCGGTGGTGGTAGGCACGCTCGATGGTTGGCTCTGCACTGAACATTTTACCCTCACCACACGCTATCCACTCGGGATTGACATTCAACTCCTGAATCAAGCGTTGCCTATTCCGGGCCGAGAGTGCCGCCCGTCCTGTTTCAATCATCGACAGTGCAGCCTTCCCGATACCCAACTGCTGTGCCAACTGCTCTTGGGTCATTGCCAAAGCCTTGCGCAAAAGTTTGATTCGGCTGCCCACCTCCTCATTGCATCGTTCCATGATATCAATTGTTGAATAAATACGCTCCTACAAAGTTAAAAAATTTATCTTATTTCGGGACGATTTTTCAGCCACATCTTCATTTTACCCATCGAAGTAATCGGGTTCGGTATAGAGGGCATTGCAGAGATGACGCTATCGGGAGGTTTGTTTCTGCGAGGATTGCGAAGGGGTGGTTTCACGCTCTATCCAAGCCATTAGTACCATCGCGATGTAACGTTGCTCTTCGCCGGTCAGTTGGCGATTCGTGGGAATGTGATGCCACTTCGACAAACAACCTCTACAGCAGCACCCTGTGGCATGTTGAGCCACAAACACCGGATGTCCACGCATGGGTGTCTGTCGTCCGTCGTTGGGAATGATTGCCGGAGCCAACCGTTTGGCTATAAAATCGTAGGCATGAAACCGGATGGTATTCAGTCCCTTTTCAGCGATATATCGCCGGTCGGTCTCCCTCAAATGAAACCGACTGCGAAAGGCCGACTCGCTGAGCCTATCGAACAGTGAGTCCAAATCGCACGAAACCGACGGAAGCGACTCCGAGCAGTCGTCCTTGGGCGCAGAGAGGTCGGTCTCCCGCTGGAAAAGCTCAAGTTGTGATGAGTCGGATGGTAGACGTTTCTTCATCGCCAAATAAGATTTCTTTCCTTCCCCCTGAATAGAGAGAGGAACACAGCGTCTTCGTTAGGGGGTAGCAAACATACGATTTTATTTTGATAAACACACATACACCGAGTGAATAAGTCTGTTGTTTTCAATCGGGACTTTGCGAGAGATTCGAAGCAGCGCGCTAGCTATGCGACAGATAAAAGCGGTGGGACTTTGCGGTTCGCTATTTTGTAACTATCTTTGGAGCAAATGTCACTTAGAAAAC
>CAYUJP010000186.1:0-2094 GCA_964445055.1 uncultured Alistipes sp.
TGCGAAATTGTCGCTCCATCCAGAGCTTGGGGTTTTCGTCGTTGAACTCGATACGAAACTTGTCGTAGAAGGTGCTTCGGCTGAGTCCCGACATCTCGATGAGCTCGCGTACGTTGTTCACCTTGTCGATGTTGCGCATGACAAAGAGCCGAAATTCGGGCGAGTTGCTAGCAATGGGGTAGAAGAAGGTGGCTACTTGCCGAATGGGGTAGAAGTAGCGCAGGCTTAGCAGCAACTCCTCGGTTTGCAGTTGGTGCATGTAGGCGCAACTGAGGTTGCTACGCAGACATCCGACCACCGAATCGATGAACACGGACATCTCTCCGTTGACGGGTAGGGTATCGAGGTTGTAGTGTACGCCTCGCAGATAGGTGCTGAGTTGCTGAATGTTCAACCTGCCACACGAGGTGCGTGGCTCCTGAAACACGCAGACGAGGGCAACTGTGCGTTCTAGACATTGCAGGTCCATGAAGGAGTGCGCTGCAATGAAAATCATCTCACCGGCATGTAGCATCTTCTCCTCGTAGCCGTTGCAGTTGAGCACGATACTCCCCTGCATGAGAATGAAAATCACATGGGCGCTGGTCGATCTGCGCAGGATGACACAGTTTTGTGGGTATTCGCGATAACGGAAGCCTACATCAACTTGATGTTGGTAGAGGTTGCATGTCGAACACCCCTTTCCGCATAGCTCATTGGGGTTGAAAATCCTCTCCATAATTTCGCGTTTTAGCTTCGGATGGACCGACTCTTCGTCAGCGAAGGGTCTACCTACCGAAATTTATACCGCAAAATTAGCATGCAGAGTGGGGTGAAAACGGATACAAATGTTCGGAAATCATGCCATTTTGTCCGTTTTGAGGAGTATCTGTTCGCCAAATCGGGAAATTTGTTCGGCGACGTCGCTTTTGCTCCCGAAATATGGAGAAGCGGGTCGGTGACGTCGTTCCGCACGGTGGTGGCAAATCCCGCTACTGTCCGGAGGACTTGGAGTTGGACGCAGTGTCCGATTTGCTGCAACAGTTGCAACATCCGTCGCAGGTGTGTTGCCGACGAAACAACATCCGATAGAGGGCTCGCAACAGACGGTAGCACACCCACACGCCGATGACGGCTACAATGACGATTTGCACACGATCACTCATAGCCACAACGCAACATGATAGACCACCCAAGCGAGTACCCATGCCACGGTGGTGTTGTAGACAATCGACACGATGGCCCATTTTGTCCCCGCCTCCTGACGAATGGCCAGCAACGTAGCGAAACAGGGGATGTAGAAGAGGATGAAGACCATCATTGCCAAAAGGGATTGCGGCGTGAAGTCGCCACTCTCGCGCAAGGTTTGCGCAAGTGAGGTGTTCTCGTCGTTGGCATAGAGCACACCCATGGTGCTGACCACAATCTCCTTGGCCGAGACACCCGACAGAATGGCCACACTTGCCTTCCAGTTGAGCCCTAAGGGTCGGAACATCGGTTCGCACCAATGTCCCAGTCGCACCAAGTAGGATTCGGGCGCATCGGCGGTTACTGCCGTAACATCAGTGGTGGCGGGTAGTGTGGTAGCAGGTGTCTCCGTACGCGGGAAGTAGCCCAAGAACCACACGACGATGGCTGCTATGAGAATCATGCCTCCCATTTTGCGGAGGTATTGCGCACTCTTGTCCCACATGTGCGACAGCGTGGTGCGCCATGTGGGGATGCGGTAGGGAGGCAACTCCATGACAAAGGGGGTCTCGTCGACACGATAAAGGAAACGTCTCATGAGTCGTGCCGTGACCACCGCTCCCAAGATACCCAACAGATAGATGCCGAAGAGCACATATCCCGCCGAAGCGGAGAAGAATACGCCGGTGAAGAGGATATAGATGGGCAGTCGTGCGCTACACGACATGAAGGGGGTAATCATCAGTGTGATGAGTCGGCTGCTGCGGCTCTCGATGGTGCGTGTGGCCATCACGGCGGGGACGTTGCATCCGAAGCCCATCACCAGCGGGATGAACGATTTGCCGTGCAGCCCGATGCGGTGCATGATGCGGTCCATGATGAAGGCGGCACGTGCCAAGTATCCCGAATCCTCCATGAAGGAGATGA
>CAYUJP010000187.1:0-2065 GCA_964445055.1 uncultured Alistipes sp.
TAGCCAAGGGATTTGCAGGTGCAGCTCATTGGTTTGATGCTCAAGCCAAGGAGGAACAGGAGCATGTCGAGAAATTTATCAATTACATGCACAAACAAGAAGCTAAGGTAGTGCTGGCTCCCATTGCTGCGGTGAAAACACAATGGAACTCCTTGAAGGAGATGTTTGCCGAGACTTATGCACACGAGCAGCAAGTTACGGCACTTGTTCACAACCTCTGCAAATTGGCTGTGGCTGAAGAGGACTTCGCTACTGCAAATATGTTGCAGTGGTTCGTTAACGAGCAAGTTGAAGAGGAGCATACAGCCCATGGAATTTTATGTGTTGCGGAGCATACCGATTGCTTGATGTTGGATGAAAAGTTGGGAAAACGTTGATAATTTCTTCAGTAAAAGTCTTGACAGAATAGGTTGGCTCCTACAGTGAGTCAACCTATTTTGTGAGAAACGAGACTTAACTCAAAGTGACTCAAAAACACGCCGTATGGTGGGGAAAGTGTGTTGTAGGTGATCGGAAACCTCGTTGGTTGTACACCAACATACGTTGGATATGCCCTCTTCGTGTTGTGGCGTGAGTATGGTAGGAGCGGTGGAAGCCATTTCAAACCAATGTGTGCGTTTCATCTCCCAACGTCCCTTCATCTGATAGCAATGTAGCGTCTGACAGAGAGGGCGACATATGGTAGCTACGACGCCGGTCTCTTCGCGAACCTCGCGTAGCGCACACTCCTCAATACTTTCACCCTGCTCCCAATGCCCTTTGGGTAGGTCCCAGCGGTCGTTGCGGTAAATCATCAAGCGTCGTTGTTGTGCATCGGTGACGATGCCCCCCGCGGCTGTGACTGGGGTGAAATACGTTGCGAAACGTTGAAAATATTGCTCGAAATTGGGATGAACGACTGCCACGAGGTGGTGCAATGAGAGGGTGTCAATGAGTTGTTGTGCATCGAAACTCTCGATGTCTGAGGGATAGACGGCATGGTAAGCGTCTGGTGTACGATTGGTGAAGATTAGAATATGGTCTGCAAAATAGAGTGTCGTTTGCATGGATGTTTACATTTAAATTTCTGCAATGCGCAAAAATACAAAGATTCTGAAAAAGCGCTCGTAAAAAACCGCAGAAAATAGGCTACCTTTGCATGGGTGATACCTGACTGAAGGTTATGATACTATATCGGATGAAAAAGCAAACAATAGATGTAATATGAAAAAAATTTGGATGTTTATGGCTTGTGTCGTGTTAGGGGCTACATCGTGTAGCGATAAGTCTCGCCCACAGGAGGTGGACAATTCGCTTACTGCTGAAGAGATTGCCACGGGACATTTCACTCCGGAGATACTGTGGAAAATGGCGCGCTTGGGAGAGTCGCAACTCTCACCCGATGGGCAATTGTTAGCCTATTCGGTTACGCGCTACTCTATGGAGACAAACAAAGGAATTACGCAACTCTATGTGCGAGATATGCAACGCAACGAGGTGCGTCTGCTGACAGATGCTGATTCAAATAATTCGACTCCAACGTGGTCGGCAGATGGAAAGCGCATTTACTTTCTATCAGACCGTAGTGGCACGCAACAGGTGTGGAGCATGCTCGCATCGGGAGACGATGTTGTGCAGGTAACTTCGTGCGAGTCGGATGTTGAGGGCTATGGTGTGAACGGCACAGCCGATAGAATCTGGTATGTCGAGACGGTAGCTGTTGAGGGTGCAGCACGCAAATCGAGCGAACGCTATCAAGATATGCCCCAGTCGCAGGCTCGTGTCTACGATGACCTGATGTGCCGTCACTGGAACTATTGGGACGAAGGTCGCTACCGTCATCTCTTTGTGGCGGATCTTGTCGATGGCTGTGCTACGCAGGGTAAGGATATCGTGGGAGAATCGGCTGCATGGGATGTTCCCTTGGCTCCCTATTTCGATATGGCAGAGATTGCTTGGAGTCACGAGGGAACACTCTTGGCATATACATGCAAGCCTCTTGTCGGTACGGCCTATGCGGTGTCGACAGATTCGGATATCTTTGTTTACGACTGCATCAGTGGTTCTACGACAAATATCTGCAAGA
>CAYUJP010000188.1:0-2045 GCA_964445055.1 uncultured Alistipes sp.
CTTCGTCGCCTACTGTATGGTTCGACAGTGCACAACCTTTCCGTTGTGGCAAAGGTTGGGGCAAGAGTTCGTTACATGAGGGTGGTATCCGCATGCCATTTATTGCATCGTGGCCTGCCAAGATGAAGAAGGGTAGCGTTTCCGACCACATTGGCAACTTCACCGACATCATGCCTACCATCTGCGATGTAGCCGGTGTGAAGGCGCCTCAGAACGATGGTGTCTCTATCTTCCCAATTCTTGAGGGAAAGACGAAAAAACAACAGGAGCATCCCTATCTCTATTGGGAGTATCCGGCTGCCGGTGGTCAGTTGGCTGTGCGTATTGGCAATTGGAAGGGTTTGGTTCGCAATATCTTCAAGGGCAACCACACCATGGAACTTTACGATATCTCGGTTCCGAGCAAGGAGGTTGAGGCTATTGCTAACAACGTAGCACATCTCCATCCCGACATCGTTGAGCAGATGTGGCAAATCATCGAACAGTCGCATGAGGATATCGATGTTCCCGGTTTCCAAGTGAGCGTTTCGCGTCAATAGTCGGTTTGATTCGATACATTTAGGGGTGGCACTTTTTAGGTGTCCCCCTTTTTTTAGCTTCATCTGCAATTTCGTCTATTCGCCTCTTCCTAACAATTGTATCACGTATAATCTCGGATATTTTTTCCCCGTTCGCTTTTATATCTTAATTGTTATTTCTAACTTTGCGCCTGCTTTCGGGTTAACCGGTTATCACTGAATAGATAGCAGGTTTGGCAGTAAGAACAGGTCGCTGTTGGACTTGTAGCACCAAGTAGAGCAAATTTCTTGGTAGAAGACCTGTGCGGAAACGGAAATAAGTTACATACAAAAGATGAAAACCGTAACAAGCGTCAATGCGCTGTGTGAAGTGTTGGCTGAGGTAAATCCCGCAGGGGTAGGCTTGGTGCCAACGATGGGTGCTCTGCACGCGGGACACTGTTCGCTCGTGGAGCGAGCTCGCAAAGAGAATGCCACGGTTGTGGTAAGTGTCTTTGTCAATCCAACACAATTCAACGATAAAAACGATTTGCGCAACTATCCTCGTACTCCGGAGGCCGATTGTGCCTTGTTGGAGCAGGCCGGAGCCGATATTGTCTTCATGCCTTCGGTCGAGGAGATGTATCCGGTACCCGACCGCCGTCAGTATGATTTCGGTCAGGTTGACAAGGTGATGGAAGGTGCTACACGTCCGGGGCATTTCAATGGAGTGGCTCAGGTAGTGAGCAAACTCTTTGCATTGGTTCGTCCGGCACGTGCCTACTTCGGTGAGAAGGATTTTCAGCAGATAGCCGTTATTCGTGCAATGGTGGCGCAGTCGAGTTTCCCATTGCAGATTGTTCCCTGTCCAATCGTGCGCGGAGCGGACGGTTTGGCCCTTTCTTCACGTAATGTACTGCTTGATGCCGAGCATCGGGCAGTGGCTACCGACATCTATCGTGCCTTGCGTTTGGGTGCGGAACAAGCGTTGTCAATGACCCCCGACGAGTTGGTTAATTTCGTGGTGCGCGAGACCAATCGTAGCGGTCTGTTGCGGACCATCTATTTCCAAGTGGTCGATGCACTGACGTTGCAGCCCGTTACAACGTGGACGGAGAGCGAACATGTGCAGGGGTGTATTGCTGTGCAGGCAGGTTCGGTACGCTTGATTGACAATATTCGAATCAAATAGCCAGAATGAGATGATGCAAATAGAGGTGTTAAAATCAAAAATTCACCGAGTGACAATCACTCAGGCTAATCTCAACTACGTGGGTAGCATCACCATCGACGAAGAGTTGATGGAGGCAGCTAACATCATTGAGGGTGAACGTGTACAGATATGGAACGTTACCAATGGTGAACGTCTCGATACCTATGTGATTCGTGGTCCTCGTTCGAGTGGCGCCATCTACCTCAATGGAGCTGCAGCGCGTAAAGCGCAGGTGGGCGATGTGGTAATTATCGCATCGTATGCGCGCATGGAGTTTGAGGAAGCTAAACATTTTCGGCCCTGGGTGGTGTTCCCCGACACCGAGACCAATCGGC
>CAYUJP010000189.1:0-2045 GCA_964445055.1 uncultured Alistipes sp.
CCTACTCTCACCAAAAGGGTTGGGGCATGAGTTTGGAACGCTATGTCGAAGATGTCGATTTTGCCAACGATTTGCTCCACACCGAACTGTTTCGTCCCCCCTATGCACGCATCACACCTGCTCAGGCACACGCACTGAGTCGACGTTATCGGCTCATCATGTGGGACATCATCTCCCGCGACTACAATCGTTCGCTCTCGCCACGTACCTGTCTGCACAACGTCACGCGCTATTTGGAAGGAGGCTCTATCGTCGTCTTTCACGACTCCGAAAAGGCCTTTCGCAACCTAAGCTACGCTTTGCCACGTACCCTACAGGCAATCCGTTCGCTCGGGTTGCAATGCAAGTCCATCGACTTGTAGTCCCACCCGGCGGTGTGTTGTTTCATGGAATACTCAACGAATGTCATACCGACGAAGAATCTTGCGCAGACGAGGTTCAAGATGCTCTACCATACGGCTGAACCCTTCGTCTGTGGGGTGTGTTCCGTCGATGGTACCCAAGTGGTTGACACCAATCATCGCCTTTGAATCGATGAAATAGATGTGCTTATCCTGTTTCATCAACGCACGCACCCCTTGTTCCGCTGCTTTTCGCTTGTCAGCTTCCGACTTGGCTCTGCGTTCGTTGAAGTTGGTAATCTCACGTACCTCGGTTTGAATAAAGATAAGCGGTGTCTGCGGATGAGCCGCACGTATCGTCCGTACAAAAGGTTCCAATCGTTCGGCAATCTCCTTTGCATTGGGATTCGAAAAGGCATCGAAAAGGAAGGCATCGGCCTCTGTCTCCGCCAGAATCTTTGCATATTCGGGTTGCAACTTACACTGTCCGCTAAATCCGAGATTCAGAAATTCGATGCCTAAATCTCGCGACATGCGAGCCGTGTAGGTCATTCCCGTGCGACTGGCAGCGGCACCGTGGGTAATACTCGAGCCCAATACCACCACCTTGTGTCTGAATGGATTCGGTGCTGCCTCGATTGTTGCACCCTGTGCCACCCCTATCTCCAACCGTTCGAGCGTGCTCCACAACGGCAGATAGAGCAGGCACAACTTGTCGTTGTCGTTCATATACTCGGCCAACGCACACACATGTTCCGATTCGCCTCCATTGGCTCTGCCCAATCCGGCAAACACCCACTCGCCGTCGCGTTCGATATACAAATCCAGCCCCATGCGACCGGCCGGAGACATGATGTGACCTGGGCCTGTGTCGGCAGCCCTCCAACGAGCCTCTATGATGGAGCTATTCGTGCGAAACACAATCGCCAAACCCGTCGAATAGGTGGCATAGCTCTTTACCGGATTCCATAATTTATATCTTGCCGTATCCAGCCGTTGGAAAGGTGCTCCCGACGACTGTGCTTTTCCGATGACGGTCAACGTTTGGGCCTCAACATAGCGCAACGCGCTACCCTTAGTTTGACCATAGGAGTGACCGATACTCCCCAACAGCAACAGCCCTGTTGCAATCAAACACCATCTATATCTACGCACGTTCATGTGTTATTTTTCTTTTTAACGTACAATAACGACTTATTATTTTGTTTTCGCACGATTTGTGTACGACAAACTTGGGGAGGATATCACAGCACCCTCCCCAAGTTCTATCAATCTCTCCTTTTTGAGAGCCTACTTGTTGTAACGAATGGCAAAATAGCTCAATGCACTGGCTTGCGCACCCGCCTTACCTTCGTAGATAAAGGAGTCTGCATAACCGCCACCCGAACTTGCCATTGCGTTGCGAGGCATCAACCGCACATAGACATTTTTACGTCCCAGCATCTCCAGAGGCAACCTGAAGTTGATATATTTATACGCGACAATGGTCGTAGTCAATGTGTTGCTCCAGATACTGAGGTCCGGAACCTCATACTCACCGATAAGTTGCCACTTGGCATCATCGGCAGGCTCCATCGAATCGACCGTCGACCACTCCGCCTTCCAATAACGAGGCTTGTAGAAGTTTTGGTCGTTGTTCAGTACAGCTATCTGCATCGACAATTGGTCGGTTTGAATTCCTTCGGTTGAGAAATTAATCATCCA
>CAYUJP010000190.1:0-2014 GCA_964445055.1 uncultured Alistipes sp.
ATCTGTGTCGCCACACCAACACCCCCATCGCACGCATGGTTGAGAAGGGCATTGGCCGTCTGGGGCGTCCAATGAGCGATGTGCAGTCAGCCATTGAAAATGTGGCAAACTTAGAGGTGTCGAAATTGGAGAATGGACTCCCCGCACTGGCTACCATTGCCGGTGGTGCCCCGATGGTGGGTTTCTTGGGTACGGTCATCGGTATGGTGCAGACCTTCATGGATATGTCGGCAGCGGGCGGAACGGTCGACATGTCGTTGTTGGCCGGTGGTATGTATGTAGCGATGGTGACCACGGTTGCCGGTCTGATTGTAGGTATTCCGGCCTACTTTGGCTACAACTATCTGGTGGCGCGCATCGAGAAACTCGTGTTTCAGATGGAGGCCAACTCCATCGCCTTCATGGATATCTTGAATCAGCCTGTTCAAAAGTAGTGCGCTATGGCAATCAAACATGGTTCCAAAGTCGATAAATCCTACTCGGCGGCGTCGATGACCGACTTGATGTTCTTGTTGTTGATTTTTTTGCTGATAGCAACAACACTCATCAATCCCAATGCGTTGAAACTGATGCTCCCCAAGAGTGCCAATCAGCTCAAAGATAAGGCGATTACTACGGTGTCGATTCAACAGGTAGGTGACACGTACAACTACTACGTAGAGTTGGATCGTGTCAATGGCATTGAAGGGGTAGAGCGTGCGTTGGTAGAACGTTTGGAAGGACAACAAGAGCCTACCGTTTCGTTACATTGCGATAAAACCGTTGCTGTCGATGAGGTGGTCAAGGTGATGAATATCGCCAAGGACCGCAACTATAAGTTGATTTTAGCAACACAACCTTAACATCGATGTACTACTACAACCCAAAAGATAGTTCGTCACGACGTTGGGCATGGGGTGCTTTGACACTCTACCTCCTTGCGTTGGGTGTGCTGTTTTTCTTTGGTGAGGTGCGTGTGGTCTACGAGACACCGTCGAGCGAGACCCTCTATGTTGAGTTTGAAGAGTTGCCACCCGTAGAACCTCCAACGCCACCTGTGACGGCTACAGTGGAGCCCGAACATGCGCAACTCGATGAGAAGGAGTCGTTCAATCAGGTTAAGGGTTCAGACGAGCAGACGCAAACAGTCAACCCCAAAGCGCTCTTCCATATGGCAAAAGAGGGGACCGACGAACCGGAGGATGTGGGCAATCCCAAGGCTCCGGTTGGAGAGACAAATCGTGCTTCGGGTACAGGCAGTGGCTTGGATGTGGTGAGTGGAAATCTTGACAAGGGACTCGAAGGTCGTGGTTTGGTAGGTGCACTTCCCAAACCAGACTATACAGCCAATGTCTCCGGCAAGGTGATTATCGATGTGACAGTCGATGCTTCAGGTCATGTTACCAGTGCCGAGTTTCATGCTCAAGGTTCCACAACAAGCAATCCCACGCTTGTGGAGGCGGCACGTCGGGCGGCACGTCGGGCACGTTTCACCGAGAGCGAGAGTTTCGTGCAGGGTGGAATGATTACTTACATATTTAAGATGAATTGACGATGTGCCGACTCTTGATGCTCATCTTGTCTGTTGTTCTCGTTCCGTTGTCTGTTGAGGCGCAGAAGACAAAAACACAGCGTAACAGACATGTCACTACTTGTGCCGATGAGGTTCCTGCCGGAGCCCATCTGCGATTCGAAGAGAGCACTTTCGATTTTGGCGATGTGCCCCGTAAGGGTGGAAACCTTACCAAGGAGTTTGTCTTTATCAACGATGGGACTGAACCGTTGGTGATTCTGCGGGCACTGACCTCCTGTAGTTGCACCAAGGTGTCGTTCTCGAAACGTCCGATAGCTCCCGGCGAACGAGGCGTGATAAAAGTTGTCTACGAGTTGCATAAAAAAGAACCCGGGACATTTAGCAAAGTGATACAGATTTTCTCTACATCGGTGGAAGGTCGCAACATCCTTACGGTGAGGGGTAACTCAATCGATACGAAGAAACTATGACACTCTTATTCCAAAATTGCACGGTGTTGCC
>CAYUJP010000191.1:0-2011 GCA_964445055.1 uncultured Alistipes sp.
CCAATGCCGGTTGGGATACAATCAAGCATGCATCGTTTCTACGAGAAGTGTGTGCTCATTTTCAAGCAGAAGGCATTCGGGTATCTATTTTTGTCGATCCAATCATTGAGATGGTACGTGGGGCGGCAAATTGTGGAGCCAATCGAGTGGAGTTATATACCGAAGCGTATGCTTCGACACACAAAGCAGATTCTCAAAAGGCAATTGCACCCTACGTTGCCGCTGCTACTGAGGCTCGTCGTTGTGGATTGGGATTAAATGCCGGTCATGATTTGGACTTAGAGAACCTTCGTGACTTTGTGACAAACATACCGTGGACAGATGAGGTTTCGATAGGTCATGCCCTTATCAGCGATGCACTCTACTACGGATTGGAGAACACGGTAAGTCTCTACAAATACTGTTTGAGAGGATGAATCCGAAGCGAGACCCGCTGGAGAGGCCCATTTTTCGACGCATCGGGCGCATTGCCGACAGTTTGGGCGTAAGAGCCTATGTAGTCGGAGGATATGTTCGAGACTACTATCTGCAACGTCCCTCAACGGATATCGATGTAGTTGTAGTCGGGAGTGGCATTCAAGTAGCCCAGGCTGTTGCAGATGAATTACACACGCACGTCTCTGTATTCAAGACATTTGGCACAGCCATGCTTCGCGCCGATGGTGTGGAAGTGGAGTTTGTCGGCGCACGCAAAGAGTCATACACTGCTGATTCTCGCAAACCTGCTGTTGAACAAGGCACCCTCGATGACGATCAACGCCGACGCGACTTTACTATCAATGCATTGGCTTGGTCACTCAATCAATCAGATTTTGGCACGTTGATAGACCCATTCTGTGGTATGGAGGATATGCGCGATATGCTTATCCGCACCCCCTGCGACCCCGACATCACCTTTTCCGATGACCCTTTGCGCATGATGCGCGCAATACGTTTTGCCACGCAGCTACGATTCGATATCTACCCCGATACTTTTGATGCGATTTGTCGCAACAAGGAGCGTATACGCATTGTATCACACGAGCGGATTGCAACAGAGTTGAATAAAATTGTGGCAGCGCCACATCCCTCCTATGGATTCGACTTATTAGAGCGCACTGGTCTTCTCGCTCTGATATTTCCCGAGTTGCAAGCGCTGAAGGGAGTAGAACGTATCGGGAAACATGCGCACAAAGACAACTTCATCCATACACTCAAGGTTCTCGACAATGTAGCAGAGAAGAGCGATGATTTGTGGCTACGTTGGGCTGCTATTCTGCACGACATAGCTAAGCCCCAGACAAAAGCTTATGATGCACATGTAGGATGGACCTTTCACTCGCATGAGACGGTGGGGTCAAAGATGGTACCGCAAATATTCCGACGCATGAAACTCCCCATGAACGAGCACATGAAGTTTGTGCAGAAGATGGTATTCCTACACCTACGTCCCATCATTCTGTCGGAAGATCAAGTAACAGATTCGGCTGTTAGACGATTACTCTTTGAGGCAGGTAACGACATTGAGAGTTTAATGACACTCTGTGAAGCAGATATCACTTCGGGTATCGACGCCAAAGTACGGCGCTATTTGGCAAACTTTCAATTGGTCCGTTCGAAACTGAAGGATTTGGAGGAACGTGACCGCATACGAAATTTCCAGCCCCCCATAACGGGCGAGATTATCATGCAAACCTATGGGTTATCTCCTTGCCGGGCAATAGGCGAGATTAAGGAACAGATTAAAAATGCTATTCTTGATGGTGTCATTCACAACGACTACAACGAGGCCTATGCTCTGATGGAACAGTTAGCTGCTGAACGAGGTTTGACACGACAATAGTAGTCGTTATTTCTGTTCCAAGGGGTTCTCTTCACAAATCATACCCTTGTTAGAGCGACCATCGATGTAGATCCATAGTGGCTTTTCGAAATGTACATGACGCAAAAATGGGCCTTCATCGACAGCAGTCATTATTGACAGACGGTCGAGGTCAAATAGGCCCTCTCCAATGGAGGGATTGATAGTAAG
>CAYUJP010000192.1:0-2011 GCA_964445055.1 uncultured Alistipes sp.
ATCTGTGTCGCCACACCAACACCCCCATCGCACGCATGGTTGAGAAGGGCATTGGTCGTTTGGGGCGTCCAATGAGCGATGTGCAGTCAGCCATTGAGAATGTGGCAAACTTAGAGGTGTCGAAATTGGAGAATGGACTCCCCGCACTAGCTACCATTGCCGGTGGTGCTCCGATGGTGGGCTTCCTGGGTACGGTCATCGGCATGGTGCAGACCTTCATGGATATGTCAGCAGCGGGTGGAACGGTCGACATGTCGCTGTTGGCTGGTGGTATGTATGTCGCGATGGTGACCACGGTTGCCGGTCTGATTGTAGGTATCCCAGCCTATTTCGGCTACAACTACCTGGTGGCACGCATCGAGAAACTCGTGTTCCAGATGGAGGCTAACTCCATTGCTTTCATGGATATTTTGAATCAGCCTGTTCAAAAGTAGTGCGCTATGGCAATCAAACATGGTTCCAAAGTCGATAAATCCTACTCGGCAGCGTCGATGACCGACTTGATGTTCTTGTTGCTGATTTTTTTGCTGATAGCAACAACACTCATCAACCCAAATGCGTTGAAACTGATGCTCCCAAAGAGTGCCAATCAACTCAAAGATAAGGCCATTACTACGGTGTCAATTCAACAAGTAGGTGACACGTACAATTACTATGTAGAGTTGGATCGTGTCAATGGCATTGAAGGGGTAGAACGTGCGTTGGTAGAGCGTTTGGAGGGACAACAAGAGCCTACCATTTCGCTGCATTGCGATAAAACTGTTGCTGTTGATGAGGTGGTTAAGGTGATGAACATCGCCAAGGATCGCAACTATAAGTTGATTTTAGCAACACAACCTTGACATCGATGTACTACTACAACCCAAAAGATAGTTCGTCACAACGTTGGGCATGGGGTGCTTTGGCACTCTATCTCTTTGCGTTGAGTGTGCTGTTTTTCTTTGGTGAAGTGCGTGTGGTCTATGAGACACCGTTAAGCGAGACCCTCTATGTCGAATTTGAGGAGTTGCCACCCGTCGAACCTCCAACGCCACCTGTGACGGCTACGGTGGAGCCCGAACATACGCAACTCGATGAGACGGAATCGTTCAATCAGGTCAAGGGCTCAGACGAGCAGACGCAAACAGTCAACCCTAAAGCGCTCTTCCATATGGCAAAAGAGGGAACTGATGAACCGGATGATGTGGGCAATCCCAAGGCTCCAGTTGGAGAGACAAATCGTGCTTCGGGTACAGGAAGTGGCCTGGATGTGGTGAGTGGAAATCTTGATAAGGGGCTTCAAGGGCGTGGCTTGGTGGGTGCACTTCCCAAACCCGACTATACGGCCAATGTCTCCGGCAAGGTGATTATCGATGTGACAGTCGATGCTTCAGGTTATGTTACCAGTGCCGAATTCCATGCTCAAGGCTCTACGACAAGCAATGCCACGCTTGTAGAGGCGGCACGTCGGGCGGCACGTCGGGCACGTTTCACCGAGAGCGAGAGTTTTGTGCAGGGCGGAATGATTACCTACATATTTAAAATGAATTGACGATGTACCGACTCTTGATACTCCTCCTATCTGTTGTTCTCTTCCCGTTGTCGGTTAAGGCACAGAAGACAAAAACGCAACGTCATCGGCATACCACCTGTGCCGATGTAACCCCAGTTGGAGCTCATCTGCGATTCGAAGAGAATACCTTTGATTTTGGCGATGTACCACGTAAGGGTGGAAATCTTACCAAAGAGTTCGTTTTTATCAACGATGGAACTGAACCGTTGGTGATTCTGCGGGCACTGACCTCCTGTAGTTGCACCAAAGTATCGTTCTCGAAACGCCCGATAGCCCCCGGTGAACGAGGTGTGATAAAAGTTGTCTACGAATTGCATAAGAAAGAGCCTGGGACATTTAGCAAAGTGATTCAAATTTTCTCTACATCGGTGGATGGTCGTAGTATCCTCACGGTGAGGGGTAATTCAATCGATACGAAGAAACTATGACACTCTTATTCCAAAATTGCACGGTGTTGCC
>CAYUJP010000193.1:0-1852 GCA_964445055.1 uncultured Alistipes sp.
GCAAAGATAGAATAGTTTTATGAATTAAAAAATACTCCGCCCGTTTTTTTCGAAAAATATCCAGTTTTTGGTCCTTACCTATTATAATATGTGAAATATCAGTCCTATTTAGCTATCGAATCGGCACTCATCCACGCTACTGCCACCCCTTAGAACAACCCCACACATCGATTTTTTCTTCTCGTATTTTCTCTATACCTTTGTGTACAAAGAGAGCTCGTTTGGGAGGGGCGTAGTACGCGTCCTATCGGCGACACTCCGAATTTAATGTCATCAGCATGAACAACGATAACCCTTTGGAGTTGCTTCCTCTTGTCGATATTGAGGGACGACTCATCGGTTCCGCCACCCGAGGCGAATGTCACAACGGCAGTCACTTGTTGCATCCCGTTGTCCATCTTCATGTCTTCAATTCACGCGGAGAACTCTACTTACAAAAACGACCTCTTTGGAAAGATATTCAGCCAGGGCGATGGGATACAGCTGTTGGAGGACACATTGGCTTCGGCGAAAGCATCGATGAGGCGCTTCGTCGCGAAGTTAAAGAGGAACTAGGCATCACGGATTTTATCCCTGAATCGTTGCGTTGTTATCTTTTCGACTCCGACCGCGAACGCGAGTTGGTCTACGTACATCGCACCACCTACGATGGAATCATTACACCCAGCGACGAGACTGACGGTGGCCGTTTCTGGACGATGAGCGAAATCATACATGCACTAGGACGAGATACCCTCACGCCCAATTTTGAAAGCGAATTTTGCAAGTTATTCAGCGAGTTGTCGGGTCTCCCAAACAGTAGATTCGACCCTCGATAAAGGTCACCCACAGACGATTCTTTGCATCTATGTAGAAGTCGTTGGCCGCCGATGAGGCAAACTTCTCCGCCCACAACAACGTGCCATTCTCACGCACAGCCGCCACACAACCGGTACGATTTGCCATATAAGCCACTCCCGAGCGCACCTCTATCGGACAAGGATTATGGTCGTATCCCCATCCGGCATCGGTCAGCCATAGCTCCTCGTACTGCTCGGCAGAGCTACTTACCGCCAACATCTCGCCATCCATCGTCTTGGCATAAATTGCCGTACCGTCAGCGTTGATACCTGTTGTCTCGCGCACCTTGCGTTGCTTGATGCGCCACAATTGGCGTCCACTTTGCAGGTCGATAGCAGTCATATAACGGTCGGGGGCAACGATAAAGACTCGTCCTCCCGTGACACGTGGTACGATATGTCCCGGAGAGAAGAGCTTCTGCGTGCTTCCATTGGTCCAATTCCAAACAAGTTGGCCTGTCTGTGCATCGAGACAATAAAGATGGGTATTCCATGCACCGAATACGACACGACTGTCTGCCACCGCAGGACGGCCCTGAGGTTGTCCTTCGCCAAATTGATATTGCCAAGCCACTTTGCCGGTATGCAGATTAATCTTTGCCATCACGCCACTTCCCAACCCCATATAGAGCCAACCGTCGACAATCGTACCATCGCCCACAACCGGCGATGCACACGTAATTTTCCACAGTCGCTTGCCTTGTGTAGCATCGAATCCCCACAATGCACCGGTAGCATCGCCCGCAACGACAACCCCTTCGGCACAGAGTGGTGTCGAGTAGATAGCATTTCCGAAGTGTTGACTCCACACGGTTTGTTTCTTGTATGTGTCATAGGCCTTCAATTCGCCCAACGACGTGCCATAGTAGATCACATCGCCTGCTACGGCTACACCCGTGTAGATAGAGGCTTGCTCCTCAACAATCAATTGTGCACCTGTCGAGGCGTAAGAGAGCGTAGCAGGAGCCGGGTCACACGGCAACTGAGCTAACTCGGCGGAGTTTCCCTGCTTG
>CAYUJP010000194.1:0-1790 GCA_964445055.1 uncultured Alistipes sp.
ATCGAGTATAAGAAAATTTTGGAGGGGAGCATTGACTTGTGATGACCATCAAGCGGTGATAACGTAAGAGAGTCGGCATCCTATCGGGTGTCGACTCTCTTACATTATAGTGCAACGGAGCAGTTGCTATAGGCGTTTTACTACCTCGCAGAGCAACAACCAGAACTTCTCGACAGATGCAATCTCAATGCGCTCATCGGGTGAGTGTACACCGCGCAGGGTAGGACCGAAGGAGACCATTTCCAATTGTGGATACTTCTCTAAAAAGAGTCCACACTCCAACCCGGCATGTATGGCACGAACTTTCGGTTGGGCATCAAACAACTCTTTGTAGCAGGTTTCGGTGATACGCAATAGGTGAGAATCGGGATTGGGAGTCCATCCTGGATAGCCATCAGAATGACTCACGTCAGCTCCTGCAATGCGGAATACAGCCTCTACGGTTTGGGCAGCATAGCGTTTGGCACTATCTACTGACGAGCGTTGCGAACTTACAACGACAACACCCTCGTTGGTAAATTTAACAGAAGCCAAGTTGGTTGATGTCTCAACTAGCCCCTCCACCGAGTGAGACATGCCGAGTACTCCATTGGGTACACCTACCAATGCGCAGAGTAACGCCTGCAACGTCACAGGGTCTACTACCCAAGCAACACCTTCTATCTTACTAAGGTTGAGTTGCAAGTCTGGTTCGGTATATTTGAACTCTTCGACTACCTCTACCGCAAATTGTCGACACTTGTCGCACACCTCTGCCCCATTCTCTTTGGGTACACCGAAGATAGCGAAAGCTTCGCGCGGAATTGCGTTACGCAGATTACCTCCATCAATGCGGTTGAGTACCAATCCATAAGGAAGTAACTCATATAGCAGTCGTGCGACAATCTTGTTTGAGTTGGCTCGTCCTTTGTCGATGTCATCGCCTGAATGGCCTCCTCGCAGATTCTTTACATCAATGCGGAAATAGTCGAATTCATCGGGCGCAGGAGTTGCCATAGGATGGAAAGTCGCTACAGTGTCGATGCCACCGGCACATCCGATGAAGAGTTCTCCTTCATCTTCAGAGTCGAGATTTAGTAGGTACCTACCTGTCAACATCCCTTCGCCCAGGCCGAAAGCCCCTGTCAGTCCGGTCTCTTCATCCACGGTGAAGAGTGCCTCTAAAGCGGGGTGCGATAGTTGGTCAGAAGCAAGCAGGGCCAGCGCAGCAGCGATTCCGATGCCGTCGTCAGCCCCCAAAGTTGTACCGTCGGCTTTAACCCATCCATCATCGATGCGTGTTTCGATGGCGTCATGTTCAAAATCAAACTGTTTTGAGGTGTTCTTTTCACACACCATGTCCATATGAGCTTGTAGCACAACGGTAGGTTGCTCTTCGTAACCTGCAGTGGCTGCCTTGCGGATGACGATATTTCCGGTCTTGTCGCATTGATACGCTAAGTGGTGCGATTCGGCCCATTGTATTAGATAATCACGTATCTTCTCTTCACGCTTGGAGGGTCGTGGAATTTTGGTGATTGCCTCGAATTCGCTCCATACTTCTTGGGGTGATAGTGTTGTTAAGTCTGCCATAGATTATTCTCTCTGATTAAGCGTTTCTACAAAAGTACAAAACTATCATCGAAACCTCGGCTTTGTCTCGAAAATTTTCTATATTTGCCTTGCTGTTTGTTCGCTCGGCGCTCCATCAAAACAACAGCATCACTTTTTTATTTAATAAACCTTATCGTTATGATCAAATTTCGAATCGGACATGGATACGATGTTCATGCTTTAGGGGCAGGAATACC
>CAYUJP010000195.1:0-1740 GCA_964445055.1 uncultured Alistipes sp.
CGCGAATCTGCGAACCGATGTGGAGGTGTACTCCCACGATGTGAAGGTGGTCGAGTGCACGAATCTGCTCGGCATGATCGAGAATCTCCTCATAGGAGATGCCAAATTTACTGTCGGCTTGGCCGGTGTCGATACAGTGATTGGTCTTGGGGTCAATATCGGGGTTGATACGCAATGCTACATCGACCGTGCGCCCTGCCTCTTGTGCCAAGGCATTGAGCACCTGCAACTCCTCGATGGACTCGCAGTTGATGGCCATGATGTGCTGTTCGATGGCATATTTCAACTCCCAATCGCGTTTTCCTACGCCGGCATAGACGATGCTCTGTGGGTCGAACCCTGCCTCGATGGCTTTACGTACTTCGTTGCCCGATGCACAATCGATGCCCAGTCCATAGGCACGGATGATGGCAAGCAGGCGCTCGTCGTAGTTGGCTTTGATGGCGTAGTGAACCTTATAGTTGTAGCGTTTCGACTCATTAACCACACTCTCGAGGGTTTGCCGAAGTAGCTCGGTGTCATAAAGATAGAAAGGGGTCTCCAAATCCCGAAGTTGGGAGGCGATACGTCTGCTTAACATGATGTGATGATTTTATCTGAAGATTGTTTTTCCGAGAGTTGAAATGCTTATCGCGTCAGCAACATCTGTACGATGAGGAAGAGCGATAGGGTAAGACTTGCCAAGCCATTGAGTGTACCAAAGGCGATGCCGATGTTGCGCTGACGAGTGGGGGTCACTAGCAGATGCTCTGCGCAGAGCAAGGCGATGAAAATCGCTTCGCCCAACCAGAGCGCCACGCCCTGCGGACAGTAACTACAAAAACCGATGAGCGCGGCTATACTTAGGATGTGCAACCCTAGGCTGATGGCCAATGCACCACGTGGTTTGAACCGTTGTGGAATGGAGTGCAATCCGTGCGTGGTGTCGAATTCGTAGTCTTGCAGGGCATAGATGATGTCGAATCCGCCACACCAGGTCATGACCAATAGCGCTAGCAGACACGATTCTGGCGTAATGCGCCCCACAAGTGCGATAGCAGCTCCTACGGGGGCAATCCCCAACGCGAGTCCCAACACCAGATGTGCCAACCAGGTGAACCGCTTGCAGTAGCTATACCCCAAGAGCACACAGAGTGCTATCGGCGAGAGCCATCCGGCCAACGGATTGATGCTGATGGCACACCCTACGAAGAGCAACGCATTGATGCCGACAAAACGCAACGCCTCACGAGGGGTGATGACTCCTGCTGGTATCTCACGATTGGCGGTGCGACGATTGGCGGCATCGATGTCGCGGTCGGCCCAGCGATTGAATCCCATGGCGGTATTGCGTGCAAAAACCATGCAGAGCACCACCTGCAATAGCGTGAGCCACAGCGAGTGCCCCGTCGCGATGCCTTGCGCTTCAGCAGGGGCAAGGTAGTGCCACCACGTGTAGACAAACGATATCATGGCAAACGGCATGGCGAAGATGGTGTGTTGAAACTTCACCAACTTAATATAATCGACAATTTTCGACATATAACGAATGTTCCTAACTATTCGGCCGAGGCTGTGCAACGACGCGCCCAACGACTGTTGTATTGCCTCGACATCTCTTTAATAATCTAGGGCAAAGGTAGTAAAATGTTTGGTACATTGGGTGCCGGTGGTGTCTCTTTGTCCAAATTTGGAGCTTATCTTCCTGAAATGAGGGGTACGATTTGGCAAATCTAATTTGCGGTCGTATCTTTGTAGCAA
>CAYUJP010000196.1:0-1734 GCA_964445055.1 uncultured Alistipes sp.
AAGTGGCCTTATCATCGATTGAAAGGGTTGAAAACGATTCAACGCAACGATGTGGTGGTATTTAACTTCCCCGCGGGCGACACGGTACTGTTGGAGCGACAGGAAGTGACCTACTACGATGTGTTGCGCGAGTATCAGCAAACCTATGGCACAAAGGCGGGACGCGAGCGTCTCTTCAGCGACTACACGGTCATATCGCGTCCGGTCGACAAACGCGAAAACTACATCAAACGTTGCGTAGCAATCGGTGGCGACACGTTGCGTGTGGTCGGAGGCGATGTCTACATCAACGGCGAGGCGCAAGCGCCCATCCCCGGCAAACAATATCTACACACCGTCGAGGTGTCGTCGCCCCTCTCGAGCTATGCCATCGAACGATTGGGCATCAGCGAGTGGAGCGGAGGCAACGGCCCAAAATACTACATGCTCATCACCGACGAAGTGGCCGAAAAGCTACGCAAGATGAGCAACGTCACAAGTGTGGAGCGCTACACCTACGACGAGCCCAACACCGATGTCTATCCTCATCTTCTGCAGATGGGGTGGAGTCAAGATAACTATGGTCCTATCTGGATTCCCGCCAAGGGAGCTACCATTGCACTGAATATCGAGAATCTGCGATTGTATCGTCGGTGCATCGAGGTCTACGAACAGAACACCGTGAAGGTGCAACCCGACGGAAGTGTGTTGCTCAACGGAGAGCCCGCCGAGAGTTATACCTTCAAGATGAACTACTACTGGATGATGGGCGACAATCGTCACAACTCGGCGGACTCGCGTTTCTGGGGCTTCGTTCCGGAGGACCACATCGTGGGCAAGGCTTCGTTCATATGGTTGTCGTTGGATGCAAATCAATCGTTCCCCTCGAACATTCGGTGGGATAGGGTGTTCAAACGTGTAAAATGACCGAACAGGCAGCAGATACATACCTAACCATCGAAGAGGCTGCTGAGGCTGTCTTTAAGGAGAAAAGCAGCAAGTTCCTTGCCTATGCCTATCCCGTTGCCAACGAGTCGGAGATTCACGAACGGATAGAGGCATTGCGCAAACGCTACTACGATGCCACACACCACTGCTATGCATGGCGTTTGGGAGCGGGAGGGGAGTCGTTTCGGGCAAACGATGACGGCGAGCCTTCGTCGACCGCCGGAAAACCCATCTTGGGACAACTGTTATCGCGCAATGTGACCGACACACTGATAGTTGTCGTGCGTTACTTTGGGGGAACCAAGTTGGGGGTACCTGGGTTGATAGCCGCCTATCGTGAATCGGCAGCTCTGGTGCTCGATGCAGCGACCATCGTCGAGCGTACTGTGGATGAAGTGCTGACCGTAAGATTCTCCTACATGGCCATGAACGATGTGATGCGCATTGTCAAGGAGGAGCAACCCACCATCGAACAACAGTTGTTTGACAACCTATCGACGATGGTGTTGCGGATACGAAAAAGCCGATATGCCCGTTTGACAGAGCGGCTACAAAAGGTGGATGGAGCCACAATCGAAGTATGAACAAACCCGAAGAGATACATATCAAGGGCGCACGCGTCCACAACCTCAAAAATATAGAGGTCAGCATCCCTCACAACACGCTCACCGTCATCACCGGCCTCTCCGGTTCGGGAAAGTCGACGTTGGCATTTGACACGCTCTATGCTGAGGGACAACGGCGTTATGTGGAGAGTCTGTCGGCATATGCCCGACAATTTTTGGGCAAAATCAACAAACCCGATGT
>CAYUJP010000197.1:0-1725 GCA_964445055.1 uncultured Alistipes sp.
CCCACGACTGCTCCTCCTGCCATCGTTCTATCTCAGCAAAGTTACCCGACAGCAACACATCCGGAACGCTCCACCCTCTGAAGGTTGCCGGACGAGTGTAGACCGGAGCTGCTAACAAATTGTCCTGAAAACAATCGGTCAATGCTGAGGCTTCGTCGCCAATAGCACCCGGCAATAGCCTCACAACAGAATCGGCAATGACACAGGCTGCCAGTTCGCCCCCTGTGAGTACATAATCGCCCAAGGATATCTCGCGAGTGATGAGATGTTCGCGAATGCGGTGGTCGATACCCTTGTAATGGCCACACAACACAATGATATTTTCCAACATCGAGAGCCGATTGGCCTCGTGCTGGTCGTAACGTACTCCATCGGGCGAAGTGTAGATAATCTCATCGTAGCGACGCTCTCCCTGCAACTTCTCCACCAATTCGAACACAGGCTCCGGCTTCATCACCATACCCGCCTCACCACCAAACGGATAGTCGTCTGTCGTCTTACGTTTATCGTGGGCATAGTCGTGCAGGTTGTGTATGACAATCTCCACCAATTTTCGCTCTTGTGCGCGCTTGAGTATCGACTCATTCAGCGGAGAATAGAGCAGTTCGGGTACAACGGTCAATATATCTATACGCATCGTTTTCTCTTGATTTTGGCGTTTCATCTCTATCTCGACAACCTCCGTCGCTGTGGGCGGAAGATGATATCTTTGTGCGACTGTTCCGTCAGAGTCACCTCCTCGCCATGCTCCAATGTGAAGGCATCGTATCCCAGTGAAGTAAAGAGTTCTACCACACGTGCCCGATTGTCTCCGCCCGACTCACACAATACCGTGGGCCGGAAACGCTCCAATAGCGGACGCATCTGCTCCAGAATCACCACTTCATACCCCTCTACATCGCACTTGATAAAATCGATGCGAGTCAGATGTGCAAAGAGGTCGGTACCTCGCTTCATCTCCGCCTCGAACTCTACATCTGTAGCCTCCTGACCCTGCTTGACGAAGTTTTGTCCCGTACCGAAATAGCCTGCCGTGTGTACGGTAGCATTACCTAACGTCACTTGTTGCTCCTCGGCTCCCAAGGCATAGGGTAACACCTCCACATTGGTATAGCCACGCAGATTCCACTCCAGGACCTGTCGGATGGGAGCTACCGGCTCTACAGCGTAGACAAATCCTTTGCGTCCCACGCACTGCGCAAGTAGCCGAGCATAATAGCCTAAATTTGCCCCTATATCGATAACCAAATCGCCGGGTTTCACCAACTTGTCGAGATGAAACGTGTACTCGGTAGCTTCGTCGTAACGTCCCATGCGCAACTTGTGCGACAAGAAAAACAGGCTGCTCACCACACGCAAGTAGCCCTTCAATGAAAGCACCTTGTAGAGAATTCGGTGCAACAATCGATTCGCATCCATGCACACCAACTGTTTACTTGTAGTGAACCTCTTCGTTGAGCACCTCTACGATAAAGGGATTGTAGAGCACTTCATGACCGATGGATGTCGCTTCGCCATGTCCGGGATAGAGTTGTACTTCATCTCCCAGCGGAATGATGGTATCCAAAATCGAGCGCATAATCCACGAATAGTCACCACCAGGCAGATCGGTGCGACCGATACTCTCGCGGAAAAGGGTATCGCCCGTAAAGAGCACCTTCTGTGCGGCACAGTAGAATGCCACATGACCCGGCGTATGACCCGGCGTAGGCAACACCTGCAACA
>CAYUJP010000198.1:0-1626 GCA_964445055.1 uncultured Alistipes sp.
TCAGTGCCGAGCTACCCTCCTGCTCCAATAGGTAGGAGAATGGAAATGCCGATGTGTCGTGGTGGTGCGTGTGACGCCCCATGACCATGGTGTAGATGCCTTCGATGGCAGGAGACATAACATAAGCACTGCTGGCAAATTTACATCCTCGACGATGAACCGACTGATGTACAGCCCCGCACTTGAAAAGATGGTTGCTCTGGTTGGCACCACTTCCTGCGTTGAAGAAGGAGAAGAAACCGGCAATGAGTAGCGACGATTTGTGGTGGGAGACCGTATAGGGTGCGGCAAAGATGGAGACAGCTTCGCCATTCTCACAGTGAGAATTGGCAAAGAAGAGGGAGTCGATTGCCGAGAAACCGCGGTCGATATGGCAACATTCACCCACAAAGCATCGCTCGATGATGGAGCCATTGTCAACGTGTGCTGCGTCGGAGAGGATGAAGTTGTAGGCCTTGACATCGATACCTACAAAGGCGTGAGCACCGATACTGCCATTCTCAAGAAGCGACACGCCTTCGAGAATCACATCATGAGCAAGTCGCACTTCGCGAAGAAGCCGACAGCCTATGATGCGACACCGCGGTCCGATGAATCCCAATGGCGATTCGGCCTGTCGAGCTTGAGCCAAAGCCATCTGTTCGAGAGCCTCGACACAACGTGGACGATGCCGATAGAGTGCTGTAATATAAGCTATCTGGGCGGTGAGGTCCGAAAATATGTGGATGGTACGTCCGCCATTTTCGTTCATTACCGCTACGGGAGTTCCTTCGCCAAAGGAACTTGTATGGCGACACTCCAGCCGTACGACATCTTCGATGAGGGTATCGTTGCCTATGCTGTAGTTGCAGATGTAGGCATTACGAATGTGTACATTTGTCGCAATTCGTACAACGCCACTGAGTTCCGCACGAAAGAGTTGTGTTGGTTGAAAGTCGTCAGACACCTCAATGCGTGACCAATCGGAAGCGTGTGTGTGGCGTTCCTCAAGGGCAATAATCTCTTGTGGCGTGAGATGTCTAAATGTAGTCATGAAGAAATAATACCAATTACCAATGACAAAGATACAAATTTAACACGACTTTGTTTGCTGAAAATATTTGTAGGAGTGATTTTAGAAGATAGACAAAGGGCCAGCTGTGAGCCGGCCCTTTAGGTGTGAGGTATAACTCGATTAGTGACAACCTTGGCAACCACCTCCTTGTTCGCTATCATCGCAGTTGCAACCATCGCCACAGTTGCATCCTCCGCAACTCTTGCCAGCAAGATCCTCGGCAGTGACATCGCGCACGGAGACAACTTCCACCTCGAAGTTAAGAGTTTTGCCAGCCATAGGGTGGTTGAAGTCCATCTTGACGTTCTGGTCGGTGACCTCCTTGACAACACCTATCATACGCTGACCATCTGCATTAGACATCGGAATTTGACTACCTACATACAAGATATCCTCAGCAATTTTGCCGTCAATCATAAATGTGGTTTTGGGTAAGTTGATGACGGCCTCCTCGATTACCTCGCCATATCCATCGGCTGGAGCAAGCGTAAAGGCAACTTTTTCACCGGACTCTTTGCCCAAAATAGCTGCTTCAAACTTCGGAAGCAACATTCCTGTTCCGAAGATAAATT
>CAYUJP010000199.1:0-1575 GCA_964445055.1 uncultured Alistipes sp.
AAAGAGCAATGGATGATTGCCATTACAAAATACGCCGATCGTTTGATTGACGACTATTTCCATAATCTTCTTTCAATAAATCAATTGAACTTAGTGGAGAGTGACTAAAAGTATCCCGCTTTCTTACGATCCTCCATTGCGGTTTCGGAACGTTTGTCATCGGCACGTCCTCCGCGTTCGGTGACACGAGTGGCAGCGATCTCGTCGATAATCTCTTCAAGGGTATGTGCTCGCGAAAGCGTAAGGCCAGTGCAACTGATGTCTCCAATGGTACGGCAACGCACTTCACGTTCAACAACCTCTTCATCGGGCTTCAGACGCATACATGGCTCGGCAGCCAACCATTGACCATCGCGCAGGAATACACGACGACGGTGTGTGAAGTAGATGCTGGGCATCTCAATTTGCTCCTGGTAGATGTATTGCCATACGTCCATTTCGGTCCAATTGCTGATGGGGAAGACGCGGAAGTGTTCGCCCATATTTTTACGACCGTTGAAGATGTTCCACAGTTCGGGACGCTGATTCTTGGGATTCCATTGTCCAAACTCATCGCGATGCGAGAAGAACCGCTCTTTAGCGCGAGCCTTCTCCTCATCGCGTCGTGCTCCACCAATGGCAGCATCAAACTTATATTTCTCAATGGTATCGAGCAATGTGGTGGTTTGCAGTTTGTTGCGACTTGCATTGTAGCCTGTCTCCTCCTTGACTCGTCCCTTGTCGATAGACTCCTGTACAGAGCCTACGATAAGTTGTGCACCAAGTTTCTGAACCAAGGCATCGCGATATTCAATTGTCTCCTTGAAGTTGTGTCCCGTATCGATGTGTAGCAGAGGAAAGGGAATGCGTGCAGGATAGAAAGCCTTGTAAGCAAGGTGTGTAACGACAATGGAATCCTTTCCACCGGAAAAGAGGATGACCGGACGTTCGAACTGTTCGGCAACCTCGCGAAGCACGTAGATGGCTTCGGCTTCCAGCTCTTTCAAATGCGTTAACTTTCGGTTACTCATATATGTATAGATATTGATTGTTAGCTAAATACTCCGGATAGATAGTTGCGAGTTAACTCGTGTTGTGGGTGGTGAAACACTTGTTCGGCATCTCCGGTCTCGATGATTTCACCCATATAGATGAAGACCACATAGTCGGCAATGCGTAGCGCTTGGCGCAACGTATGGGTGACCATGATAATGGAGTAGCGCTCTTTGAGCTTGACAAAGAGATCCTCGACAATTTTGCTCGAAATGGGGTCGAGAGCGGAGGTGGCCTCGTCTGCCAAGATGAACTCAGGCTCGACAGAGAGACTACGAGCTAAACAGAGACGTTGCTGTTGACCAATGGAGAGTCCTGTCGCAGGTTCATAGAGCCGTTCGCAGACTTCGTCCCAAAGACCAACTTCTTGGAGGTAGTGTTTGACAATGGCCTCCAACTTGCGCCATCCACGCACTCCATGAATACGACAACCGTAAGCAACATTATCGAAGATAGACATAGGCAGGGGGCAAGGACGTTGTGGTACTAGACCAATGCGACGTCGTAACTCGATGAGTTCAGCTCCGCTACTATGTACGATAT